>NZ_VUMP01000008.1:0-259902 GCF_009696115.1 Eubacterium sp. BL-380-WT-2B
GGTTGTAGGTTCAAGTCCTATCATCAGCTCCATTTTTATTTTGGGGAGATGCCCGAGTGGCTAAAGGGGGCGGACTGTAAATCCGTTGACGGAGTCTACGATGGTTCGAATCCATCTCTCCCCACCACTTTTTATGACCCATTAGCTCAGTTGGTAGAGCATCTGACTTTTAATCAGGGTGTCGGGCGTTCAAGTCGCCCATGGGTCACCATTTTAGAAGATAGAGCAGCTGTGAAAACAGTTGCTTTTTTTATTTGCTGGACATGGCGCGCTGTTTTGGTACGTTATCTCACGAGGGTTTGGTGAAAAATTTGCGCTGGGCTGAGTGCCGGGCGGTGGTGTGTCGTTTTGGCATGTCGTTTTATTCCATTTAAAAAGAACCTTTGGCTGGATATGCCAAAGGTTCTTCTTTTTTTGATAGCTTGGGCTAGATGGCCCAGTCGCCGTTTACAAAGATCGGAACCTGAGTGCCATCGGCCTGGATGCCGGTGATGCTGAGGTCTTCGGTGCCGACCATGAAATCGACGTGGGTGGTGGAGTAGTTGAGTCCTGCTTCTTTGAGTTCGTCCACGCTCATGCTGGAGCCGTCTTTGACGCAGGTGGGGTAGGCGGCGCCCAGAGCGAAGTGGCAGGAGGCGTTTTCGTCAAACAGGGTATTGTAGAACAGGGTATCCATATCGGAAATGGGGGAGTGGTAGGGAACGAAGGAGATCTCACCCAGGTAGTTGGAGCCTTCGCTGGCTTCGACGAGGTTTTTGAGGGCTTCTTCGCCGGTTTCGGCCTGGTAGCTTACGACCTTGCCGTCTTTAAAGGTCAGCGAGAAGTTGTCGATGAGCTGGCCGTTGTAGACGAGTGGGTGGGAGCTGACTAAGGTGCCGTTGACCTTGTCTTTATGCGGAGCGGAGAACACTTCCTCGGTGGGGATATTAGGGAAGAATTCGACGCCGTCTGCGGCTTTTTCGCTGCCGCCGGCCCAGATATGGTTTTCGGGCATGCCGACTTCAATGTCGGTACCCAGGCTGTTTTTATAGATGAATTTGACAAACTGGCTGTGATTGAGGAAGCGGGTTTTATCCTCAAAACTTTTATTAAACTGGTGCCAGGCGGCAATGGGGTCATCCTGGTCGGCCCGGGTGGCTTTGAAGATGGACTCCCAGAGCATATCGACAGCGGTTTCGGGTTCGACGCCGGGGAATACCTTGGCGGCCCAGCCGACTGTGGGCACGGAGACCACGCACCAGCGGCACTCATTATTCATCATGGCCATGTGGTAGGCTTCGGTGGCACTCTGGATAGCGGCTGAGGCGGTTTTTATCTTTTCGGGGTCAACGTCTTTCAGGAGGTCGGGATCGTCGGCGTAGACGGAGATGAGGGCTGAGCCTTTTTCGACGGCGTCGTTCTGCTTGGCCACGAACCAGTCGGGCACTTCCTTAAACACGTCGAGATCGGCGTGGGTATAGCGGATTTTGCTGAATTTTTCGTCGCTGTAATTGATGCTGACGTCTCTGGCGCCGGCCTTGTAGGCTTCTTCAGCCAGGGCTCTGGCGAACTCGCTGCACTCAATGGGGGAATTGACGACCAGGTTCTGGTTCTTTTGAATGTTGACGCCGATGCGGACAGCCAGTTTAGCCAGCTTTTGTAAATTTTCTTTCTGCATGATTATCTCCTTTATAAATAGTAGGGTTTTTCACCATAGAGTAAATTCTGTAAAAAATCGAGGGTATCGGCATCGGGCATGGTTTTGTTGGAAAGTTCCTTGTCAAAAACCATGAGCTGCCGGGTTCTGGTGTTGTAGAAGGGCCAGAACATCATATTTTTGTATTCGCCGCCGGTATTGGGATTGCCGGTTTTCATAAAATTGGTCCAGTGGGTCTGCATCTGGTCGGACAGAATGCTGATTTTGCTGATCCGCATTTTTCCGATGGCGTTGCCGAAAACAAAGGGCAGCTCCAGGGAGTGGGCGGTGTCGAGCCCGACGATTTTAAGGATTGCGGGATCGTAGTTAAAATTGTAAAAAAACACATTGCGCCCGGCGTCGGCAAAGTAGTCGGCGATGATGCGCATGCCTAGAATAAAGCCGGTATGGGTAAAGATGGCTTCGAGCTGGCGTTCGGCTTTGCGCTCGTCCTTGATGGGGAAGCGTTCAAACACAGCGGGGGCGTTGTCGGCGCCGAAGAGATCATAGATCATCATCTGGTAGGAGCCGAAGTTGTTGTTGCTTTTGAAGAACAGGGTGGCCTCATTGGTATTGTAGCCGATGAGCAGATCGACGGCGTTATAGTCTCCGTTTTTCAAGGCTTGCATGGGGTCTTTTGGCAGGATGGCGCCGTCAAATACAGGCCAGAAGGAAAAGCGCAGGGGCAGGGCGCGGTCGGCCTTGATCATGGACAGGTAGGCCATGGCCTCTGCCGGGGCTTCCCGGAGTTTTTCAAGCCCCTCTGGGCTGTCGTCTGCGCCGAAGATCTGGGCAAAGTCTTTTCCCATGGCAATGGATTTTGCAAGGTTGCCCTTAGCCCGGGTGCAGAAGGCTCCGATGGACAGGATGGAGCCGCTCTCGACGATGGCCCGGTGGAACAGGCCCTTGGCCAGGGGGCTGAGCAGCAGGCCGGTCACGCTGAAGGCGCCGGCGGATTCGCCGCCCAGGGTGATGTTTTCGGGATCGCCGCCGAAGGCTTCGATGTTTTCCCGCACCCACTTCAG
The DNA here is from genome assembly GCF_009696115.1 of Eubacterium sp. BL-380-WT-2B. Classification (NCBI taxonomy): domain Bacteria; kingdom Bacillati; phylum Bacillota; class Clostridia; order Eubacteriales; family Eubacteriaceae; genus Eubacterium; species Eubacterium sp. BL-380-WT-2B. Next base: position 2,701 of record NZ_VUMP01000008.1, read on the forward strand.
CGCCTGGATCTGGTCGAGGAGGCCGAGGTTGCCGATGCTGCCGGATTCCTCTTCCATGGCCCCGAGGGTTAAAAAGCCGAAGGCGCCGAGGCGGTAGTTAAAGGTAACGACCACCACGCCCCGCTCGGCCATATTGGTGCCGTCGAACATGAGCTCGGAGCCGGAGCCGGTGGCAAAGCCGCCGCCGTGGACGTAGACGTAAACGGGGCGTTTTTCCCCAGGCGCGGTGGCCGGGGTCCAGACGTTGAGGTACAGGCAGTCCTCGCTTTTTCCGAAGGCGCTGTACATGGGCGGGAGATCGGCCAGAATGCCGCCGAACTGGAGGCATTTATCGCTGAATTCAAAGCATTCGCGCGGGCTGATCCAGGCCGGGGCGGGCTCTGGCGGCCGGAACCGCAGGGGGCCCACCGGCGGTTTGGCAAAGGGAATGCCCTTGTAGCTGGTGACGTTTTTTCGGAAAACGCCGGTGACGGGGCCGCAGGGCGGATAGATGGTGGGATTGGGGGGCAGGGGGGCTTCTGCGTTGGGGATAATGCTAAAATTCAGATTCATAAGGCCTCCTTTTCGGCTATGATGACAGGGTTTTGGGTGTAATCGCGGTGGTAGCGGTACTGCTTTTCGCAGAACAGGCTGAACAGGTCGGTGGCGCGGGCGTCGAAATCGAAGCAGGCGCGCTGGTCGGGGCTCAGCCTTGTGATGTTGGCGCGGGTGTTGGTGATGACGGGCAGGCCGTCCTGTTCGCGGATGGCCTTTAGCAGCGCCCGTCCCTTTTCGTTAAAGCCCAGAACCCGGAGGCAGGGCACGAAGCCGGGGGCTGCGAAGCGGCGGAGGTCGCGGGCCTCAAAGCCCATGGACAGGTTCATTAAAATCCGCCGTATCCGGCTTTTGGGCGCGCGTTTTGAGGTGAGGGTATCCACAATGCTGTCGTAGCTCCCGCTTGCGCCCAGGGCCTTTTTAAGCTTAAATTCGAGGCCTTTCTCCATATAGGGCAGGGTTCTGAAGCGGGCCAGATCCTGGGAGTGGATCTGGCTGAGCAGGGCCTTGGCGTAGCTTTCCTCCCAGGGGACGCGCGCTTCTTTAAGATCGCTTAAGAGCAGGGCGGGGTCGTAGGGGAGCAGGGGTTTTAGCGCCTGGGCGCCAGCGCCGGGGGCGGCCAGCAGCTGCCGGATGGCGGTGGCGCTGGCGTAGCGGCTCTGGGCCTGGGTGTCGTGGTAGGCGTTTCCCTGCCGCTTTATGGTGACGGGCCGGATGGCGCTGTGGGTGCGGCGCAGGGCTTTGAGATATTCTATACCCAGAATATTGTTGGGCTCCCGCAGATAAGATGCGGATTTTTCGCCATCGATGGCTTTAAAAGCAAGCTCCCGGGCCTTTGGAAAGGCCAGACCCTTGCCGAGAAAGGCCTTGAGAGCGTCTCTGAAGGCGGGCGTCTCAAAGGCGAGGCTCTGGGCCACTGCACTCAGTGCCTCGAGGTCGCCGGCCTCTGAGCCAAAGCAGAGGGTGTCGCACACGCCGGTGGCGTTTAAGATTTTGACAGCGCCGGCGGCAAAGTACTCGGCGCTCTGGGCGGCGTAGCAGAAGGGTAGCTCGCAGACCAGATCGGCCCCGGACAGCAGGGCGGTGCGGGCGCGCAGCCATTTATCGGCTATGGCAAAGGTGCCCCGCTGAACCACACTTCCGCTCATGAGCGCCAGGGTGTGGGTGCTGCCGGCGGCCTCTTTTCCCGCCTGTATCTGGTAGGCGTGGCCGTTGTGAAAGGGATTGTATTCGCAGATGATGGCCTGAGTTTGCATGCTTTCCTCCAACTGAGCAATAATTTAGCCCAAAAAAACAAAAAAATAATGGCATTATTGGTTTGTTACTGTTATTATATACTAGTGTAGTTCAATTATAAATTGTTTATCTGAAAAAGACAATAAAAGGAGAAAAAATTTAAAAATGAATGTACTTGTTATTAATTGCGGCAGCTCATCACTGAAATATCAGTTGCTGGATATGGCCACTGAAACAGTGTTGGCAAAAGGTTTAGCTGAGAGAATCGGTATTGACGGCGCTGTTGTGGTTCACCAGCCGGCTGGTAAAGATAAGGTTAAGTTTGAACAGCCAATGGAAACACACAAGGAAGCTCTGGATATTATTATGGCGGCCCTGGTTGACGCTGACCACGGCGTGATCAAGGATCTTAAGGAAATTGACGCTGTCGGTCACAGAACCGTTCACGGCGCTGAAACTTTTGCGAGCTCTGTTGTTATCAACGATGAAGTGATTAAGAAAATGGAAGACTGCTCTGAGCTGGCGCCGCTTCACAATCCTGCCAACTTAATCGGGATTCGTGCCTGTGAAGAACTGCTGCCGGGCGTACCGATGGTCGGCGTGTTTGACACAGCTTTCCACCAGACCATGCCGGCAGAAGCTTATATCTACCCGCTGCCGTATGAAATGTACGAAAAACACAGAATCCGTAAATACGGCTTCCACGGCACCTCCCACCGTTTTGTCAGCCTGACGGCTGCTGAGTTGCTGGGTGAAAACATCGGCAACTTGAAATTAATTTCCTGTCACTTAGGAAACGGTGCGAGTGTGGCTGCGATCCGCTATGGCAAATGTATTGACACTTCCATGGGCTTAACCCCGCTGGCTGGCCTTGAAATGGGTACCCGCTGCGGCGATATTGACCCGGCCATCATTCCTTTCTTATGTGACAAAGGCTATACTGTGGATCAGGTCAACACCATGATGAACAAGGAATCCGGCGTGCTGGGCGTTTCCGGCGTAAGCTCGGACTTCCGTGATGTTGAAGCGGCGGCTGAAGCGGGCAATGAACGCGCTAAGCTGGCCCTGGATATCTTTATCTACCGTGTAAAAACCACCATCGGCGCTTATGTAGCGGCCATGGACGGCGTTGACGGCATTATCTTTACAGCCGGCCTGGGTGAAAACTCTTCCAAGGACCGCGCAGCGGTCTGCAGCGGCTTAAAATACCTGGGCATCCAGTTGGACGAAGAAAAGAATAGCAAACGCGGCGAAGCGCTTGTGATCTCGACTCCGGACTCCAGAACCAAGGTAATGGTGATCCCGACCAACGAAGAATTAATGATCGCCCGCGATACCGTTGAATTAGTTGGTTAATCATAAATAAAACAATCACACAGAGATGGCGTGTCGTATGGGCACGCCATCTCTGTGTCCGGAGGCATAAAAATCCCGTATTTTTAAGCTTTCGTCAGCCTTTGAAATTTGTGGCCCGTTTGTAAAGATTTTTACTTGACAAAATGGGCAATCCTATATATAATGAGGATTGCCCATTTGGAGTTATGAAATGATTATTAATGTTTTAAAATTATTAAATGATGAAACCCTGAATTATGAATTTCGTCTGTTTCAGGATGATCTCAAAGGATATGGGGACGATTATGAGGGAAAGCTGGATGAAAACGGCGCTTTGGTGAAGGGCAGCATTAAAAAGCTCGGGGCTACTGAGTTTTTGATGAAGTTTACTTTGACCGGAGTGATTGTTTATCCCTGCGCCCGCTGTCTTACACCCACCCCCGTTAGCAGTGTCTTTGAATTCGAGGATACGATCGAAACGGACCCGGGTACGGAGACCATTGATATGGTGCCCTATGTTGAGGAGTGTCTCTTTATCAACGAGCCGTTTAAGGTTTTGTGTGACGAAGACTGTAAGGGGTTATGTCCAAGTTGTGGAGCAAACTTAAATCAAGAACAATGCAGTTGCGGGGATGACACGGATATTGATCCGAGGATGGAAGCCCTTAAAGAGCTACTGTAAGATGTGACTTAAACATAGGAGGTGTAAAAGATGGCAGTACCAAAGAGTAAAATTTCTAAATCTAGAAGAGACAAGAGAAGAACACATTACAAACTGAATATCCCTGGTATGAGCGTATGCCCAAAATGTGGTGAAATCAAATTACCACACCGCGTATGCAAATCCTGCGGAACCTATAAAGATGTAAATGTAATGATTGAAGACTAAACAGAGTTCCGACTCTGTTTTTTCTCTATACGGAGTTATTTTTAGGAAGGTGTTAACGTGAATATATTCGTCGATGCAATGGGCGGCGACAACGCGCCGGTCGAGATTGTCAAAGGCGCGGTGGACGCCGTCAAGGAATACGGTGTGCCGCTCACCCTTGTGGGTAAGGAGGACATCGTAAAGCAGGAGCTGGCAAAATATCCCTATCCACAGGATAAGATAAAGGTGCTCCACGCGCAGACCGTCATCGGTTTTGACGAGGAGCCGGCAATGGCGATCCGCAGAAAAGAGGATTCCTCACTGGTGGTGGCCTTAAACGCCATGAAGGGCGATCCTGACAGCGTGCTCATTTCAGCGGGCAGCACAGGCGCGCTGCTTTCCGGCGGGCTTCTTAAACTGGGGAGGATCAAGGGGATCAAGCGTCCGGCGCTGGCGGCTGCGCTGCCAAAGGACGGCGGCGTGGTGCTGCTCATTGATACCGGGGCCAATGCAGACTGCAAGTCCGAGTATCTGGAACAGTTCGCCATGCTGGGACATGTCTATTTTGAGAGCGTTTTGGGTAAAAAGAATCCTAAGGTAGGCCTGGTCAACATTGGCTCTGAGGAGGAAAAGGGCAGCATCATGGTCAAGGAAGCTTACCAGCTGCTTAAAAACAGTGACCTGAATTTTGTGGGCAATGTCGAAGCCCGGGATATTCCCACGACCGATGTGGATATACTGGTGTGTGACGGCTTTACAGGCAACATTGTGCTCAAGCTGCTCGAGGGTCTGTCCAGCTACCTGATGAAAGGGATCAAAAAATCCATCATGGGCTCTGCCAAGGGCAAGATCGGCGGGGCGCTCATCAAAAACGACCTGAAACAGTTCAAGAAGCAGTTTGACTCAGACGAAGCCGGCGGAGCACCGTTTTTGGGCGTGAAGGGCGGCATCATCAAGGCCCACGGCAGCAGTGGCGCCTATGCCATCAAAAACGCCATTAACCAGAGCATTAAGTTTATTGACAACGATGTTCTGGGCAAAATCACTGCCAAATTACAGGAAGAAAAGGCAGCTAAGGAACAGGAGAAAGAATAATGGAAGAAAAATTTGCAAAAGTTCAGGAAATTATCGCGGAACAGCTGGAGCTTGATCCGGCAAAGATCACTATGGAATCCTCTTTGATGGAGGATCTGGAAGCAGACTCTCTGGACGTCATTGAGCTGGTCATGGCCTTTGAGGAAGAATTCGGCGTTAAAATGCCGGACGAAGAGCTTGAAAATATTAAAACCGTTGGTGATATCGTAAACGCACTAAACTAAACAAAAGTCCCTTTGCGGACTTTTCTTTCGTTTTGGCCTGAATTTAACAGGTTTTACTTATATGAAAAGGCTGGCCGCCCGGGGGAAGGCGGCCGCCGCACTAAAAAGTGAGGTGGAAAAGAATGAAGAGAATTGAAGATCGCATTGCTTACACATTTAAGGACAAGGAACTTCTGAAGGTGGCGCTGACCCACAGCTCACATTCAGGAACGACCACGAACAATGAACGCCTGGAGTTTTTGGGGGATGCAGTATTGGAACTGATTATCAGCGAGTATTTGTATAAATACAACAAGCTTTCCGAGGGAAAGATGACGAAAATCCGCTCCAATATTGTATGTGCCGAATCCTTGTCCCAGGCCGCCTCTGACCTGAATCTGGGGGAATATATGCTCCTTGGCAAGGGGGAAATTGTAACCGGGGGCAGAAAACGCAAATCCAATCTGGCCAACGCCTTTGAGGCAGTGATGGGCGCGGTATTTTTAGACAGCGACTATGACACCACCAAAAAGGTCGTGCTGGGAACCCTTGAAAAAAACATCGAGCTGGCCCTGAGCGGCGGGCTCATCAAGGATTACAAAACCGAGCTTCAGGAGCAGATCCAGAAGCACAGTGACAACGCCATCGAGTATGTGCTGGAAAAATCCGAGGGGCCGGAGCACAACAAGACCTTTTTCATCGACCTGACCTTTAACGGCGTGGTCGTGAGCAAGGGGACCGGTAAGAGTAAGAAAGAAGCCGAGCAGAACGCGGCGAAAAACTATCTGTTTAAAGACAAAAAGAGTGAATAAAAAGAGGAGGTGTGCGGTTGTACCTGAAAAAACTGGCCCTGGCCGGGTTTAAATCATTTGCGGAGCCCGTAGAGCTGGAATTTTCCAAGGGGGTGTCTGCCATTGTCGGCCCCAACGGCAGCGGGAAGAGTAATATAACCGACGCGATCCGCTGGGTGCTGGGTGAACAGAGCACCAAGTCCCTGAGGGGTAAGAAGATGGAGGATGTTATCTTCTCCGGAACCGAGAAAAAGAAACCTCTCAACTACGCAGAGGTCACCCTGACCTTAGACAATACCAGCGGCTTTACCCTGGACAATCTGGACGAGATTGTCATCACCAGGCGGCTTTTCCGCTCCGGCGAGAGCGAATACCGCATGAACCAGAAAAGCTGCAAGCTCAAGGATATCCATGAGCTGTTTATGGACACCGGCCTTGGCAAAAATGGGTATTCCCTTATCAGCCAGGGCGGGATTGAGAATATTATCGGCGCCAGCCCCCAGGAGCTTCGCGGTATTGTGGAGGAGGCTGTCGGCATTGTTAACTACAAGACCAAAAAGCAGGAGGCCGAGAAAAAGCTTGAGAACACCCAGAATAACCTGGAGCGACTGAAGGACATCCTGGAAGAAATTGAAAAACAGCTGAAGCCTTTGAAGGCCCAGTCCGAAAAGGCCAAGGAGTACCTGGAGCTGCGGGAGGCCCTTAAAAAGGTCGACCTCATGGTGTTCTATCACAATATGAAGGACGCCTCAGAGCAGCTGGCCGCCTACGAGAAGCAGCTGGCCGAGATCCGGTTCCAGATTTTTGAGATCGAGAAAAAGACCGAGGAAAAGGACCGCGATTTCCAGAACGCCCGGGGCAATATCCGGGGCATTACCGAGCAGGCCGACGCCATGGCAGAGGCCCTGGAGCAGCTGAAAAAGCGCATTGGCGAGTGCGAGCGTGAGCTCCTCATAACCCAGGGCAAAAGCGAGAACGAGTCCGCCAACGCCGAGCGGCTTACCCAGGACCTGAACGCCCACCTGGACGAGCACGGCCGCTTCCAGGCCGAGTATGATGAGCTGACCGCCTCCCGCGACGCGGCGGCCCAGGCCTACGAGGCCGAGAACGCCGACCTGCAGAAGCTGGTGGACGAGAAAAGCCGGCACCAGGCCGAGCTGGAAGCCGAAAAGCTGAAGCAGGCCGAGGGTGTGAGCCTGAGGGAAGAACGGGAGCAGCAGCGGGCTATGCTGAACGATACCCTGCTGGACCTGAAAACCCAACTGGCCGGCTTTACCACCAAGAAAAGCTTTCACGAGGACCAGCTAAAGCGCGTGAGCGCAGAGCAGGAGCGCAGCAGCCAGTTGCTCTCCGATACCCTGATGGAGGCCGAGCAGAACGAGCGCACCCGTGCCCGTCTGGCGGCAGAGACCGAGAGCCTCAGGGACCAGACCGAGGAAGCTGAGAAAAAAGCCCAGGGCCTGAGAAATGACTACAGCGTGCTGGAAAATAATTACAAGGTTAACCTTTCCCAGCGCGATTATTTAAAGAGCGTCCAGAAAAATTACAGCGACTACTTCCCGAGCATCCGGACCATCATGAACTCCCGGGAGCACCTGGGCGATATGATCAACAAGGTCTACGGCCCGGTCGGAGAGCTCCTGTCCATCCCTGACTGCTTTACCATGGCTGTGGACGTGGCCCTGGGGGCCAAAAGCCAGAACATTGTGGTGGAGGACGTGACCACTGCCAACCAGTGCATCAATATTTTGAAGAAACAGCGGGCAGGCCGGGCGACCTTTCTGCCCCTGGACAACCTGCGCTACGGCCGGGTAGAGGCCAGGGATCTAGAGATCCTGTCCCGCACGCCGGGCTTTGAGGGCATCGCTTCCGAGCTGGTAGAGTACGGACCCCGGTTTAAGCGGGTCATCGAGAGCCTGCTGGGCCGCATTGTGGTGGCCGCCGATTTTAACGCCGGGCGGGCCATCCAGAAAGCCATATTCGGCAAATATACGGTGGTGACCCTGGAGGGCGAAATCTTTTACCCCGGCGGCGCCATCGTGGGGGGGTACACCAAGAGCGGCAAGCAGTCGCCCCTGTTTAAAAAGGCCGAGATCGAAAAGCTGGAAGTCGAGATGAAACGGCAGGACAGCGAAAAACTCAAGATCAAGGCCGCCTACCGCGAGGCCTTTAAGGCCTATGAGGCCCTGAAAGAGGCCGCCAAAAAGGCCGAGCTGCGCCTGAACAGCGTGGAGCAGGAGCACTGGAAAATTACCCAGAACCTGGAGACCACCAAAAAGCGCATGGCCGAGAGCGACCGCATTTTTAAAAGCCTGCAGGACGATGCGGGAAGCTCGCTTGAAAATGAAAAGCGCCTGCGGGAAACGGTGGCTCAGAAGGAGGCCGAGCTGGCCGCTCTGGAGGCGGAAATGGAGCAGGACGATACCGGCAGCGCCGAGTACATCGAGGTGGTCCGCGGGGCCATCGAGGGCCTGAACCGCAAAATCTCCGAGGGGCGGATCAAGCTGGCCCGGGACAATGAGGGCATCCGCTCCCTGGAGCAGCAGATGGCCATGATCCACAGCCAGATCGAGACCTGCATCAGCCGTGAGAAAAAGGTCGAGAGTGAGATCCGGGCCTGCCGCGAGAGCAGCGCCCTGCACCGCACCCGCTGTGAGGTCCTGAAGGTCGAGACCGAGGAGCTGCAGGCAGCCGTGGATGAAAAGCGCGCGGCCTTAGAGAGCTTCTCCACCGAGACGCGAGAGCAGACCGCCATCAGCGAGGCTCTGGAGCAGGAGATCAAGGACCTGAACCATCAGCTCATCCTGCAGAATGAGACAAAGAACAACGCCGAGATGGCAAAGAATAAGCTGGAGATGCAGATGACCCACTGGGAAGAAAATATCTTCGAGAGCTATGACATGAACTTTGTCATGGTGGGGGACATCTACGAGGCCCTGAGCCAGGAGGACCTGGACCTGAGCCCCGAGAACCAGCGCAGCTTAAAGGGCCGCATGGCCGCCATGGGCAATGTGAACGTGGGGGCCATCGAGGAATATTTAGAGCTGAACGAGCGCTACGGCTTTATGAGCGCCCAATACAAGGACCTGACCAAGGCCAAGGGCGAGCTGGAGCGCATTATTGACAGCCTGTACGAATCCATGGAGCGGCAGTTTGCAAAGCAGTTCGCCGAGCTCCAGAAGAAATTCACCCGGATCTTCGGCATCCTCTTTGAGGGCGGCAAGGCCCACATCGAGTATACCGACCCCGAAAACGTGCTGGAAAGCGGCATTGAGCTGGTGGCCCAGCCGCCAGGCAAGAACCTGCGCCACATTTCCCTGCTGTCAGGGGGCGAGAAATCCATGATCGCCATCGCGCTGCTGTTCTCCTTCCTGGAGCTGAACCCGTCGCCCTTCTGCGTCATCGACGAGATCGACGCCGCTTTGGACGACCATAACATCTACCGGTTCACTAGCTATTTAGAGCATATTGCCACCGACAACCAGTTTATTATCATCACCCACCGTAAGAGCACCTTGGAGGCCTGCGACGCCATATACGGCGTTTCCATGGCCAAAAATGGGATCTCCAAGCTGGTGGCGGTAAGGCTGTCGGATTATATTGAGCCGGGAGCTTAACAAAATGGAAAATTTTAGAATATCAATCGAATTGGCAAAGCCAATTCGCACCTGAATTTTCCATTTTTAATTTTTAATTTAGAAAACGAGGTGTGAAATGTCAGAACTGACCCTTTATGAGCGGATGTGCCAAAAGCTCAAAAAGACAAAAGATAGCTTTATACAGAAGGTCGAGAACGTTGTGTACTACGGCGACCTCGACGATGATTTTTTCGATGAGCTGGAGGAAACCTTTATCCTTTCCGACCTGGGCATCGAAACCGCCACCAAGATCACCGAAACCCTGCGTGAGCAGATCAAGGAGACCAAGACCAAGGCCAAGCAGGACGTCATGGATCTGCTCAGGCAGATCATGACCGAGATGGTCGAGGTGGAAAAACACCAGACCGAATTACCAGTGATCATGCTGGTGGTGGGCGTCAACGGTGTGGGCAAAACCACCACCATCGCCAAGCTGGCCCAGAAGTACAAGGACCAGGGCAAAAAGGTCATGGTGGCCGCGGCCGACACCTTCAGAGCCGCCGCGGCCGAACAGCTGGACGTGTGGGCTGACCGCGTGGGTGTGGACATTATCAAGAGTGTGCAAGGAGCGGACCCTTCATCCGTCGTCTTTGACGCCATCGGCGCCGCACGGGCCCGGGGCGCAGATATCCTGCTCTGCGACACTGCCGGGCGCCTGCACAACAAGGTTAACCTGATGAAAGAGCTTGAAAAGATCACCCGGGTCGTAGAACGGGAGGGGCAGGGCTTTAGCGTGCATAACCTGCTGGTGCTCGACGCGACCACAGGCCAGAACGCACTGAACCAGGCCAAAACCTTCAACGACGCCGTACACTTGGACGGCATTGTCATGACCAAAATGGACGGTACCGCCAAGGGCGGCGTGGCCATTGCCATCATCGACGAGCTTCAGGTGCCCATCGAGTATGTGGGCATCGGGGAAAAGCCCGAAGACCTCATTGATTTTGACGCCGGCGAATTTGTGCGCATGCTGTATGAGGGCGGCGGACAGAATGAAGAAATGGAAGATTAAAACTGGAAAGTGGAAAGCTAAGGTCCAAAAACCTTTCGGTTGCTTAACCTGTCAAGTTTTTTTCTTGACAAAGGCGAAAAAGGCTTGACAAGCCGATGGAAAAACCTTAAAATAGGTAAGTGCGTAAAGGGAAGAGACTTTACGCGCTGTTGAAGGTGCTTATGGAAAAGAACGTATTGGAGCGGTTACTCTTTGATTTTTACGGAGAATTGCTGACAGACAAGCAGAAAATGATCATGGATTATTATTATAACGATGATTATAATCTGGCCGAAATCGGCGATGTGGTTCATGTCACAAGGCAGGGCGTCTACGACGTGGTCAAGCGTTCCAAAGCGCAGATGCAGGCCTACGAGGACAAGCTGAAGCTGGTTGAGCGGTTTTTAAAAAGCCAGGAGCTCATCGACGGTGTGATCCTCGAGCTGGAAGCGCTTCTCAAGACCGAGCTGGTCGCAGAGCATCCGGCTCTGGGCAGTGAGCTGACAGCCATCAAAGAGAAAATGAACAGAATTAGCGAAGATTATTAGGTGATATCATGATTTTTGAAGGCTTGAATGAAAAATTTCAAAACATCTTCTCAAACTTAAAACGCAAGGGCAAGCTGAGCGAAGAGGACATTAAGGCTGCCAGCCGCGAAATCAAGCTGGCGCTTTTGGAAGCCGACGTCAACTTCAAGGTTGTCAAACAGTTCACAAAGGCTGTGAGCGAGCGCGCCGTGGGCGAGGAGGTCTTAAAATCTCTGACCCCGGGACAGCAGTTCATTAAAATCGTCAACGACGAGATGACCAAGCTGCTGGGCGGTGAGCTCCAGAAAATGGAATTTGTGGAGCAGGGCATCAACATCTTTATGATGGTGGGGCTCCAGGGGGCGGGTAAAACCACCACCGCGGCCAAAATCGCGAACCTTCTGCGCAAGGAAAAGAAGTTTAAACCACTGCTGGTAGCCTGTGACGTCTACCGTCCCGCGGCCATCGACCAGTTAGAAATACTGGGCAAGGAGCTGGACATTCCCGTTTACCTAAACAAGGACGAGAAGGATCCCAGAGTCATTGCCAAAAAGGCCCTGGAATTTGCCGAGACTGAGGGTTACAACCTGGTGATCATTGATACCGCCGGGCGCCTCCAGATCGACGAAACCCTGATGAACGAGCTGGTAGACCTCAAGGAGCTGCTCGAACCAACCGAGATCCTGTTGGTGGTCGATGGCATGACCGGTCAGGAATCCGTGAATGTGGCCGACGAATTTAACAGGCAGCTGGAAATTACCGGCGTTGTCTTAACCAAACTGGATGGGGATACCCGTGGCGGGGCGGCGCTGTCCGTCACCTACACCACTGGGAAAACCATCAAATACATCGGGACCGGCGAAAAACTGACCGATATTGAGCTTTTTTACCCCGACCGCATGGCCAACCGGATTCTGGGCATGGGCGATGTCCTGTCACTCATTGACAAGGCACAGAACATGATCGACGAGGAAAAGGCCAGAGCGCTCGAGGAAAAGCTGAGAACCCAGGAATTTGACCTCAACGATTTTCTGGACCAGATGCAGCAGCTCCAGGAGCTGGGCTCCATCGGCGATCTGATGGAAATGATGCCCGGGGTCAACAAAAAAATGCTGAAGGGCATGAACATGGACGCCGCCGAGGGACAGACCAAACAGACCGAGGCCATTATCCGTTCCATGACGCCCGAGGAAAGGCTGAAGCCCGGAATTATTAACGGTAGCCGCAGGAAGCGCATCGCGCTCGGCAGCGGCACCACAGTCTCCGACGTCAACCGGATGCTCAAAGGCTTTGAGCAGACCAAAAAGATGATGAAGCAGATGGGCGCCATGCAGGGCAAGGCCAAAAAAGGACGGTTCAAGCTACCGTTTATGTAAGCTTTTATTATAAATTAATTTAGCAATTTCACAGAAAGGGGGAAATAAAATGGCAGTTAAAATCAGATTAAAAAGAATGGGTAAAAAGAAAAAACCTTTCTATAGAGTCGTCGTTGCGGACATCCGCGCACCAAGAGATGGTAAATTCATCGAAGAAGTAGGTTTCTACAATCCATGCGTAGAACCCGCAGAATTAAAACTGAACGCTGAAGCCATCAAAGGCTGGTTAGCTAATGGTGCAAAACCGACCGACACTGTTCAGGCATTACTGAAAAAAGAAAATATTATTGGATAGTCCAGGAGAGTGGTAATGAAAAAGCTTGTAGAAATCATTGCTAAAGCGCTGGTCGATCATCCAGACGCAGTCGTCGTCAACGAAATTGACAAGGAACAGAGCATTGTTCTGGAGCTCAAAGTCGCCGACGAGGACATGGGTAAGGTGATTGGCAAGCAGGGCCGCATTGCCAAGGCAATCCGTACGGTTCTCAAAGCAGCGGCTACAAAAGACGATAAACGCGTTGTACTGGAAATTGTTCAATAGACATGGAAAAACGGGATTGTTCAAAGCCGAACGATCCCTTTTTTTAATCGTATTTTAATTTGGAGGAAATGATGAAAAAAGAAACCATGGTGATCGGTAAAATCCTGGGCGCCCACGGCATCCGCGGTGAGCTCAAGGTTTACCCCCTGACCGATGATCCCGGCCGGTTTTACGGGCTGGACACCGTCTATGTGCAGGACGGGCAGAAGCAGGAGTGCTGCGAGGTAGAGCTGGTGCGCCTGCACAAGGGCAACGTGCTCCTGACCCTGAAAGGCGTGAGCGACCGCAACCAGAGCGAAAAGCTCATCGGCCGCACCGTTGCTGTAGACCGTGAGGACGCAGTGGCTCTGGAGGAGGACGAATACTTCATTGAGGACCTCATCGGCCTGGACGTTACAGACACAGACGGCGCGCCCGTCGGCGTCGTAAAGGACGTGATCCAGACCGCCGGCAGTGTGGACAATATTGAGATCAAAACCCCGGAAAAGCTGGTCTATGTGCCGGCGCGCAAAGTCTATTTCCTGAAGGTGGATTTTGAGAATAAACGTATCACCGCCGACATTCCAGAGGAACTGATGAACCTATGAAATACTATTTCCTGACCCTGTTCCCGGGCCTCATTCACCAGTATTTCGGGGACAGCATGATGAAACGGGCTGTGGACAGCGGCGTGGTGGACTACGAGGTCATCGATATCCGGGACTACTCGGGCAACAAGCATAAAAAAGTGGACGATTACCCCTACGGCGGCGGAGCGGGCATGGTCATGGCTGCCCCGCCCATCGCTGCGGCCCTTAAAAGCATCGAGGGCGGCGCCCATTATCCGGTTATCCACCTGAGCCCAGGCGGCAGGACCTTCACCCAGCAGGAGGGCGAGGCCCTGTCAGAGGCAGAGGGGCTGATCTTTATCTGCGGCCACTACGAGGGCATTGACGAGCGCTTTATCCAGGCCTATGTCACCGACGAATACTCCATCGGCGACTACGTGCTCACCGGCGGCGAGCTGCCGGCTCTCACCATGGCCGACTGCATCGCCAGGCACCTGCCCGGCTTCCTCGGCAATAACGAGAGCCTGAGCGAGGAATCCTTTGAGAACGACCTGCTGGAGTACCCCCAGTACACAAGGCCGCCGGTGTTTGAGGGCCGCGAGGTGCCCCCGGTGCTGCTCTCCGGCAACCACAAAGCCATCGCGGACTGGCGGCACGAACAAGCCGTCGAAAAGACAAGGATCCGGCGTCCGGATTTGTATGAGAAGTGGAAGCGGAAGAAGTAAAAGAAAGCGTCCGGGTGCTGGTGAGTACGCTCTAAAACCGCGGCAGTTGGCTGAAAGAGCCGGTCATTTTTCGCGCCTATAAATCATCGGCGTGTAGCGGATACCGTTGGTCAGCTGTTCGGGAGCAGTGGGGGTGAAGCCTAGGCACCTGTAAATGGGGACAGCGTAGGGGGAAGCGTTGACCGTGATGGGGCAGTGCGGTACCTCCCGGGCAAGGCAGTCAAAAAGCTGACGTCCGACACCTTGGCCCTGCCATCTTTCATCCACAAAGAAAAGGCTGATGTGACGCCGAGCCGGGTCCAGCGCAATGAGACCTGTGAGAACGCTGCCCTCAAAAGCACCCAGCATATCCAGGGCGCCGATGGCCCGGCTGTCCCGAATAAAGGCTTTAAAATGCTGTGTGCCCGCCGCGCTGTAATCCGGAGCCTCGAATTTTAAAAAGGTGGTCCATACCAGCTCCATTGCCGTGTTTTTTTCGTGATATTTCAAGGGTTTTATCTGCATTGCACCCACTCCTTCCCAATTTTTTGCCAGTTTAACAAACGTCGTCTCGATTGTCAAGAAAAGATCTTTTTAGTGCTAAAAACCTATCCTGCCCTACTACAGCGAGTGCTATGTCCACGACGAGATTACCAGATTTTCCGCCATAAAATTTCAAAAACAGCTTGCCAAATATTTTGTCTTAGGGTATACTATCATAGTATGCGAAATCAAGAGATGGTCCTCTGTATGGGCTTCATATACGAACATCAAAAAACGAACTGAAGGAGGCTGTGAGATGGATATTATCAAAAAAATCGAACAGGAAAACATGAAAGCAGAAAAACCGGAATTTAACGTAGGGGACACCGTAAAGGTCCACGTACGCGTTATTGAAGGTAAGCGTGAAAGAATTCAGATTTTTGAAGGCGTTGTACTGAAAAAACAGCACGGCGGTGTCAAAGAAACCTTTACCGTAAGAAAGATTTCTTCCGGCGTAGGCGTCGAAAGAACCTTCCCGGTACACTCACCAAAAATTGAAAAAGTTGAAGTTACCAGACGTGGTAAGGTCAGAAGAGCAAAACTCAACTACCTGCGCGACAGAGTTGGTAAAGCAGCAAAAGTCAAAGAAAGACGGTAAAAACGAGAGGGGGCCTGTAGGCCCCTTATTTTGTATGTAAAGGAAGTGATTCTGTGAGTCAGAATGAAAACCGCAAAGTGAAAAAGGAACATTCCGAAGCCAGAGAGTGGATACAGTCCATCATCATTGCTGTGGTGCTGGCCTTCGTCATCAAGATGTTTCTCTTTGATTTTGTACTGGTGCAGGGAAGCTCCATGCACCCCACGCTGGAAAACGGCGACCGCCTCATCATCAATAAAATTGAGTACCGCCTGGGCGAGCCCGATTACGGCGACATCGTGATCTTAAATTATTCAAGCAGCGTGGAATACGTCAAGCGTGTTATCGCCAAGGGCGGCGATACCATCGCCATCAAGGACCAGGTCGTTTACGTTAACGGGGAGCCCATTGATGAGCCCTATGTCAACACCGACCCTTATGGCGATTTTCCAGAGGTAACGGTGCCCGAGGGCACCTATTTTGTCATGGGCGACAACCGGGCCAACAGCTCCGACAGCCGCTTCACAAGCCTGGGCTTTGTGGACCGCAAGGACATCGTGGGCCACGTGTTCTTTAGGTTCTGGCCCTTTGACAAGTTTGGATCGGTGAGCTGATATGGAAAAGAACGATGCAATCCAGTGGTACCCGGGCCATATGGCCAAGGCCAGCCGCCAGATCCGCGAGAAGCTCAAGCTCATCGACATCGTGGTGGAGGTGCTGGACGCCCGCCTGCCCATCGCCAGCAAGAACCCCGATATCGACCAGTACACCGAGCATAAAAGGCACCTGGTGCTTCTGAACAAGGCCGACCTGGCCGACCCCGACCAGAACCAGAAATGGGCCGACTACCTGAAGGGCAGAGACGGCGTGGACGAGGTCATGCTCTACAACGCCTTCGACCAGAAGAAAAAGCCCGAGCTGGTCGCCAAACTCAGAAGCCTGAACCCCAAGGATAAAAAGCAGCTCAAATGCCTGATCTGCGGGATTCCCAACGTGGGCAAGAGCACCATCATCAACTCCCTGATCGGTAAGAAAAAGACCCAGATCGGCAACAAGCCTGGAGTGACTAAAGGCCAGCAGTGGCTCACCGCGCCCGACGGCCTCATGCTGCTCGATACACCGGGTATCCTCTGGCCTAAGTTCGAGGACCCCGCGGTCGGCGTTCACCTGGCCTGGATCGGCTCCATCAAAGACACCATTTTTGAAAAAGAAAACATCGCCGCCGACCTGCTCAAATTCCTGGTCGAGCACTACCCGCAGGACGTAGCCGCTCTGTATAAAATCGACTTGGAGGACAAGCGCCTGCCCGAAATCTTCGACGCGGTCGCAAAGAGCCGGGGGCTCCTTCTGCGCGGGGGCGAGTACGACTACTTCAGGACCAGTGAAATGCTCCTGAATGATTTTAAAAATGGAAAGGTTGGGAGAATCACCATTGACCAGCGTTAACCCAGAACAAATTGCAAGCATGACGGCCAAGGCTGTCAGAGAACTGTGCCAGAGTGTGGATATAGACGACTATCCCGCCCTGGCACAGGTGCTTTCACAGGACAGCCGCGCCGCTGTTAAAAAGCAGGGACAGAGCTTAGAGCGCCAGTACGAAAAGCGCTGCGCCGCTGTTCGGAAAACTGCCCAGATGAAGGCTGTCGAGGAACGTTTTTACAGCGAGGGCTTCCAGAGGATCGGCGGCAGCGACGAGGTGGGACGCGGCCCGCTGGCAGGCCCGGTGGTATGTGCGGCCGTTATCCTGCCTAGGGACTCCGCCATTCTGTATGTAGATGACTCCAAAAAGCTCTCCGCAAAAATGCGCGAAGCCCTGGATGCGCAGATCCGCGCCGAGGCTCTGTCCGTCGCCATTGGCTTGCGTACTCCGGAGCAGATTGACGCCCTGAACATCCTTGAGGCCACCAAAAGTGCCATGAGCGAGGCTGTCAGCCAGCTGGACCCCCAGCCCGACCTCATGCTCATCGACGCCCTCACCATTGAGACACAGGCCGAAGTAAGAGGGATTATACACGGCGACGCCACCTGCTATTCCATCGCCGCGGCCAGCATTGTGGCCAAGGTATACCGGGATAAGCTCATGCACGCGTACCACGAGCAGTATCCCGAATACGGCTTTGACCGAAATGTGGGATACGGCACCGCCGAGCACATTGCCGCCATCAAAAAGTACGGACTTACCCCTATACATAGACGGTCATTTGTTAAGAATTTTGTATAGGGCAGAGCAGGGAAAACAGCGTGAAGAAATACAATAAGCAAAAGGGCGACCGCGGTGAGGCCATCGCGGCTCAGTATCTTAAAGAAAAAGGTCATGTTCTCCGGGCGCGCAATTACCGCAAGGCGACCGGGGAGATCGACCTGATCAGCCAGGTTTGGGAGACAGTGGTCTTTACAGAGGTCAAGCTGCGGACTACCGATGCCTACGGCACCCCGGCCCAGGCGGTGGACTACCGCAGGCAGCAGCGTATGATCAAGACCGCGCTGTGGTATTTGCAGGAGAACAGCCTCTTTGACTGGAATGTGCGCTTCGACGTGGTGGAGGTTTCAGGCGACCCGGACAGCGGGTACAGCGTGAATCATATTGAGAACGCGTTTTTAATGGAAAATTGAAAATAAGCGGTTAAAAAAGTTGAAAGGCAGCAGCAAAATTAATACAAGAGGCTGTTTCAAGTGGAAGGTTGAATGTGGAAGGTTAATGAACGCTTTTGCTAAAGCAAAAACGGTTAAAAGGGCGGCCGTAGGCCGCTTCCAATCAAATTCGCAAAGCGAATTTGCACCTGAACTTTCCACTATCCACTTTCAACTTTCAACTAAACAAGCCTCTTTTTAACACTTTGCCTCCTAATGATAAGGTTTTTTGATAGCAAAAAAGCGGTCTAAGACCGCTTTTTTCACTTCCCGTCATCTGCGGAAATCAGGAAAGTGTTGCCGGAATAGGTGCCCTTAGTCTCCTTGTTCTGGAGCTTGAGATAATCGATGTGCATGGGTTCATAGTCGAATTTTTCCACAATGGCGTCGATGAGCTCGTAGATGTCGGAGATTTCATCCTCAGAAGGACGTTCGGCGAAAATATTGGCCTTTTCGATAAGCTTATCCTTCAAGGCATCTAAAACTTCTGCATCACTAAGAATTTTGTAATCACAGCTTCGGCCGCTTTCTCGAATGATATCAGGGATTTTGTCTCGTACTAATTTGTTATATTCGTGTTTCATATCATCACCTCGTTATTATTATATCCTATTTGGGGTATATTTAAAACAGATCATCCCCAAAAACGCAATATTTTCTCTTTTAACCGTCCCCAAAAAGGCATATAATTAAGATAAGACGAAGAAAACAACAGGAGTTTTTATGATACAGATCTATTTTGGCGTTTTAGTAGCGGCCGCTATGATGCTGGTGGGCGGCTACATATTTGTCACCTTAAACAAAAAATATCCAAAAAGCATCGGTCTTTTGCTGGGCCTGTCCGGCGGTTTTCTGCTGGGCATTATCTTTTTCGGAATTATCCCCGAGGCTCACGAGATATTAGAAGAGGCCTTTGACACTCCACTGTGGGTTATGGCAGCGGCCCTGACCGGCGGAGCCCTGTTTATTATCCTGTTTGAGAAAATGATCCCGGTTCAGCACCACCATGACCTGGTGCCCGGCGAGCGGGAACACCATGGGCATCACCAGCTGGTCTATATTATTCTGGCGGCTTTTGGGTTTCATAGTCTCTTCGAGCTGCTGTCCATTCTGGTTGCAGGAAATGCAGATCCGGTTCTTGCCTGGTTCATGATCCTTGTTATCGGCCTGCACAATATTCCCATTGGCTTTGTCATCATCGCCCAGCTTGAAACCCTCGAATGCAGCCAGAAAAAGTGCCTTCTGCTCATCGGCGGCCTGGCGGTAGCCGAGGCACTGCTGGCCATTGTGTGCTATTTAATATTAATGCCATTTATTACAACTGCATTTCAGGGAGTGCTTCTCGCCATGACAGGCGGCATCATGCTCTACCTGGTTTTCGACGAGCTGCTTCCCAAAATTTACCAGGACGAGGAACAGCACCATGTCAATTATATGATTATTCTGGGCGTACTGCTCATGTATGTCTTTCTTCAGCTCGCGGGACATTAAGAATCCCAGAGCGGCAGCGCCTTTTTATTAAGCGTAAAAAAGAGGAGCCGGAGGAGGGGCTTGCCCCTTTTTATCTGTCGGGATGAAAGACAAAGCACTGGCGGTTTCGCCGCAACCCAATTTTTTAAAATCTGAGCCATCATGGCTCTTTTTTCTTGTTCTAAAAAAAATAAAATGCAAATTTAACAAGTGTTTATCAGGGTTTCAGCGGAATAGCTTTTGAATTTCTGAAAAACAAGCGTTTACAAATCCGGGTTTATGATATACAATCTTGAAAAAGATTATTTATGAGCTATAGGAGGTTGTAAGTATGAGCAAGTATATTTTGGTTATGGACCAGGGAACCACTGGTTCGAGGGGGATTGTTTACAACGAACAGGGGAAGGCCATCGCGCTGGATTACGAAGAATACGAACAGTTTTTTCCGCAGTCCGGATGGTGGGACCAGAGCGGTCTGACCGTCTGGAATGTGACTTTGAAAACCGCGCGCAACGCCATTAAAAAGGCTGGCCTGGAAGGAAAAGACATCGCAGCCATCGGCATCACCAACCAGCGTGAAACCACCACTCTGTGGGATAAGAACACTGGCGTGCCTGTGCACAATTCCATCGTCTGGGGCTGCCGCCGTACCACCGAAATCTGCCAGGGTCTGATCGAAAAGGGCTGCAACGACATGGTCAATAAGAAGACGGGTCTTGTAATCGACCCCACCTACTCGGCTACCAAGATCCGCTGGGTCTTAGACAATGTTCCGGCCGCCCAGGAAAAAGCTGAAAACGGAGACCTGCTCTTCGGCACCATTGATTCCTGGCTGCTGTGGAACCTGACAAAGGGTAAGGTACACGCCACCGATTACTCCAATGCTGCCAGAACCATGGTCTTTAATTCCTATGAACTGAAATGGGACGACGAGCTTATGGACATGCTGGATCTGCCCTGGAAGATCTTCCCAGAAGTCAAGGAATCCGTAGGGCTTTTCGGCTATGCCGATCCTGAATGGTTTGGCGCAGAAATCCCAATCACCGGTATTGCCGGTGACCAGTCCGCAGCCCTGTTTGGACAGGCCTGTTTTGAAGAAGGAACCGCGAAAAATACTTACGGCACCAGCGCAGTGCCGCTTATGTTTACCGGCGACAAAGCACCGGAAACCGAAAAAGGCCTGCTGACCGTTGCCTGGGGTAAGGACGGCAAGGTAAAATATTCCATGGGCGCCAGCATCCTTATCGCCGGACAGGTTATTCAGTGGCTGCGCGATAAGGTCAATATCTGCGAAAAGGCAGCGGACACCGAAGCCATGGCCGAAAGCATTCCGGACAATGGCGGCCTGTATTTTGTACCTGCCTTCACCGGGCTGGGCGCGCCGCACTGGAACATGAACGCCCGCGGCATGATGATCGGCATCACCGCCGCCACCACCAAGGAACAGATGGCCCGCGCGGCCCTCGAGTCCATGGCCTACCAGACTCGTGACCTGCTCGAAGAAATGGAACGGAACTCCGGCGTCAAGCTCAAAGAGCTCAAAGTTGACGGCGGCGCTGCCCAGAACGATTTCCTCATGCAGTTTCAGGCCGATATCCTGAACTGTAACGTTATAAGACCAAAGGATATTGAAACCACCGCCCTTGGCGCCTGTTACCTTGCCGGCCTCGGCTGCGGCATCTTCGAAAACGAAGACCAGATCAAAGCCCTGTGGGAAGCCGACCGCGTCTTCACCCCGCAGATGGACGAAGCGACAAGAGAAGCCCTGTACAGCCAGTGGTGCAAAGCCGTCGAAAAATCAAAAGACTGGTTATAAAAAAAGCCCTTCGGGGCTTTTTTTAGGTAGAAGGTTGAAAGGTGAAGGTGGAAAGTTTTGGTACAAATATGCTCTGCACATTTGATCAGATGTGGCCTGTGACCGCAGTTTAAATCGTTTTTGCGTCAGCTAAAGCGCGCATTAACTTTCCACTTTCCACCTTCCACCTTCAACTTTTTCCTTGACGTTTATTTTTTTCTGTGATAATATTTAGACAATTGGTGAGTGACTATGAGTAAAATTGACTTTGGAAAATTTCAAATGATTCCGTCCATCAGACGGCTTAATGATTTAGAGGTGGCCCTCAAAAGTTCGAGGGAGATCGTCCTCCTGACCGAAGCCAATATCGCCAATCTGCAGTCCCTGGTGGAGATGGTCCACCAAAACGGCAAGGACGCCTGGGTAAACCTGGAGCTTCTCGGAGGCTTTGGACGTGACCAGGTGGGCATGAAGCTGCTGAAAAACTATTACAGGGTGGACGGCGTTATGTCGACCGACAGCACCAAGCTCGGCATGGCCAGGCGGTGCGGCCTGGTAACAGTGCAGCGTTTCTTTATTGTCGATTCAAGGGGCTTTGATACCAGCCTGAGGATTCTGGAATCCGCCAAGGTCGATGCAGCCGAAGTGCTGCCCGCTGTAGCGGCCCTCGGCTTTGTAGACGAGCTGAAACGGGTATCCCGGATTCCGCTGTTGGCAGGAGGCTTTATCCAGACCGCTGAGATGATCGAAAAGGTACAGCGTGCCGGTTTCGCAGGGATCACCATCAGCAAAAGGGCTTTCTGGTAAACTTTTAAAAACAAAATAGTAATGCATGGATGGTTTTTGGTGAGTCCTGCTTAATAGACACACAGTGTACAAGGGGTGTAAGACTGTGGGTTTATTAAGCGGGACTTTTTTTCGTATTATTTTGGGGGACCGGGCCTGCAGACAGGCCCGGAAATTGTGAACCATCGGCTAAAAGCCGAAAATATAGATCCATGAAAGGGGTTTAAAAACAATGGGAAAATATTTACTTGGTTTAGACAACGGGGGGACAATGACAAAGGCGGCGCTGTACGACCTGAACGGTAAGGAAATCGCGGTTTCCAGCCGGAAAACAGAAATGTACCAGCCAGCGCCTGGTTTTACCGAAAGAGATTGTGAAGAAATGTGGGCTGCCAATGTCGGCGCGATCCGCGCAGTGCTGGAACAGTCCGGCATCAGCGGCGAAGAAGTATTGGGCGTGGCCGCCACCGGCCACGGTAACGGCATGTACCTTATGGGCTATGACGGGAGAGCACCCTACAACGGGATGATCTCAACCGACTCCAGAGGCAAGCAGTACGCCATTGACTGGATGAAGGACGGCACCTTTGAAAAAATCCTGCCAAAGACCATGCAGTCAGTATGGGCCGGCCAGCCGACCACACTGCTCCGCTGGTTCATGGATAACCGTCCGGATGTGCTGGAAAAGACCCAGTGGATTTTCATGTGCAAGGACTATATCCGTTATAAGCTGACCGGCGAAGCCTACGGCGAAATCGCCGATATGTCGGGCTCCAGCCTCATGAATGTCCGCGATGTGTGCTACGACAAGGACCTGCTGGCCGATATGGGCCTCGAAAGCATTTATGACAAGCTGCCGCCGCTCAAGTATTCCGGCGAAATCTGCGGCTATATCACCGAGGACGTGGCAGGGCTGACAGGCTTAAAGGCTGGAACGCCAGTGGCCGGCGGCTGTATGGACATCCATGCCTCCGCCATGGCTGTGGGCATCACCGATGAAGAAAAAATGTGTGTGGTAGCAGGTACCTGGAGCATTAATGAGTACATCAGCAAAAAGCCAGTGGTGGATAAGGATCTGTTTATGACCTCAATCTACACCATGCCGGGCTACTGGATGATCCTGGAAGGCAGCCCGACCTCTGCCAGCAACCTCGAATGGTTCCTGGCAGAAATCCTGAAGGACGTGAACCTGGGCGACAAGGACATTTACGAATATTCCAACAAGTGTGTAGACGGCATCGGCGACCAGGACTGCGGCGTGGTATTCCTGCCCTTCCTGTTCGGCAGCAATGTTAACATTAACGCCAAGGGCGCCTTTATCGGGCTGCAATCCTGGCACACCCGCGAAAACCTGCTGCGCGCTGTCTACGAAGGCATTGTCTTCTGCCACAAATACCACATCGAAAAGCTGCTCAAGTTCAGAGACCAGCCCAAGATGATCCGTATGGCCGGCGGCGTCGCCAAATCTGAAATCTGGGTTCAGATGTTTGCCGATATCCTTCAGGTGCCTATTGAAGTGGCCAGAAGCCAGGAGCTCGGTGCTTTAGGCTCAGCCATCTGCGCCGGTATCGCGACTGGAACCTTTGATTCCTTCCAGTCCGCGTCCGAGTCCATGGTCGACATTATGTACACCGCCGAACCAAACCCGGAAAAATTCGCCGAGTATGACAAAAAATACGCGCGGTACAAAAAAGTCATCGAAGCCCTTGACCCGATCTGGGACGAGTATTGAAGCTGAATCCGGTTTCTGAAAGAAACCGGTAGGACGAAGGAGCGTGAGCGGTCGTCCGGCAATGAAGCAAATGCAGATAATCCAGAAATGCTCCAAGTTTGAAATAAAAATTTCTGGATTATCTGTAAACAATTGAAAGGGGATGGCGTGCCGGTCCGGCACACCATCCCTCACAGAAAAGTTGAAAACTGAAAATGGAAAAGGACAGCACCAAGCCGTCCGTTTTCCACTTTCAATTTCCAATTGACAAAAAAGGGGTGCAAAAATGGATTTAAAATTAAAAGGAAAAAACGCAGTGGTCACCGGAGCCTCCAGGGGTGTGGGACGGGCCATTGCACTGGGACTGGCAAAGGAAGGGGTTAACCTCGTCATCTGCGCCAGCCGTATGGGAGCTGCCATCGAAGAAGTGGCAAAGGAAGCAGAAAGCTACGGTGTCAAAGCGACCGCGCTGGCGGCGGATCTCGGGTCCTCTGAGAGCACGCTGGCCTTTATGCAGGAAGCCGAACGGCTTCTGGGCGATCTGGACATTCTGGTCAACAACGCAGGCATCTGGCTCCAGGGCTGGTGCCAGGAAATCCCGCTTGAAGACTGGCAGCGTTCACTGGATGTCAACCTGACTGGGCCATTTTTAACCTCTCAGTATTTTGCAAAATCCAATCTGGGCAAGGGGCGTCCGGGCAGGATTATCAACATCAATTCCCAGGCTGCTTTTAACGGCTCCACCACCGGCCATGCCCACTACGCGGCCAGCAAGGCCGGCATGGTCGCCCTGACCATCTCCATGGCCAGAGAGCTTTCCCCCAGGGGGATCACGGTTAACGGCATTGCCTTAGGTATCGTCGCCACCGACATGACAAAGGAATCCCGCGAGAACAAGCCCGGCTACTACGAAAGCCGTATCCCTCTGGGCCGTGTGGCCGAGCCCGAGGACATCGCAAACATTGTCGTGTTCATGGCCTCAGAGCCAGCCGGGTACCTGACGGGGACCACGCTGGACGCCACTGGCGGCATGCTTATGCGGTAAAAACCGGCCAGAGACCGCCATCGCTGCGTTGTTGCCTGAACGGGTGCGGTTACATATGCGCAATATGCGCCCTTGCCCTTATCCGGCAGACGCCTTGCGCTTACGGCCTCTGACGCAGTTTTGGGCTCTGGCATTATTTAATTGGTTAAACGAGTATTAAAGAGTATAGTTAAGGAGTTTGCAATGAAAAATTACGATGTAATCATTATCGGCGGGGGCATCACCGGTACCGGGATCGCCCACGAGCTGGCAAAGTATGATGTGAAAACAGCCCTGATGGAGCGGGGAATGGATGTGGGCATTGGCGCCACCAAGGGAAACGGCGGAGTCGTCCACCCGGGGTACGACCCGCATCCGGGCACCCTGAAGGCCAAGCTGAACCCGGCAGGCGCCAGAATGTACCCGAAGCTCTCCAAGGAACTGGGCTTTGACCTGCGCCATACCGGCACCCTGGTCGTCGCATATTCCGACGCCGACCTGAAAAAGGTGGACGAGCTTTTGGACAACGCCAAAGTCAATGGGGTTGACCAGGTAGAAAAAATCAACGGCGAGCAGCTCAGAAACCGCGAGCCGTTCATGAACCCGGCAGCAGTGGGGGCGCTGCTGGCCCACACCACCACCATGATCGACCCCTTCGAGGTCGCCATCGCCTTTGCCGACAACGCCAAGGATAACGGCACCGACATTCTGACAAACCATGAGGTTCTGGGCATTACCAAGGATGAGGACGGCCTCTTTACCGTGCACACCTCAGCCGGAGATTACAGAACCCGCTACGTGGTCGACGCCGCCGGTGTCCACGCCGACGATGTGGCCGCCCTGGCAGGCATTCACGAGTACCGCGTGCAGGGCCGTCACGGCAATATCTGTGTGCTGGACAAGGAGCTCTCTACCCCCATCAGCACGGTTATGTTCCCGTGCCCAAGCCCGGAAACCAAAGGCCTGGCCCTGATCCCGACCGTCTCTGGCAACACCCTCATCGGTTCCACTGCCACCATGAAGGACGACAAAGAAGATGTGACCAACGACGCCGAGGGCATTAATGAATTGATCGCTGGCGCCAGACATCTGGTGCCGGATATTGACATCAGCAAAATTATCCGTACCTTTGCCGGCCAGCGCCCTGTAGCGCTGGACAACGGCAACGACTTTTACATCGCAGAGTCCGAGACCGTGCCAGGCTTCATCCATGCAGCCGGTATTCAGTCACCCGGAGCTGCCTCCTCACCAGCCATTGCCGAGTATGTCCGCGATCTGCTGGCAGACGCAGGCCTTGAGCTCAAAAAACGTGAGGGCTACAACCCTTACCGTGAGCCCGCGCCGGATTTCAGCAAGCTTTCCGTTGAAGAACAGGACGCGCTCATCCGAAAAGACCCGGCCTATGGCCGTATCGTCTGCCGCTGCGAAACGGTGACCGAGGGCGAAATCGTCGCTGCCATTCACGAGGGCGTGGGCGCTAAGACAGTCGAGGCGGTTAAGCGCCGGACCAGAGCCGGTATGGGACGCTGCCAGAGCGGCTTCTGCCAGTACCGCGTCATGCAGATTTTAGCCAGAGAGCTGGGGATTCCAGAAGAAGAAGTCCACTTCGAGGAAAAAGCTTCGCAGGTACTGTTTGGAAAACTGAAGGGTTAAGGAGAGTAGAGCAATGAAAATTTTAGATTATGATGTCGTCATTATCGGCGGCGGCCCTGCGGGTCTGGGCGCTGCAGTTAAAGCAAAGGAAAACGGCGCCCGGGTAGCGGTCATCGAGAGAAACGATGAGCTGGGCGGTATCTTAAACCAGTGTATTCACAGCGGTTTCGGTCTTCAGTACTTTAAAGAGGAGCTGACAGGGCCGGAATATGCCGAGCTGTTTATCAATAAAGCCAAAGAAGCCGGTATTGACTGCTATTTAAAGACCATGGTCCTGGATATTACAGAAGACCGCAAGGTCACAGCGATCAATGAAGAAGGCACAGTCATTTTCAATGCGGGAGCCGTGGTTTTAGCCATGGGCTGCCGCGAGCGAACAAGAGGGGCAATTAAGATCCCGGGATCAAGACCGGCCGGTGTTTTTACGGCAGGCCTGGCTCAGCGCTATGTGAATATGGAAAACTTTAAACCGGGCAGCAGGGTTGTCATTCTGGGCTCCGGCGATATCGGCCTCATCATGGCCAGACGCCTGACCCTGGAGGGCATCGACGTTGTGGGTGTGTACGAGCTGATGCCGTACCCCAACGGCCTGTACCGTAATATTAAAAATTGTCTGGACGATTTTAATATTCCGCTGCACCTGTCCACTACGGTTACCAAAATCAACGGCAGTGACCGGGTTCAATCCATTGAGGTCACCAAGGTTGACGAAAACCTTCAGCCGGTAGAGGGGACTGAAGAAACCATAGAGTGCGATACACTTTTACTGTCCATTGGTCTGATCCCGGAAAATGAGTTGTCAAAGAAAGCGGGCGTAGAGCTGAACCCGGTTACGAACGGCCCGTTGGTCGACGACTCGCTTGAAACAAACGTCGCCGGTATTTTTGCTTGCGGTAATGTGCTCCATGTCCACGACCTCGTCGACAATGTTACCATGGAGGCAGAGGAGGCCGGCGCGAGCGCTGCCCGTTACGCCAAGGCGGCTAAAGCGAAGGAAGGAGACGCCATCGCTGTTAAGCCGGAAGGGCTTGTGCGTTACACTGTGCCTTCAAAAATTTATAAAGGTGAAAATGACCATGTCATTGTCAAGTTCCGTGTGGGCCGCCCGGTGGACAATGCCAGAGCCGTAATCACAAGCGGCGGCGAGGTAGTCTTTGAAAGCAGGAAAGACCGGAAGTTTATCCCGAGCATCATGGAAGAAATCAAGCTGAAAGCAGAGCAGCTGGAGGCGCTTACAGAGCCCCTGGTAGTGATTGTAAAGGAGGCGTAAAAATATGAAAGAAGTAACAATGTGCTGTACAACCTGCCCGTCTGGCTGCGCCCTGGTGGTGACAGTGGACGGTGACAAGGTCGTAAAGGTTGAAGGAAACACCTGCAAACGCGGGATCAAATTTGCCGAAAAGGAACTGGTAGCGCCTGAAAGAATGCTCACCAGCACTATTCTGGTGCGCTGCGGCGGCCAGGAATGCCTGATCCCCATCAAGTCGAAGGAGCCCATGCCAAAGGATAAAATGTTGGACGCCATGACCGCCATCAAAGCGGTGCGCCTGGATCACCCGGTTAAAATGGGCGAGGTCATTATCCCGAATATTGTGGACTGCGGCGTTGATATTGTCGCCTGTAAGTCGATGGAAGGGCAGGCCTGAAGATGTTAGTAACCCTGAACGAAATCATGAAGGATGCCTACGCCAAAAAGTACGCGGTGGGGGCCTTCAATACCGTTAATCTCGCCAGTATCCGCGCGGTGCTGGATGCGGCCGAAAAGCTGGATGCGCCGGTTATTTTACAGCATGCCCAGATCCATGAGCGCATTGCGCCCCTCAAGGTCATCGGGCCCGTCATGCTGGAAATGGCCAAGGCGGCCCAGGTACCCGTCTGTGTGCATCTGGACCACGGCGAAGACATCGACTACCTGCTCTCCGCCATGGAAATGGGCTTTACCTCTGTCATGTTTGACGGCTCGGCCCTGCCCTATGATGAAAATGTGGCAGGAACCCGCGCGGTGGTACAGGCCGCTGCCAATTATAATGTCTCTGTCGAGGCAGAGCTGGGCCGCGTCCTGCGGCCAGAGGGCGGCGGAGAAACCTCCGGGGAAGAAGCAGACCTCACACCAGAGGACTGTTACACCAAGCCCGGGGAAGCCCAGGCCTTTGTGGAGGCCACAGGCATCGACGCTCTGGCTATCGCTTTTGGCACAGCCCACGGCGTGTACGAAGCCGAGCCAAAGCTGGATTTTAGCCGCATCGCGGAAATCCGCAGGGCTGTGAACATGCCTCTGGTTATGCACGGCGGCTCCGGCGTCGGCGATGCTGACTTTAGAGAGGCCATTAAAAACGGCATTACCAAGGTTAACTATTTTACCTATATGTCCTTAGCCGGCGGCGACGCCGTCAAGGCCTTTTTAAAGGAAAACGCGGCCCGGGCCGAGGTTCGTTACGACGAGCTGGCCGAAGCCGCCAGGATCGCAATGCAGGCCCATGCCGAGCATGCCATTGGGATCTTTACAAAACAAGCCTAATCCAAATCATTGTTAGTATAAACCCTGTGAAAGCCGCCGGCGCATCCTCCCCGATCAGTCCGGCGGCTTTTACGCAGGCTTCTTTAAGAATTCTTTACTTTACAGGGCAAGGGCGTTCCGGTATAATTAAAGAGATATTAATCTTCTTTGTTTTCAACAAAGAGCTTTTTCAATCAGTTTAAGGAGGTTGAATATGAAAGCAAGCGGAAAAACCTTTATCAAGGTTACAGCAATTATTCTTATTATTTTAGGTGCCTTTTCTGCTTTAACCGGGGCACTGTCCATGGCTGGCAGCAGCATGATGGGCTCTGTGGCAAACGACCCGGCTGTACAGGACGCCCTCGCACAGGCAGGCTCATCGGTTTCTACAGACGAGCTCGCGCGTATGGCCATGATCAGCGGCGGCATGCTGCTGGGAATGGGGATCTTGTATCTGGTCGTTGGCATCTTAGGCGTTATCTTTGCCAAGAACACCGGAAAAGCCAAGCTTTTAATGGTTCTCGGCGGGATCGTAGCCGTTCTGGCCATTGTCAGCACCGTGATCAATATTATTAACGGCGCCAGCATGAGCGGCGTTTTTATGGACCTGGCCTTTATCGTGCTCGCCGGCCTGTACTTCCTGGGCGCCAAGCTCAATAACGATGACGCCAAAGCCGAAATGGCCGCCGCGCAAGCCATAGAAACAGTCGAAGTCGAAATCATTGAGGACGACCAGGACGAAGAAAAGTAGAACCAGGGAAAAAATGATTAAAAGCATCCGTGAGGGTGCTTTTTTATTTTTGGGACTTAAAATTCATTTTGAAAGTTAAATTTTTAAGATATTTCACAAGAAAATTAATTTTTTAAATAGCTATATTAATATTATTAAAATAATAATTGACAATATTGATTTTTAGGTTTATATTATAGATATCAAAGAGAGAAGGTGATGTGATGTACCAGGTAATTAGCCGATGCCCTGTGTGCGGCGGCAGGCTTAAAGCCGTTAAGCTCCAGTGCGAAAATTGCGATACCGCCATCGAAAATGATTTCTGCCTGAGCAAATTCGATTATCTTTCCGCAGAGGATCTGTTTTTCGCCGAGACCTTTCTGGTCTGCCGGGGTAATATCAAGGAAGTGGAAAAACGACTGAAGATTTCCTACCCGACTGTCCGCTCCCGTCTGGACGGGATCATCGAGAAGCTTGGCGGAAAACCCGAGAGTCCGCCGCCGGTTTCCGAAGCGCGGAAAAAAGAGATACTGGACGCTCTGGAAAACGGAGAGATCACGCCCGAGGAAGCGCTGGAACAGATGAAGGAAACCGAGTAGCAGAGACAAGGCAAAGCAGGCATTAAAATTTGAACGCAGACCCGGACAGGGCTGCAGAAAAGAGGAATAACAATGGAAGAAAAAATGAGAATATTAAAAATGGTAGAAGAAGGCAAAATTTCTGCCGAGCAGGCAGTGGGCCTGTTAGACGCGCTGGGCCAGGCAGTCCCGGCCGAAGTCCCGGCAGAAGCCCCGGCAGGCGGCTGGGTCGAACCGGTGAGCGCCCTAGGAGGAGGCTACGATGATAAAATGCTGCGGGTGGTGGTGGACACCCCGGAGGGGGACAAGGTGAACGTACAGCTTCCAGTTAAAATTGTACAGCAGATGCTCAAGGTTACCGGGAAACTGCCAATCCAGTGGGAAGGCTCTGAGAAAATTGACCTGGAAGCCCTGACTACCGCCATTCTGGAATGTATTGATAATGAAACCCTGGGGACCATTGTGGATGTGAGCGCATCCGACGGCTCAACCGTTAAAGTCTACATCGGCTGACCCGGGAGGAAGAACCTATGCGCGTTATAGTGCACGAAGGCAGCCTGAGGCTGCGGCTGCCCATTCCGCTGCGGCTGGCCTCGCTGGCCGTTAATCTGGTACCGGAGGCGGCCTTTGTCAAAATGCGGGAATCGGTTCCCGAGCCCTTTCAGGAACTGCTCACAAAGGAGTATTTTAAGGTGGTCGTGCGGGACTGTGTTTCTGTTTTAAGGCAGTATAAGGGCCTCGAAATCGTCCATGTCGAGGCTAAGGACGGCACCTATGTCTCCATCCGCATCTGACGGATGGGGACAGGGCCAAGATAAATATTTATCCTCGATAAAACGATTGCAAAATGCTATACTAAAGCAAAAGCTGCTTTAGTATTTTTGTTTTGGAAAGAGGTGTGAACAATGAAACAGGAAATTCACCGTATACGGGGCGGCCTGCTGGCCATTATGTTTATCCTGCTGTACGCGGCGATTGAGGCTTTTTATGCCGTATATCTTAGCGCGGCAAATCAAAGCTTTTCAGAGAATGGCGGTGTGGTGGCAGTGCCCAGCTATCTCCGGGCCATGTTCTGGGTGTACCTGGTGCTCTTAGAGGGATTGGTCGGCGGCATTGCCAATGATTTTAAACGCCGTAAAGCCCATTTGTCGGTTTTCAACCTGACCGTGGGTATTGTGATGGTGGCTCTGGGCGCGTCCCTCACCACCCTTATCGCTGTCGTCCCTATGCGGGCTTCCCTCGCCAATGCTTCCAGCGGCCTTTTCCTTTTCGGCGGGGTATTTTTGTATAAGGGGCTGCGCAGCGCCCCCAACCCTGAGCCGGTCTCCAAAAAAATCATGAACCTGATCCTGGCCATTATTCTGATCCTGCTCTTTGTCGTTGCTTACGATCAGCTCCAGGCCTATATGACAGGGGCCATGGCAGCTGTGAGCATGGAGGAAAGAGTCGGGGTAATTGTGTACTACAATTTTCTGGTCACGCCGCTGCTGACCCTGCTCATGGCCGCTGGCGCCTGCTTTGTTGCCTGGTTCCGCATGCCGCGGCCAGCCTTTGACGTGAGGCATCTGCTTTTTGCCCTGGTCTGTCTGGTGCTTTACGGAGGAATAGTTTATATGATACTGGACGGACAGTTTTTTTGATTCAATGACGAAAAGCCTGCCAGATCTGTATAAAATTGAAATTGTAAAGAGCGCCTGCGTGTCACTGTCCGTCACCCTGCCTGTATTTTCGGGGCTCTACCTCCTCAAGGCTTTTTTAAGGGGTTTGCCAGAGGTCTGGATTAAAAAAGGCGGCAGGAGCAGTAAAAAGAAATAAGCGAAAAGCCCCGAATGACAAAAAATTCCACGTAATTTCTCGCTTTTTTTAAAAAACCAGCGGATAGTATGTTATAATAAGGGATAAGTAAACATTGACAATTGTTTAACTAAGAGCAATTCCAAATGGGAGGGAAAAATGAGTTTTATTAAAGAATATGCTGAAAAACTGGTAACGGCAGAAGAAGCGGTCAAGGTTGTAAAATCCGGCGACTGGCTGGATTACGGCTGGTGCTCCGCCACAGCAAGAGAGCTGGACAAGGCACTGGCAGCCTATATGGTCGAAAACGACCTGGTTGACCTCAAAATTCGCGGCGGTATCCTGATGTGGGTGCCCGAGATTTTTAAAATTGAAAACCCGGCAGACCATATCACCTGGAATTCCTGGCACATGAGCGGCGTCGAAAGAAAAGCCATTGCCCAGGGCTTCGCTTACTACACACCAATCCGTTACTCCGAAATGCCGAGATACTACAGAGATTCCAAGCAGGATGTGGACGTGGCCATGTTCCAGGTCGCACCGATGGATGATCACGGTTATTTCAACTTCGGCCCCAATGCCTCACACATGATGGCAATGTGCGAACGTGCAAAAACAATCATCGTTGAAGTCAATAAAAATATGCCGAGATGCCTTGGCGGCTTTGAAGAAGCCATCCACATCTCTCAGGTTGATAATATCGTCGAAGGCCCCAATCCCCTCATGGCAGAGCTGGGTGCCGGCGGTCCTGCAACCGACGTTGATAAAAGAGTCGCAGAGCTGATTGTAGAAGAAATTCCCAACGGCGCATGCCTCCAGCTTGGTATCGGGGGAATGCCAAACGCTGTCGGGTCACTCATCGCCGAATCCGACCTGAAGGATCTGGGCGTTCATACCGAAATGTACGTCGACGCCTTTGTCGATATTGCAAAAGCCGGCAAAATTAACGGCTCCAAGAAAAACATCGACCGCTTCCGCCAGACCTATGCCTTTGGCGCAGGTACCCAGAAGCTGTATGACTACATCCACGACAATCCGCAGTGCATGAGCGCGCCGGTAGATTATACCAACGATATCCGCTCCATTTCTGCCATTGATAATTTCATGTCCATCAACAACGCTGTTGACGTCGACCTCTTTGGTCAGGTCAGCTCAGAATCCTCCGGGATCAAGCACATCAGCGGCGCCGGCGGACAGCTCGACTTTGTGCTGGGCGCTTACCTGTCAAACGGCGGAAAGAGCTTTATCTGCTGCTCCTCCACCTTTATGACCAGAGACGGCGAAATGAAATCCCGTATCGTACCGACCCTGCAGCCAGGCTCCGTTGTTACCGACACCCGCGCGAACATCCACTACCTGGTAACCGAATACGGCAAGGTTAATCTCAAGGGCCTGTCCACCTGGGAAAAATGTGACGCCATCATTTCCGTCGCC
The DNA here is from genome assembly GCF_009696115.1 of Eubacterium sp. BL-380-WT-2B. Classification (NCBI taxonomy): domain Bacteria; kingdom Bacillati; phylum Bacillota; class Clostridia; order Eubacteriales; family Eubacteriaceae; genus Eubacterium; species Eubacterium sp. BL-380-WT-2B. The sequence continues at coordinate 36,311 of NZ_VUMP01000008.1, forward strand.
CACCCGGATTTCCGCGACGAGCTCATCGAAGAAGCCGAAAAAATGCACATCTGGAGAAGAACCAACAAGGATAACTAAAACATTTAAGGACCAGCCTAAACCGGCTGGTCTTTTTTTGTGGATGCCCGCATTGCCGGCGTCCGATATGGACGAATTTGATCCCGTTGTTTAAGAAAGCTTTAATGTATGTAAAAAGATGCAGTATCCGCAAGCCCGCTAAGACAGCGGCCTATGATGAACAGAAATATTTCCTTGTTAAACAGATAACTAACAAAAGAAACTTTTATCTGAAATTCCTTGATTTTAAAGGATTAACCGACTATAATAATAGACACAGCCAAAGCGCATATTGACAGATAAAGAGAAAAGTTCATTTGTATGGCGATTGCCAGTACGGCGGAGGCAGATGATCAAATTTGTCCCGCGTGATGTTGGAATGTTAGGAGCCTTTAATTTAAAATGAAAACGGATAATACAATCAAGAAGGAATATGCAACCTGGGAAGAATTTCAAGACAGGCTTGAGCATGATATGGCAGTGATGAATAACGTGGAAAAAACCAGGAAAAGCAGGGTCACCATTATTTTTAAAACCGCTGTTGTCAACGGGCAAACCGGAAAAATCGAAGTCAGCTTTAAAAAACAGAAAGACAGAAAATATACAAAGAAGCCAGGAGCCATACTGCCAGGACTGAAGCATACCTGCCAGAAAATCTAAACGCAAAAGAGATGAAGTGCCAAAAGGGCGCCTCATCTCTTTTTTGTTTCAGGGCCTGGCAGAATCGGCCAGGTTTTTATAGGCAGTTCCCCAGTCCACCATAGAGTCGAGAATGGGCTTCAGGCTGTAGCCGGTCTGGGTCAGGGTATATTCGACCCTTGGGGGCACCTCGGGATAGACAGTGCGGGTGAGCAGGCCGCAGGCCTCCATATCCCTCAGGTTAGAGGTCAGCACCTTCTGGGTAATGGTCCCGATGGATTTTTTAAGCTCACTGAAACGGCGGGTGCCGTCCATCAGGTCCCGCAAAATTAAAACCTTACATTTACTGCCGATGAGCATCAGCGTGGTTTCGACAGGACAGGCCGGAAGAGGTCGGTCGTTCATTTTTTCACCAGCTTTCCTTGGATTAACCGCTTGGTATCTTAATGATACTTGCATAGAAAAGTATATCAGCTTTTGGATAAGATTTCAACCCTGGTATCCTTCAGGAAACCAGGCTACTATTTTGTGCCTGCTTCACAAAGGGTCCTCTGTGCATTACAATACAGGAAAGAAGAAAGGAGCCAATATAAACCGAAACGAGTAAATGCTTTGGCTGATCACCGCTCTGCGGCCAGAATATAACAATATCAAAATTCTGGAGACAGGGGAAGAAAGGTGGCGCCTGTGCAGGAGGGGCTGTACCTTTGGCAGGGCGATATCACCACCCTTCAGGCCGACGCCATTGTGAATGCGGCCAACAGTCAGCTGCTAGGCTGCTTTGTACCCAGCTACAGATGTATCGATAACGTCATCCACACCTACGCCAGCGTCCAGCTGCGCCAGGCCTGCCACGAGCTTATGGTTCGGCAGGAGACGCCATAACCCACCGGAGCAGCTAAAATCACCCCGGGTTATAACCTTCCCGCGGATTGGGTGCTTCACACTGTCGGCCCCATTGTCAGCGGCGGGCTGACAGATGGACACTGCTATCAGGCCTGTCTGGCGCTGGCTGATGAAAAGGGCTTGCGCAGCCTGGCTTTTTACTGTATCTCTACTGGGGAATTTGATTTCCCACCGGAAAAGCCGCCGCCATTGCTGTGGAGACAGTAAAAGCGTTTATGCAGGGTGCCAGGAGCCTGAAAAAAGTTGTATTTAACGTCTATAAGGGCGAGAATTTGAAAATCTACCAGTCTCTGCTGAAAAAATGATGGATAGGTTAGCAGGATGGGCAGCTGTGTGTCGTTCAGCATGGCGCTGCACAGCTAGCACATGGTCCAGATTGATGATGTAGAGCCGATGGCTGTGTAAAAACTGGTCATCATCCAAAGTCTCCGGCATGTCCTGTCCGTGGGTACCTATGACGAGGTGGCCGGCGCGGCCAGAGAACTGGGGCCTGGGGTCATCGAGTACCCAGACCGGCAGTTTGACCACTGCGAAATCTGGAACTGAGAATAAAAAAGAAGTCTCGTGGTTTTTGAGACTTCTTTTTGGTCTATTCTGGGTTGTCGTTCACGGCTCCGCGCCGCAGAAAAGCCCATTTGGTTTCTGCGGTAATGACACCAAGAAAAATAACAACACAGCCGATGGCCATCATCAGCGTAAAATGATCCCCCAGCAGAATGATGGAGAAGATACTGCCAAAGACGGATTCCAGGCTCATGAGAATGGCCGCATGGGTCGAGCTGGTGTACTTCTGGGCCACTGTCTGAAGCAGGAATGCCAGGAAGGTACTGAACAGGCCCAAATAGACGGCGTTGAGCCAGCCTGCGGGCGAGATGTCAGTGGTCAGCTCACCGGAGAAAATGACATAGACCAGCGATGCCAGCGCTGTAAAGCCCAGCTGAATAACCGTCAGGGCTATGGGGTCGTGATCCTTTGAGAACACGCCCACCGAGACGATATGGCAGGCAAACAGGAAGGCGCACAGCAGGGTAAGGCCGTCACCCGCGCCAAAGCTGAAGCCTGTGCTGAAATCTGTGGTCAGCAGGGTAATGCCCAGCAGCATGATAAAGGCAGCGGCAAAATTGTAACGGTCAGGACGATGCTTTTTAACGGCCCAGAAGATAAAGGGTACCATCACCACATTGGTGGCGGTCAGGAACGCCTGCTTACCAGCCTGGATAAACTGCAGGCCAATGGTCTGGGCCGCGAAGGCTGTAAACAGAAAGAACCCGATAATGCACCCGGCCTTAAGCGTGTCCTTCGAAATGCCTCTGAGATGCTTGAAAAAGACAATAAACGCTATTAAAAAGGCCACTGTAAAACGGATCGCCATCACCATCATGGGAGTGGTGGCGGCAATGGCGTTTTTGGAGGCTACAAAGCCTGTCCCCCAGACAACCGCCACTACCAGCAGCCCAAGATCCGCCATCAGGCCTGTTTTCTTTGTTTTGTCCATGAAAAGCTCCTTTCTGAGATATAAGGTCTATTATAATAAAAATACATTTAAAGTACAAGTATAAGTAAAATTTTAAAATTCACGGTTCCTGCCTTTTACTATTTTGTAAAATCGTATATAATGGATATAAATAATTATGTACACGTCAGGTGAAAAATGAAATATATTTTAGTAAGACACGTAGAAACCTTCGGCAACGCAGAACACCGTCTAAACGGCCATACCGAATCCGATTATACGGACTTCGGGGTTAAGATGAAGGAAATGCTGGTGGATGAGCTGGTCGCTCTGAACACAAAAATTCCCTTTGATGAAATTTATGTCAGCCCTATTTCGCGGGCATACAAAATTGGGGAGGCAGTGGCAGAACGTTTGGACAGGTCTTTTACCCCGGACGACCGCCTCAAGGAATTTAACTTTGGTATTTTTGACGGACTGACTGCCGACGAGGCCATCGCGCTGGACAAAAAGATGTGGGATCGCTGGATGGACGACTACAACCATGTTACCCTGCCCGGGGGCGAGAACTATACTGAATATCACAACCGCATGAGCGCTTTTTTAGCCGAGTATGCCGAGGCCCACGCGGATAAAAATGTGCTCATCATCGCCCACGGCGGCACGGTGCACAGTCTGCTGGTTAATCTGCTGGACCTGCCGCTTCAGTCGAAATGGCATTTTAATATTAAGCTTGGCAGCATTACTGTGGTGGACTGCCCAGAGGGTTTTGGCATGCTGGAGGCACTTTACACACCAGATTATGACAGTATTAAACTAAATCCGTAAAATATCAGGAGGTTCATTTGGAAGAAATTACAAAGGACATTATGATTGAATCGCCGGAGACCCTATCTAAGGTTTTCGGTAAATATGACGAAAATATCAAGCTCATCGAGGGGCGTCTGAAGGTAGACGTCCTGGTGCGCGACAGTGCGCTCAAAATCCGCGGCGAGGGCAGGCGGGTAGAGGCGGCGGTAAGGGTCATTGAGGAAATGATCCGCACCATCGGAAGCCAAGGCGGCATAACAAAAGATAATACGGAGTATATCCTTACACTTCAGTCAAAGGGGTTGGAGAAGGAATACAGCGCCCTGAATGATGACATTATCTGCTATACCATGCGGGGCAAGCCTATCCGCAGCAAAACCCTGGGGCAGAAGCGCTATATTGACGCCATCCGCCATAACGACATCGTTTTTGGCATTGGCCCGGCAGGCACAGGCAAAACCTATCTGGCCATGGCCATGGCGATCACGGCTTTTAAAAACGGCGAGGTGGACCGCCTGATCCTGACCCGTCCGGCGGTGGAGGCTGGTGAAAAGCTGGGCTTCCTGCCTGGTGATTTGCAGGATAAGGTAGACCCTTATCTGCGTCCGCTGTACGATGCGCTTTTTGAAATCATGGGCGCCGAGGCCTTTGAAAAGAATATGGAAAAAGGGCTTATCGAGGTGGCGCCGCTGGCTTACATGCGCGGACGTACACTCGAAAATGCCTACATTATACTGGATGAAGCCCAGAACACCACGCCAGAGCAGATGAAAATGTTTCTGACCCGTTTTGGCCAGGGCTCTAAAATCGTGGTGACCGGGGATATTACCCAGATTGACCTGCCCGGCGGCAAGCGCTCCGGCCTTAAGGAGGTCCGCAGGATTCTGCGCGGCATTCCGGACATTGCCTTTATCGAGTTCTCACAGGACGATGTGGTGCGCCACCGTCTGGTTCAGCGCATCATCGAGGCCTATGACCGGAATGATAAGGCGAGAGAAAAGAAGCAGGAGCTTGAACTGGCTGAACAGCCAGATTAAGATGGTCAGGCCTTAAGAAGGAGGAGAGAAAAATTGCCATTAGAACTGGATTTGGAAATTGACAACCGGAGCGGGGTCGAGCTCGACGCATCGGTTTATGAAAAGGTTGAGGAATACATTATAATCACGCTTCAGCAGGAGAATGTTCTGGTGCCCTGTGAGATAAGCTTTTCGCTGGTGATACCTGAGGAAATCCAGGAGCTCAACGCCGAGTACCGAAACATTGATAAGGAAACCGACGTGCTGTCCTTTCCCATGCTGGAGTTCCCTGAGGATGAGGATATGCTCACCTATGAGACGGGAATCCCGGTTATGCTGGGGGACATCGTGATTTCAACCACGCGGGCAGCGGAGCAGGCAGAGGCGTACGGGCACAGCCTGGAGCGGGAAATCTGCTACCTGAGTGTGCACAGCGTGCTGCACCTGCTGGGCTACGACCATATGGAAGAGGACGAAAAAAGAGTGATGCGCGCCCGGGAAAAGGCCATTATGGGCGACGACTGACCATTTTTCAGTTAAGGGGGAGAGGAAAATGCGCCGACGTTTAACAAGCAGTTTTGGGTACGCATTTGAGGGTATTAAATATGTATTAAAGACCCAGCCCAACATGAAGATACACAGTGTGATCGGCCTGTTTGCCATTTTGGCCGGCTTCTTTTTCAAATTGTCGGAGGCCGAATGGCTGGCCATTGTCATTGTCATTGGCTTTGTACTTATTTTAGAGGTGGTTAATACTGCTGTCGAAACACTGGTGGACCTCTACACCGAGGAATACCACCATCTGGCCAAGGTCTCCAAGGATACAGCGGCCGGCGCGGTACTGCTCATGGCCATTGTGTCTGTGGTGGTGGGGCTGATCATTTTTCTGCCAAAGATCTGGGATATGATCGCACCACTTATCTTTAAGTAAAACAAAAGTAAAGGAAAATTTATGCAGGAAACAAAAAAAACAGAACAACCATTTAAATCAGGCTTTATCAGCATCATCGGCCGCCCCAATGTGGGCAAGTCCACGCTGCTTAACAGCATCATGGGGGAAAAGCTGGTCATCACGGCTAACAAGCCTCAGACCACCAGAAACGCCATCCGCTGCATCCACACTGACGCGGACAGCCAGATGGTCTTTATCGATACGCCGGGCATGCACAAGCCAAAGAACAAGCTGGGAGCCTTTATGTTAAAGTCTGCCGAGGATACGATCTCCGACGTGGATGTGGTGCTCTTTCTGGTGGAGCCTGAGGACAGGATTGGCCCGGGTGACCAGTACATTCTGGATAAGCTTGCAGGCAGCCGGACACCGGTGCTCCTGATCATCAACAAGATTGACACAGTGCCTAAGGAGGAACTGCTTAAGACCATTGCGGCCTATCAGGATAACACCTTCCTGGACAGTATTATCCCTGTTTCGGCCTGGAACGGTGATGGGGTACAGGAGCTTCTGGCAGCCATTAAAAAGCATCTGGAGCCGGGCCCCATGTACTTTCCGCCGGATATGGTGGTGGACCAGTCCGAACGCTTTATCGTGGGCGAGCTGATCCGCGAAAAGGTTTTGCACCTGCTCAAGGATGAGGTGCCCCACGGCGTGGCGGTTGAGGTCACAAAAATGAAGGCGCGGGAGGATAAGAACATCATCGACATCGACGCTACTATTTTCTGTGAGCGCAAAACCCACAAGGGGATTCTGATTGGAAAGCAGGGCTCCATGCTCAAAAAGATTGGAACTTACGCCAGAAAGGATATTGAATTCTTTCTGAAAACACCGGTTAACCTTCAGCTCTGGGTCAAGGTAAGGGCAGACTGGCGTGAGAAAACCTATGACCTCAAGGATCTGGGATATACTGAGTAGCTTATGGCACTGGTAAAGACGAAGGGCATCGTGATCCGAGAGCAGCCCTTTCAGGAGCAGGACAAGATCATCACTCTTTTCACGGAGGAGGAGGGAAAGATCAAGGCCATCGCCAAGGGGGTAAGGCGGAACCGCAGCCCGCTGGTGGCAGCGACCCAGCTCTTTGCCTACAGCGAGTTTGTCTATTATCCCGGCAAAAATTTTGCCAATATCAATCAGGCCAGTCTTATACAGTCTTTTTATCCGCTGCGCAATGATCTGATGAAGATGTCTCTGGCTTCCTATGTTTTAGAGCTGTTGGACGCCTTTTATGATTACTACCAGGGGAATAAGGCTGTACTGCGGCTGGTGAATTTCATCCTGTTTTATCTATCGGAGGATAAGAGTCAGAGCAATGAGGCGCTGGTGGCAGCTCTTCAGCTCAAGCTGACGGAGGTGCACGGCATACGTCCGGTTTTTGACACCTGCGCGCTCTGCGGCAGCACCGAACATTTAACACATTTCAGTATTGAAAATAACGGCGTTTTATGCGAAAATTGTCATCGGACAGAAGGCTATAGCTACCGGCTTACCCCGGAGGTGCTCTCGGAGATGGTCTATCTCCTCGTCACCCCCATTAAGGCGATAAGACAGCGGGCGTTTGACCCGGCGGTGGTGCGGCGCATCATGGACATGATGAACCACTATATTTCCTACCAGCTGGCGAAAAACCTCAAAACCTATGACTTCTACCGGGACTTAAATTTATAAGGAGGAACAACATTATGGGAAAATACCGTATGGCACATACCATGATCCGTGTAATGGATCTTGAAAAATCACTGGCATTCTATCAGGATGCACTGGGCTTTAAGGAAGTCCGCAGAAAGGATAAACCGGAAGGTAAGTTTACCCTGGTATACCTGGGCGACGGCCAGACCGATTTCACCCTGGAGCTTACCTACAACTACGACCCTGAAAAGCCTTATGTCATTGGCGATGGCTATGGACATCTGGCGGTAGAGGTCGAAGACCTGGAAGCCAGCCATGAAGAGCACAAAGCCAAAGGCTACGACGTCACCGACCTCAGCGGCCTGGACAACGGCGTTAAAAGCTACTATTTCATCAAGGATCCAGACGGGTATAAAATTGAGATTATCCGCCTGAAATAAGCGAAGAGCACAGAAAAAAGCCCCCGGCCTGCCGGGAGCTTTTTTATTGCAGCTTGCCGCCTTACATGATCAGGCTGAGAATAAACATTTCCAGCTCGGTCTCTGTTACCTCAAGATTGCTTTCGATCATGGGACGGTATTCTTCAGGGTAGCTCTCAACAATTTCTTTGTCCAACTGTGTTAATTGATCTTTCATGTTTCACCTCAATACTGTCCGTACTCACGGACAAAATTCAATACAGCTTTCAGCTTATCCGGGTCAGCATCATGAAAATCCAGGGCGGATTTGTTCAGCCCAAAGTAAAAGCGGCCGTTTTTCATACCGATATCCATGAGCTCGCGGGCTTTGTCAATGCACTCCTCGGTGGAGTAATCTGAAAAATAGTTCAGCGGATAGGAGCAGCTGAGCATATGGTCCTGGCCAAGAGTGGCAGTCGCCTGTTCAAAATCCTGGTATTCCACGGCAATGACGATTTTATCTTTGGGCAGTTCCTGATAAAAATCGAAGAACCGGCCGTCGCGGTAGTCGCCCTGGAAGTTGACATAAAGGGTAACGCCTTTGGCGGTCAGCATTTCACACAGCTTTTTAAAGGTGGGCCAGTAAAAACGTTCAAACTGCTTCTGGTTGATCATCGGCGGAAGATGTGACCAGGTACAGGCCAGCGGGAAGCCGCTTTCATCCGCCATGCTGGTGGTTTCGACATAGCGGGCCATGACGTTTAGCAGCGCGTCGCAGGCGGCTTCAACATCGTCCTTTCTCCGCCGCAGGTCCATGGAAATCTGGGTAATGCCCCGCAGATGGTCGGCCAGAAGGTCGAAGGGAGCGTAGAACATGGTGCCATAGTAGAGCAGAGCGTCATTAGCCATGGTTTTCTCAAAAATCTGATCATAGAAGTGGTGGACCTGATTCTTTTCATAGAGCAGCGCCTTGGCAAAGGCCATGGTGCTGTAAGGGGCTTCACGCCCCAGTTCGGTGTACATCCGGGGCAGCACGCGGGATGCGATGCAGTGGATGGGATCTTCGATAAGCTCGGGGTATTCCTCCGGAAGCAGTGAGGTTACCTCTGGATGCTGCATATAGCCGTTGACACGGTTCTGAACCCATACTTTTGATCCCAACAGGGCGTTTTTCTGTGGCGGCAGGAAAACCACGCTCTGGGTCAGGTCGATGTCAAAGTCCTTCATGACCTGTTCATAACCTTTGATGAAGCCGTCGTAATCCCAAAAGGAACGAATACAGTCCTGCTTTGTGTATTCACAGATATAGGTGGGCTCAAAGTCCATCATAATGGGAACATAGTCCATTTTTTCGCCGCGAACACCGCGCATAAAATTATCCAGCTTTGCCTGAACATTTTCCATTTTATTTTGTTCTCCCTTATTTTTTACAGATTTAAACAAAATGTGCACATATTTTGAATACGTTCAATATACACCTTTTTTTAAAATTTGTCAACGTTCAAAATTCGTTCCTTTATTTTTTTTATGGTGGATGCTATAATAAAATAAAAAACGTGGAGGAGCCATGGCAAACTATAAAAATGGTCTCGAGACAAAGGAGAGCCTTTACCAGAGCGCCAAAAAGATTTTTTACCAGAAGGGCTATGATAAGACAACAGTCAAGGACATCATCACCGATGCCCGGACAAAGCAGGGGCTTTTGAACTACTATTTTGGGGCGAAAGAGAACCTGGCAGTTCAGATTTATAAAGACTTTTGCAACGATGTTGTTTTCTGTGTGGATGAGCGGAAGGCTGAGCTGGGCAGTCTGCCCCGGGGGCTGCTGTTCGATATGATCGGCTATCGGGCATATTTTAAGGCGTTGTTTACAGATGCTTCTGTCACACGGTTTTATGCGGAGGTTTCAAAACTGCCGCTGTTTGCAAGAAGCATGCTGGATCTGCGGGACTATTTCTTTAATCTGGAGCTTGAGGGTGAGGCCTACATGGGTATTAACCCCAGGCTGAAGGAACGCAGGTATTTTGAGTATCTGAAATCACTGACGGTTGGAATGGAAATTCAGGTTTTCAGGGATGTGCTTGAAAAGCAGATTGATCTGGAGCTCCAGGATGCTGTCGACTGGTTCTTCTTTGACTACTATAGTTTTCTTTTCACTGATGGGGATTACATCCATGAAAATATCGAAAAGTCGAGGAAGGTTGTCAGCCGTTTTACCTTTGAGATCAGCCCGGTATTTGAAATCAGTTTATCGGTGCGGCCAGACGCGAAGCTTTAGTAAGGGCTGGATGATAAAGTTAGGCGAGTCAAAGTATACCTATAAGGGGTATGGGTATAAGGAACGCTGATGGTTTTCAAATAAATGCAACAGAGGTATTGACAAAACAGGCTTACAAGCATATAATAAATGTAAATTCGGCATTGTTATTATTGTCCTGTGGTTGTCCATCGGCCTCACGATGGTTTGAGCACAATTGGGTGAAAATCCCAAACGGTCCCGCCGCTGTAAGACGAAAGTCAAGTCAGATTGCTGACCATAGGATTTTAAGCTGCATTTGGTTACGAGAGATAACTGAATGTAAGGACGAGGCTGTGTGTATCTTTGGCACACCCATTTCGTACTTTCATCGCTTATCTTTTTTGATGAGCGATTTTTTTATGGGAAAGTACATTGGGAACAAGTTTGAGGAGGTAGAAAATGACAAAGAGACAAAAACAAGTTGTGACCATGCTTGGTGCATGGGCGTTGGTCTTCGGCATTGTGCCCGCGGCAAACGCAATGCACATCATGGAAGGTTATTTACCAGTTGGCTACTGTATTATGTGGGGTGTTTTATGTATACCTTTTCTTGCAGCTGGCTTTTTCTCCATTAAAAAGACTCTGACAGGCAACAGAAGGGCGATCACCTTACTTGCGATGGCGGGCGCATTTATCTTCGTGATCTCATCTCTAAAGATTCCATCCGTTACGGGCAGCTGCTCGCACATGACAGGTACAGGCCTGGGCGCCATTTTATTCGGACCCAGCGCAGTCAGTATTCTGGGTATTATTGTATTATTATTCCAGGCAATCCTTCTGGCTCACGGTGGTCTCACGACCCTCGGTGCCAACACCTTTTCCATGGCCATCGCAGGTCCATTTGTGTCCTTTGGGATCTACAAGCTGTGCCAGAAAATGGAGGTAAACCGCAAAATCGGCGTGTTTCTGGCAGCCTGCATCGGTGACTTGTTTACCTACTGTGTCACCAGTATTCAGCTGGCCTTTGCCTATCCCTCAGAAACAGGCGGCGTGGCAGCTTCTGCTGTTAAGTTCCTGGGTGTGTTTGCCCCTACACAGCTGCCGCTGGCCATCATTGAAGGGATTTTAACGGTTATTATTGTCATTGCTCTGGAAACCTATGCGAGCCCAGAGTTAAAATCAATTGGATTTTTAGCAGCGGAGGAAGCGTAAGATGAGCAAAAATAAAAAACTAGTTATTGTTCTGCTGGTAATCGTCGCACTTTTGGTGGTCGTTCCGCTTTTTGCCCTTCAGGGCGCAGAGTTTGGCGGTTCCGATGATGCGGGAAGCACTATGATCGAAGAAATTCAGGGCGGCGAATATGAGCCTTGGTTTACACCAGTGCTCGAAACACTGATCAACGGTGAACTGCCGGGTGAGGTTGAATCACTGATCTTCTGTCTCCAGACCGGTATCGGCGTTGGCATTCTGGCCTTTTTCATGGGCCGTCTGGTAGAGCGCAAAAAGCTCGGCAAAGAAGATTCAGAGCTGTAATCGCATTTCCGGGGGTAGGGCAACCTGCCCTCTTTTTATGATTAAGAGTAAAAAATTCCTTAGAGTAAAGGAGCTTGTTCGTGAAGGTATTTTTAGTAGCACTTGCAGTTCTGTGTGTATGTGGCCTGGTATATTGGCTGCGCCACCGGGAATGCGCCCACAGACACGGCGGACATCACAGCCATTCCCACGGTGGGGCGTTTTTTTCCATTGATGTGCTCGCCTACAATTCAAAGATCAACGGCTGGAATCCCGGCTTTAAGGTAGGGTTTTCCCTGCTGCTTCTGCTCATCTGTGTCATTGCCAATAACCTTTATGTATCGGTTCTGGTTATTTTGATCACGGCCTATGTTACAGTGGTCATGGGCGGTGTGCATTTTAGAGATTACCTGAGCTTTCTGAGAGTGCCGGTGGCGTTTCTTATACTTGGGAGTATTGCTATCCTTTTTAATTTTTCAAGTGAGCCTCTTGGCCTCTGGTTCCTTAACTGCCATTTCTTTTATGTTTATATTTCCCATGACAGCCTCATGACAACGCTGTATTTATGGGGAAAGGCTTTTGGCGCAGTCAGCGCCATGTATATGATGTCTCTGTCCACCCCATCTACCGAGGTCTTTGGGGTTTTACGCCGCGTGCATGTCCCCAAGCTTGTTATTGAGCTGATGAACATGATCTATCGGTATATTTTTATTCTGATGGATACCCAGGTCAAAATGAAAAATTCGGCGGAGTCGCGGCTGGGTTACTGCGACTTTAAGACTGCGGTTTATTCCTTTGGTCACTCCATGAGTAATCTTTTTGTGGTTTCCATGAAGCGTGCCAGCCAGTATTATGACGCCATGGAGGCCCGGTGCTATGATGGCGATCTGCTGTTTTTAGAGGCTGAGAAGCCCCTTCGCAGAGAACAGTTAATGGCGGCGGCGCTGGTTGTGCTGCTGTTGGCAGCTGTTTGGATTTTAAAATTCTAGGAGAAGGCAACATGAAAGAAACAATCATTGAAATAAAAAATCTAAAGTACGCATACACTGGGGATAAGCCGGCCCTTCGGGGCATTGATGTGACCATCGGAAAGGGCGAGCGTATTGCGGTTATCGGCTCTAACGGGGCAGGAAAGTCGACTTTTTTCCTGAACCTTAATGGTGTGCTCACACCGGACAGCGGTGAAATTTACTTTAAAGGTCAGAAGCTCACCCGGGATAAGAAGGATCTGAATACGCTGCGGAAGTCCATCGGGATCGTTTTTCAGGATGCGGACAATCAGATCATTGCCTCGACGGTCATGGGGGAGGTCTCCTTTGGTCCTATGAATCTCAAGCTTCCCAGGGAAGAGGTGGTCCGCCGGGTTGATGAAGCTCTGGAATATATGAATATTACGGATTTTAAGGACCGACCGCCCCATTATCTGAGCGGTGGAGAAAAAAAGCGGATCACCATTGCCGACATCATTGCCATGCACTCCGAGGTCATTGTCTTTGATGAGCCCACCGCGGCCCTGGACCCGCTGAATGCGGAAATGCTGGAGGAGGTGCTTGAGAAGCTGGCCGCTCAGGAAAAAACCATGCTGATCTCCACCCACGATGTCGATTTTGCCTATCGCTGGGCAGAGCGCGCCCTGGTATTCTGTGACGGGCAGATTATCGCTGACGCCCCGCCGGTCGAAATCTTCAGCGATGCGGAAATCCTGAAACGGGCCAACCTGAAAAAGCCTATGATGCTGGAGGTTTACGACGCCATGGTGGCAAAAGGGATGCTCCCGGATGACCAGGCTTATCCGAAGGATGTGGCGGCGTTTAAACACCTGCTGGAGGCCTAAAGGGCAGCAGCCAAAGCAGAAAATGTACAGAAGAACCAGCCCTGAATGTGCTGGTTCTTTTTTGTCATCAATTTAGCCTGTCGTGGTTGTTTTTTATGAGTATGCTATGTTATACTAAAAAAGATTACAATACCAGTGAGGCGGAAATGATTGAACAATTAATTACTGCTTTTGTAGAGCTTGATGAGGAGCTCGTCAATAAATTGACTAAACGGGCGCTGCGGAGCGGCATAAAGCCCTATGAAATTATCGAGGCGGTCAATTTTGCGCTTGGGGAAATCGGGAAGGGATTTGAGACAGGGGAGGCCACGCTTTCAGACCTGATGATGTCTGGCATTCTCTATGAGCAGATCATCAACTCAAAAGAGATGCATCTTTATGACCAGATTGAGCGGACCAACAGCTCTGGCCTGATTCTCTTGGGGACCATAGAGTCGGACATTCATGATATCGGAAAGTCGATTTTTAAAAGTGGGGCGATTATTTCAGGCTTCAAGATCATTGACTTGGGAGTAGATGTCTCCTCCGATATTTTTATAAAGAATATCATCAAGTATCAGCCAGATATTTTGGGAATCAGCGTTGTCCTGACCAGCGCCGTGGACTACATTAAGCGGACCATTGACGTTATAACAGGCGAAGGGCTGAGGCAGAATTTGAAAATTATTCTCGGGGGCAGTTTCATTGATGATGAGATTGTCCGATGCTGCGGGGCAGATGGTTATGCAAATAATATTTTGGATGGTGTAAAGCTGTGTCAACGATGGATGGAAGAAAGAGCCAATCGGTAAAGTATCAGCAGATTGCTGACGATATCCGCTTAAAAATACTGGGTGGGATCTATGCCCGGAATGAGATGCTCCCATCAGAAAAAAAGCTGGGTGAGAAGTATGGTGCGAGCCGGCTGACCATCAGAAACACGCTTAATCTGTTGGAGAATGAGGGCTATATCTATACGAAGGCGGGAAAGGGCTCCTTTGTCAAGGGTGTGTCCACTGATCTGTACCGGATTGATATGGACATTAACAGCATTCTCAACGGCGGGTATGACCGGGTGGAGCTGATTAAGGCTAAAATGATCAAGCCTGATATCGACCTGGTTTATGAGCTCAAGGTTTCAAGGGAGAGTAAGATTGTTTTTATGGACTGGCATATTTTTAGGGATGAGTTAATTATTGGGTATGACAGGCGCTTTATCCCTTATTTCAGAGGCCTTCCCATTGATGAGAAGGATTTGACCTACACGGGCCTGAAGGATATGATCAAGGGCTCTCAGACGGATTTCAGAGAGGAGATTGTCATTAACGGCATTATTCCTGAGGCGTGGCTGAAGGAAAAAATGGATATTGACAGTAAAAATACAGACTCGGTACTCTTAGTGGAGCGAAAAATCTATGATGACCGGGGAACCCCCACTGGTCTGGACCGTTTGTATTTAAATGCGGATGAGAGCTGTATCAAAGGAGTTTTTAGTGTATGAGTAATGAACAACTGTTTACAACCTATCAGGTTGTCTACGAGGATTTAAAGGATAAAATTCTGGATAAAACGTTTCAGCCCGGGGAAAAGCTGCCCTCCTTCAGTGAACTGTGTGAGCTCTATAATGTGAGTAATATAACAGTCCGCAAAAGTATTGAACTGCTGCGTCAAAACGGCTATGTCCACTCTAGGCCGAGAGTCGGTAATTTTGTAAATGAAATCAAAAATGAGGTATACGCCCTGCGTTATAACCAGAGAACCTCTATGAAGCATGAGCCAAAAGATGTAAAAGTCCTCTCGGTCGATTCGGTCGATCTCGAGGAGATGAAGCAGTACACTAAGGTACGGCCAAACCGTCGTGCAAAGTGTATTAAAATCGCCCGTATACACTGTTTTGGACAGCTGCCTGTTATGTATGAGCTGATTTTCATCCTGCACAATCCACGTCTCAATATCCATTCATTTAATGAGGAGCGCTGGATCAATGACGGTATCGGCGTTATTAACAATTATGACATCAATAAAAAATTTTATTTGTCTGTCGATAACCACTGCAAGACGGTAAAGGATAAGCTCTATCTGGAGGAGGAGGACAGTATGTTCCGAATCCTTATTGAGTATTACACTAAGCAGAACCGGTTTGCTGGTATCTCTGTAAGCTTTGCCAGCTGTGACGATATCGATTTTCGGATTTCGTAAAAATTTGTAAATTTTCTTGACAACGCATACAAAAGATGTTAATCTTATTTCAGAAATTACTATTAGTGTAATTCAATTGAGTATAACATGTTATATATATTTGAATAAAAAGGAGATGGTTTTCTAAAAGGATTATTTTTTTATAGCAATTGAGTATAACATGATATTTATAATATCTTGACAAATTAAGTTGATTGATGATTAAAATTTAGGGGAGAATCATGAAATTAAATTATTCAATTGGAACAGACGAAGAGGTGCAGCGTATTCACGAGACAAGTCTGAAGATCTTATCTGAGGTGGGCGTGTCCTTTCGGTGTGAAGCGGCATTTGATATTTTCAGAAAACACGGGGCCAGGGTTGAGAACGGAATTGTCCATATGGATGAAAAGCTTGTTGAGAGGGCACTGTCCACTTTGCCAAAGACCTATGACTGGTATGACCGGCTGGGGAACAAGATTACCATCGGCAATAAGATTACGCATAATGCGCCGTCCTATGGACCGATGTATGTCTGCCAGAATGGGAAGTACGAGCTGTCGAACCATAAACATCTGGTCAATTTTCACAAGCTGCATGAGACAAGTAAGGTCATTGATATCTCAAACCCGAATGTCATTGACGTGTCCTATGTTCATGGAGAGGCAAGGGAAAAGTACCGTTTGGGCATTGCCCTGAAATACTGCCAGAAGCCTCTGATGGGTCTGGTGGAAGGCAAAGCTGTCGCGACAGAGAGCCTTGAGACAATGTGCCGTTTTTATGGACTGGAGGATGTCAGAAGACAGATCATCGCAACCGGGCTTATCGACACGATGGGGCCGATGCAGATGTCCACAGCAATGTCTGAGGCTCTGATCACATACGCCGAGCTGGGGCAGGCGGTAATTATCTGCGCGGGGCAGACCTTTGGCGTTACCACGCCGCAGTCCATGGCCGGTGTCTATGCTCTGGGCAATGCGATGATTCTGGCAGCTATGGTTTTAGCGCAGCTTGCTCATCCTGGCACGCCGGTTGTCTACTGCGGGAAGTTTGACTCGTCGGATATGCGGCTGCGTTCGGCAGCGGCCTATGGGGGAATAGAGGCCATGCTTGCTTGCGCCACCTCCAGAAGAATGGCTGACTTTTACGGTGTGCCGCTGCACAGCGGCACGAGCAATACGGATTCTAAGCTTATGGATTACCAGGCAGGGGCTGAGTCATTTATGAATCTTTTGACCGCTTATCTGCTGAAGGTTGAATGCCAGGTACATGCCTGCGGATTGCTGGACTCTATGAACTCCATCGGCTATGAGAAGTTTATTCTGGACGAAGAAAAAATAGAATCTTTGAAGCATCTGATAAAGGGGTATGAGATTGATGACTCGACGATTATGTTTGATTCGATTTTAAGGACAGGGCCGACGGGACAGCATTTTGAAAGAACTCAGAAGTCCTACCGGAGAGATTTTATTATGCCAAAGCTTTCGATCCGTGACAACCACAACAGCTGGATGCAGGCAGGTTGTCCATCTGCTGAGTCGCTGGCCACAAAGGAATGGCTGCGGCGGCTGGAGGAATACACAATGCCTGATATGTCCGGGGAGCAGGCAAAAATTCTTGACACGCTCATCCCCGAAGAATACCGTTAATACTGGACTTACCGGGCGGCCGGATGACCCTGGCCGCCTGATAAGCACCGGTTTGTTAAATTAAAAAGGAGTAAAAAATGAAAAATTCTAAGTTAAAAAGCATCCTTCAGTTTATTGTACTCTGTGCAGGGGGAAATGCAATTTTTTATGTTATTTTTATGCGAAGCAGCTTCTATGAAGCCTTTCTGGAAGCCTTCACAATGACAAATGAGCAGTTTGGCGTTTTATTCAGCTGCTATGCCTGGGTAGCAGTCGCAACCTATTTTCTGGGAGGGATTGTGGCCGATAAGGTCTCCACAAAGGTGCTGATGGTCATATCTTTTGCGGGAACCGGCTTGCTCAATATCTGGTTTGGCACCTTTCCGAAATACGAGACGGCGTTGTTAATCTATGCGCTGATGGGCGTCACAACAACTTTGACCTTCTGGGCTGCACTGTTGAAGGCAACAAGACAGTTTGGACAGAGTGTAGGAAGTGAGAGTAAGGCCTTTGGCGGGCTGGAAGCCGGTAAAGCGATTTTTGAAGTCATATTCGGGACATTGGCGGTGTTTCTGTTTACAAAATTTGCCGTTATGTCGGCGGGACTCCGCTTTGTCATCTTTATGTACGGTGGCATTCTCATTCTTCTGGCGATCATCTCTCTGTTTGTTTTTGATAACGGTACGGGTGACGAAGCTGTCATTAGTGAGGAAAGCCCCTTTAAGCTGCTTCTCCAATGTTTGAAAAATGTGGATATCTGGATTTGTGCTCTGATGGGAGCCGGAGCCTATGCAATCGGGAGTACCCTGGGTTCATATTGCGGTGACATTGTCGGCTCAAACTATGGCGCCACTGTCGCTGTTATGGGGTATGTTGGGGTTATGACCGCTTATTTCAAACCCTTTGGCGGATTGGGCGCCGGCTGGTTTGGCGATAAATTTGGACCGAGTGCGGTTCTGTTAATCCTGAGTATTGTTCTGACAGGCTTTGCCGTTGTTTTCGCCTTCCTGCCAACAGGTCCGGAATATATCTGGCTGTTCTTAGTCCTTTTCGCAGTCGAAATTGTGTGTACTGGCGCTTTTAGAAGCCAGAAATACGCAACTATCAAGGAGGCGCGGGTGCCCATGTCTTTATCTGGGACAGCTTTTGGTTTTATGGCCACTATTATTTACGCGTCAGACGCTTTCCTGCCACCAGTGATCGGCCGTTTCCTGGATACCTATGACTCCGTTACTGCTTATCGCTACACCATGCTGATTCTGGCAGGATTTGGACTGTTGTCTGTTGTATTGTGTCTGATTTTCAGATATCGCAATAAAAACAATATTAAAGAGATTTTAGTTGAGGAGAAAGAAGCCAAAAGTCTTCGCAAAGAGGCCAAACAAAAAAGCGCCCGGGCCTGAATCCATGTGTTAGAAAAAAACAGTGGATTTTAATTAAAGGGAGTTAATCATGAAAAGGCAAAGGATCAGAAGTGTTTTGCAGTTTATAGTATTGTGCTCCGGCGGAAACGCGATCTATTATGTGGTTTACATGCGGAGCAGTTATTACAATGCTTTTCTAGAAGCTTTCACGATGACGAATGAGCAGTTCGGTGTTTTATTCAGCTGTTATGCATGGGTAGCAACTTTGACATACTTTCTGGGTGGCATTGTGGCTGATAAATTTTCACCGCGAAAACTTCTGACAATTTCTTTTCTGGGAACAGGTCTGCTGAACCTCTGGTTTGGCACCTTTCCACCCTACAATGTGGCAATTGTGATCTATGCGTTGCTGGGGATCACTACAACACTCACCTTTTGGGCCGCTTTAATTAAAGCGACAAGACAGTTTGGACGAAATGTAGGCAGTGAAAGCAAAGCGTATGGAGGACGTGAGGCAGGGGCTTCGTTTTTTGAGGTGCTTGTCGGAACCTTTGCGGCTTGGATGTTTACACACTTTGTATCGCTATCTATGGGGCTGCGCTTTGTTATATTTTTATATGGCGGTATCCTCATATTTCTGGCTGCGGCGTCTTGGTTTGTCTTTACAGACGACCTGGAAAACGATGAGAGTATTAATGATGAGAAGCCCTGGAAAATCATATTGCAGTGCCTGAAAAATGCCGATATCTGGCTCATTGCCATCATCGCTCTTGGAGGCTATACAATCGGAAGCACTATTGGGTCTTACGGCAGCTCCATTGCCCATCTGAATTTTGGGGCTTCTGTATCATCTATGGCTTTTATCGGCATGCTGACTGCCTATTTTAAGCCGGTTGGGGCTCTGGCCTCTGGTTTCTTTGGTGACCGGTTGGGCGCCAGCAAATCAATGTTGTGGCTGGTCATTCTGCTGATTATCTGCGCACTGGCGATCGGCTATATACCAAACAGCAGGGCAAGCCTGTATCTGTTTATCATTGTATTTATTATTGAGATCATACTGACGGGCGCGGTCAGAGGTCAGCTCTACGCGCCGCTGAACGAAGCGGATATTCCGATGAAGTTTTCGGGGACCGCCATCGGTCTTATCTCCACAGTCGCTTATGCGTCCGATGCTTTTTTACCGCCAGTGATTGGCAAGCTGTTAGACACTTATCCTTCAGGCATGGCTTACCGGTATGTAATGCTGATGCAGGCAGGCTTTGGCATTATGGCGGTTGCCGCGCTGATAATATTTATGAAGCGTAACAGGGGACGTATACGGCTGTTGGCAGAGGAAGAACAGAAAAAGAGAAAGAACAATTAACTTAACAACGAGGAGACAAGAGAATGAAGTTAAACTATTCAATAGGAACAGACCAGGAAATTGAGAGAATTCACGAGGAGAGCCTGAAAATTTTATCGGAGGTCGGCGTGGTTTTTCACTGCGAGGAGGCCATTGATATTTTCAGGAATTATGGCGCGAAGGTCGAGAATGATATTGTCTACATCGACAAAAAAATGGTCGATGAAGCCCTTGCGTCAGTACCGCGTACCTTTGACTGGTATGGGCGTGACGGTGATAAGATCACTGTGGGTGATGGAAAAACAAAAAATGTTCCAGCCTATGGGCCCATTTATGTCTTAAAGGAAGGCAGATATGAAAAGGCAAGCCATGAGCATCTGGTAAATTTTCACAAACTCCATGAAACCAGTAAAATAATGGATGTGTCAAATCCAAATGTCATTGACGTATCTTACATTCCGCCAGATATCAGGGAAAAATACCGTCTTGGAGTAGCTCTTGAGTACTGTACCAAACCGATGATGGGACTGGTTGAGGGAAAAGAGGTAGCAGAAGAAAGTCTTGAAATGATGCGCCGTTTTTATGGTGTGGAACACCTGAGTGATAAGATCATCGCTGCCGGTTTAATTGACACAATGGGACCGATGCGTCTCTCAACTTCGATGGCGGAGGCTCTGATCACCTACTCGCGCAGCGGGCAGGCGCTGATTATCTGCAGCGGACAGACCCTCGGTATTACTGCACCGCAGTCGATGGCGGGCACCTTCATCTTAGGTAATGCCATGATCCTGGCATCCATTGTGCTGTCACAGATTGTGCGGCCGGGGACACCGGTAGTCTATTGCGGAAAGTTTGATTCCGCCGACATGCGTCTGTCCTCCGGGGCGGCCTACGGAGGTATTGAAAGCCTTTGGAGCGCGGCGACCTCGGCTCGGATGGCCCGTTATTATCATGTACCTTTACACACCGGCGCAGGCAATACAGACTCCAAACTCATGGACTACCAGGCCGGTGCAGAGACCTTTATGAACCTGTTTTCAGCCTACGCACTGGATACGGATTGCCTTGTGCACGCCTGCGGTACGCTGGACTCCTTTAATTCCATTGGCTATGAAAAATATATCTTAGACGAAGAAAAGATTGAATCACTGGAGCATCTGAAGCAGGGGTACGAGGTTAATGAAAAAACTGTGATGTTTGACTCCATCAAAAAGACCGGCCCCTCCGGACAGCATTTTGAGCGGACACAAAAATCTTACCGTACGGACTTTATCATGCCGAAGCTTTCGATTCGGGATAATCATAACAGCTGGATACAGGCCGGCTGTCCGTCGTCGGAATCGCTGGCGACGGAGGTTTGGAAGAAACGTCTGGATGAGTATGTTAAGCCTGACTTTAACAAGGAGCAGAGAAGTATTCTGGAGGACCTGCTGCCTGAAAAATACCGTTAAGAATCAACAAAGCAATCCTGCGCCGTGACGATGGTCACGGCGCTTCTTTTTTGCCTTTGTTATAATTTTCACAAAAGCGTTAGGAGGATAACAGATGTTTTTTGAAGAGTTTATGAGTGTGCAGAAAGCAGCCGCGGCCAAAACCGGGCTGCTGAAAAAGAACCCCCTTGGCTATTTTGTGGCAGCCATGCTGGCTGGTGCCTTCATTGGATTTGGTGTTTTATTAATTTTTACCATTGGCGGCCTGCTGACCGGGGAACCTTATGTTAAGATTGTCATGGGGGCAGCCTTTGGCGTTGCCCTGAGCCTGGTGGTCATCGCGGGGGCAGAGCTTTTTACAGGAAACAATATGGTCATGACAGCAGGACTTATGTCGAAATCCGTTACCATGGCGGATACCTTAAAGCTGTGGGGCGTCTGCTGGCTTGGCAATCTGGCAGGGTCTGTGCTCCTGGCCCTTGTTTTCTGGGGAGCAGGCTTTGCGACCGGCCCAGTCGGTGAGTTTATTGCAGCGTCGTCAGCGATTAAGATGAACCTTCCTCTGGTACCCCTGTTTCTGAGAGGGGTTCTGTGTAATGTGCTGGTCTGCCTGGCAGTGTGGTGCGGCTTTAAATGCAAATCGGAAAGTGGGAAGCTTATCATGATTTTCTGGTGCCTTTTTGCTTTTATCACAACAGGATTTGAGCACAGCATTGCAAATATGACCCTGCTGACAATCTCCCTGCTTGCGCCCATGGAAGCGGCTGTCACTATTGGCGGCTACGCATACAATCTCATTGTCGTAACCTTGGGCAACATGGTTGGCGGCATTCTCTTTGTGGCGATTCCGTACTATTTTATTTCAAAAAAGAAGGAAACAGTATAGTATAGGGTTTATCTCCCTCGTTCTAAAAACACCTGAGCATTATGCTCAGGTGTTTTTGTTGTTATTGGAGAAAGGTGTTTTTTGTAAGCTCAATAAAAAGCTTAAGCAGCGGGTCTTTTTTCTTTCCCTTATAATACACGCCATAGGAAACCTCGTTGGACGGGTCGTATGGAATGTAGGCCAGCTCAGGGTCACGGCTTGGCATGAGGTCGGGCAAAAGGGAGAAGCCTAGTCCGGCCTTTACGAGGGTATAGGCCTCATCAATATTTTCAGAAAAATAGGAATTGGCCGGTGAAAAATTGGATGCCTCCTTTTGTTGAAAGGCCGAAATATCAGAGAATACTGGCACTGGCGGTTGGCAGAGCACAATGCTGAGATCTTTAAGCTCAGCCGGGGTAACAGACGGCTGCCCGGCAAGGGGGTGGTCCTTTTGCAGGACACAGGCGATGGGCGCTTTGGTCAGCTCGACATAATTGAGACGGAGCTTATCTGTTTTTTCGTTTTTAAATTCAAACATGACGTCAATGGTTTCATCGGTCAGGAGATTGGCAAGGGCGTGGAAAGGAACCATTTTGATAATGGGGTGCAGCAGTGGAACCTGCCGCTTCATTTCCTTAATAATATCCGGAAGAAAGGAAAGCTCCATTTTGCTGTGGAGTCCCATGGCAAAAAAGGAGAGCTTGTCTGTGCTATCATCGTGAAGCCGCATTTTTGATATTTTCATGAGGGACAGGATGTTTTTGGCGTCGGCAAAAAAACTCAGTCCGGCCTGTGTCAGGGATACGGAGCGCGTGGTGCGGTGAAAGAGCTTTACGTTCAGCTCTGCCTCGAGGGTATGGATCTGGTGGGTGACTGAGGGCTGTGTGATGTGCAGCGCTTCCGCTGCCCGTGCGAAGTTCAGGTTCTCTGCGACCTGCATAAAGCATTCGAGCTGTGTGCTGTTCATAAGGGCCTCCTTGATTTATTGATAAAAATTTTATTTATTAATTAATTGACACTCTTAATTAATAATAACATTTTTTGAATTCACTTTCAACAAAATTTGTAGTTTAATATTATCTATAACAGGCAAAAACAACAAACCTTGAAAGGAAGATAAAAATGGTAAAAACACTTTTAGGGCAGGTGAAGCAGTATAAAAAGGCTTCGCTGCTGACACCCTTATTTACAGCCCTGGAGGTTGTGATGGAGGTTTTGATCCCTTTGGTCATATCACTCATCATCGACCGGGGTATTGAGGCTGGAAACATACAGCAGATTTATTTTTACGGAGGGATCATGGTGATCATGGCCATGGCAAGCCTGATCTTTGGTATTCTGGCGGGCAAATACGCGGCCAGCGCGTCTTCAGGCCTGGCCTGCAACCTGAGGGAGGGAATGTATGAAAATATCCAGCGCTTCTCCTTCTCAAACATCGACAAGTACAGCACGGCCGGGCTGGTCACGCGGCTTACAACAGACGTTACCAATGTGCAGAACGCCTTTCAAATGATCCTTCGCATGTGTACCCGCGCGCCGCTGATGCTCATCAGCGCCATGGTCATGTGCTTTTTCATTAATACCCGGCTGAGCCTGGTCTTTGTGGCAGCTATTGTGGTTCTCGGCCTGGCTCTGGCATTGATTATTTTAAAGACCATTAAAATTTTTGACCAGGTTTTTAAAAAATATGACGCCTTAAACGAGAGCGTCCAGGAAAATGTATCTGCCATACGGGTGGTCAAAGCCTATGTCCGGGAGGACTATGAAAATACACGCTTTACCAGGGCAGCCACTAACCTGTATCGGCTTTTTGTTAAAGCAGAGGGCATCCTTGCCTTTAATAACCCAGTAATGATGTTTGTTATTTATGGCTGCATCCTTGGGATTTCCTGGCTTGGCGCTCAGATGATTGTTGTCGGCAGTCTGACAACCGGCGAGCTGACCGCTATGTTCAGCTATATCATGAATATTATGATGTCTCTGATGATGCTGTCCATGATCTTTGTGATGGTGACCATGAGCCTTGCCAGCTGCCGCCGTATTACCGAGGTGCTGGAGGAACAGGCCGATATCAAAGATTCGGCGCGCCCAGTAACAGCCGTGGAAAATGGCAGCATTGATTTTGAACAGGTCTGTTTTGCCTATAAAAAGGGAAGCGGTAAGGAAACACTCTCAGATATCGACCTTCACATCCGCGCCGGTGAGACCATTGGCATTATCGGGGGCACAGGCAGCGGCAAGTCGAGTCTGGTCAATCTCATCAGCCGGCTCTACGATGTGACGGATGGCAGGGTGCTGGTGGGTGGCAGGAATGTCCGGGATTATGACCTGGAGACTCTTAGAAATCAGGTGTCTGTGGTGCTTCAGAAGAATGTATTGTTTTCAGGGACAATTCTGGACAATCTGCGCTGGGGCAATGAGCAGGCGACGCTGGAGGAATGTAAGCACGCCTGCAGGCTGGCCTGCGCCGATACTTTTATTGAGCAGCTGCCCGACAAATATGACACGGTTATTGATCAGGGCGGCACCAATGTTTCCGGAGGACAGAAGCAGCGTATCTGCATTGCGAGGGCGCTTCTGAAAAAGCCGAAAATACTGATCCTGGACGACTCTACCAGTGCGGTGGATACCGCTACAGACGCCCGGATACGGAGCGCCTTTATCAGCGAAATTCCAGGCACGACCAAGCTGATTATCGCCCAGCGTATCTCCAGCGTCGAGGATGCTGACCGGGTTCTGGTGATGGACGCGGGGCGTGTCAACGCATTTGATACGCCTGACAATCTGCTGAAAACAAATGCCATCTATCAGGAAATTTACGCCTCTCAGCTAAACGGCGGCGGAGATTTTGATGAGGGCAGTATGGAAATGGAGGCGGTGAGCTAATGAACAAAATTAAAAAAGACGGTCTGAGCATAAAGGCGCTTGGCCGTATTCTGACAATGATTGTCGAGAATTACAAGGCAGCCACAGTGGTAGTGCTTTTATGTATTTTCGGATCGACTCTGATCACCGTTAAGGGAACCCTGTTTATGCAGACTCTGATTGACGATTATATTATCCCCCTGACCGGAGCTGCCAATCCCGATTTTGGCCCGCTGGCCACAGCGCTTGTCCGTCTGGCCTGTATGTACCTCATTGGTGTAGGGCTGGCCTTTGCCTATAACCGCATCATGATCAATGTGAGCCAGGGTACCCTTAAAAAGCTCAGAATCAAGCTTTTTACCCACATGGAGTCGCTGCCTATCAAGTATTTTGACACCCACGCTCACGGCGATATCATGTCGGTTTACACCAACGATGTCGATACTCTCCGCCAACTCATCAGCCAGAGTCTTCCACAGATTATCCAGTCGATTATCAGTATTGCCACCACCTTTGTGAGCATGCTGTTTCTGGATATTCCTCTGACACTGGTGACACTGGCCATGACCGTGGTTATGCTGGTCGCGACTTCAAAGCTCGGCGGAAAATCAGGCGCTTATTTTGCGGCCCAGCAGAAGGACCTGGGCAGTGTGAACGGCTATATCGAGGAGATGATGAGCGGTCAGAAGGTCGTCAAGGTTTTCAGCCATGAAGAAAAAAGCCTGGAAGGCTTCAGGGAGCGTAATAACCGTCTACGTGAGAGCGCCAACAGCGCCAATAAGTTTGCCAATATTCTCATGCCTGTCAACGCGAATCTCGGTAATATCAGCTATGTGCTGTGTGCCATTGTGGGTGCGGTGCTGGCCCTGAGTGGCAGTGTAAGCCTGACTCTGGGAACACTGGTGTCTTTTCTCACGTTGAACAAAAGCTTTACCCAGCCCATCACCCAGGTCAGCCAGCAGCTTAACAGCATTGTCATGGCTCTGGCAGGGGCTGACCGTATCTTCAACCTTCTGGAGGAAAAGCCCGAGTCTGATGCAGGCTATGTCCAGCTGGTCAATGCAGTGGAGCAGCCGGACGGCTCCCTTTGCGAGAGTACAGAGCGTACAGGCCTCTGGGCGTGGAAGCACCCACACAGGGCAGAAGGTACTGTTACCTACAAACGGCTGGAAGGGGAGGTTACCTTTAACGGCGTCGATTTTGGCTACGACGATATCCATATGGTACTGCATGACATAAGGCTTTTTGCCAAACCTGGGCAAAAGATTGCCTTTGTGGGCAGCACTGGTGCAGGAAAGACGACCATCACCAATCTGATCAACCGCTTCTACGATATACAGGACGGGAAAATACGCTATGACGGCATTAACATCAATAAGATTAAAAAGGCCGATTTACGGCGCTCACTGGGCATTGTTCTGCAGGATACGCATCTTTTTACAGGCACTGTCATGGACAATATCCGCTTTGGACGGCTGGATGCCACCGATGAGGACTGTATCGCTGCTGCGAAATTGGCCAATGCCGACGGTTTTATCAGCCGGCTGCCGGATGGCTACCAGACCATGCTCACTGGCGACGGCGGCAGCCTGAGCCAGGGACAAAGACAGCTTCTGTCCATAGCAAGAGCTGCGGTTGCCGACCCGCCGGTTCTCATTCTGGACGAGGCTACCAGCTCCATCGACACCCGTACCGAAGTCATGGTGCAGGAGGGAATGGACCGCCTGATGAAGGGCAGAACCACCTTTGTTATCGCTCACCGCCTCTCCACTGTCCGCAATGCAGACTGTATCATGGTGCTGGAAAACGGCCGCATTATTGAGCGAGGTACCCACGATGAGCTTATCGCCGAGGAGGGGAAGTATTATGAGCTCTATACTGGAAACTTTGCCGAGGAGGCAGCCTGAGTTCAGAGAAAAGCCTAATTGCTCCTAAAAGACGGAGAATAAACCGTTTAGACGGTTTTTCTGTCTGAATAGATTTATTTTGTCCGGATGGAGCAGACGAGAGACAAAGGGTTATGCTACACTTAATATGCTTATGAAAGGACTCCGAGATCATGGAGTCCTTCTTTAAAAAATCGTAGTTAGATAGAACTAACTAAAACAGGAGGAAATTTATATGAATAATAAGCTTCAGGCAAAGGACCTGATTAATGTGGGCATTTTCACCGCCATTCTTTTGGTTATCTGCATGGGTGTAGCTATGATTGGCTATATTCCCATTTTTGTACCGTTGCTCTCCGTGATCGTTCCCTTTGTGGGTGGGATACCCTTCATGCTGTTTTTGACAAGGGTTAGAAAGTTTGGGATGGTGCTTATCATGGCTGCCATCATCGGTATTATCATGTGTCTGATGGGCATGGGTATGTGGGCGTTGATTACCGCGCCGGTCAGCGGTCTGCTGGCAGAACTGGTACTAAAATCCGGTGATTACACCAGTTCCAGAAAGGGTGTTTTAAGCTACGGTGTATTTTCCATGTGGCTTATCGGCAATTACATTCCCATTGTAGTCAACCGGGGAAGCTATTTTGATATGCTGGTTTCTGGATATGGCCAGGAGTATGCCAACACGCTCATGGCCTACATTCCCGACTGGAGTCTTCTGCCGCTTCTGGCCGCCTGCTTTATCTCCGGTATTTTAGGGGCTCTGCTGGGCAAGGCAGTGCTTAAAAAGCACTTTATGAAAGCAGGGATTGTCTGATGGCAAAGGCGTGTACCAACGCGGATGTGTCTGGCGGTCTGTCGTTTGATCCAAGGACAAAAATGCTTCTGGTTGTCACTGTTTCCACGGTTGTCATCGGTGGGGGGAATGGTGGTGTCATGAATTTTGTCAAGCCGGCCCTCACACTGGTTCCCTTTATGCTGCTGCTGGCCTCAAAAAAGCGGGGGGCGGCTTTTGTGTATTTAGCAACTTACACGGCGGCTTTCTGTGGCGAACTGTTTTTGGTGCCTGTCACCACAGGTTTTTTGAATTTTATCATCGTTGCAACCTGCGGCCTGTTTGCCCGGTTTATGCCCGGGATCATGATGGGGTATTTCCTGGTAAATACCACCACGGTCAGCGCCTTTATGGCAGCTATGGCCCGGATGCGCGTTACCCCGAAATTATCCATCCCAATGTCGGTTATGTTTCGCTTTTTCCCAACAGTCCGGGAAGAGTACGGAGCCATCGGAGACGCTATGCGGATGCGGGGTATCCGCTTTGGCGGCGGCAAGGCAGGCGCCATGCTTGAATACCGTCTGGTGCCTCTTATGATGTCTTGTGTGAAGATTGGAGAGGAGCTTTCGGCAGCCGCTCTGACAAGGGGACTAGGCGCACCTGTGCCGCGGACAAATATTTGCCGGATTGGTTTCCGGCTGGCCGATATTCTGGCCATTGTTCTGTGCGTTGGCAGTCTGGCGGCATTTGTTTTGAATAAATTTGCGCTTCTGTGAGGTGAGTATGATTATATTTGAAGACGTATGTTTTTCTTACGGGCGGGACAAAAAAGAGGTTGATTTGGACAGTCTCAATCTTACCATCGCCGATGGTGAAATCATTTTATTGTGTGGTGAATCGGGATGCGGCAAAACAACCGTGACCCGGCTGATCAACGGCTTAATCCCGCATTACTACGAGGGTGTCCTGTCAGGCAGTGTCGTGGTTAACGGCCTGGATGTAAGGAGTGCGCCTTTGTACGAAACAGCAAAAATGGTCGGGTCTGTGTTCCAGAATCCCCGGTCGCAGTTTTTTAATGTGGATACCACTAGCGAGCTGGTCTTTGGCTGTGAAAATCTGGGCTTGCCAGAGGATGAGATATACAGACGGCTGAAAAACACCACCGAAGCCTTTGGGCTTAATTCGCTTTGTGGCAGGAATATTTTTAAGCTTTCAGGCGGCGAAAAGCAGAAGATTGCCTGCGGGTCTGTGGCGGCGCTGTACCCGGAGGTCATGGTTTTGGATGAGCCCTCATCCAATTTGGATACTGCTGCCATAAAGGAGTTGAGAAGAGTCATCCGCCGGTGGAAAGCGCAGGGAAAGACCATTGTGGTGGCAGAGCACCGATTGTATTATCTGGAGGGCCTGGCGGACAGGGTGGTCTGTATGAAAAAAGGCCGGATTGACAAGACCTACACCGGTCGGGAATTTTACAGGCTGCCGAACAGCAGACCGGAGGAGATGGGTCTGAGGGCACTTTCCATGTCTGGTCTTTCAGAAATAAAGGTGGCCGGACTCAGCGACGAGAAGACCATGCGGCTTGAGCGGTTTCAGTTTGCCTATCCCCATTGTCCGCCGGCGCTGTCCATCGGACAGGCCGATGTGCCAGAGCGTGGCGTTATCGGTATCATCGGCCATAACGGCGCGGGTAAGTCCACCTTTGCGCGGAGTCTTTGCGGCCTGCAGAAAAAAGATAAAGGGATTGTACGCTATAAAGGTACAGCGCTTAAATCTAAAAAACGGCTGTCGGCCTGCTATATGGTTATGCAGGATGTCAACCACCAGCTTTTTACTGAGAGCGTGCTGGACGAGGTGCTGCTCTCTATGAAGCAGGAGGCACCGGAACGGGCAGCTTCCATCCTGGAATCCCTCGACCTGCTGGTCTATAAGGAAAAGCACCCTATGGCGTTGTCGGGCGGACAGAAGCAGCGTGTCGCGGTGGCTTCAGCCATCGCCTCACAGCGGGAGATTATTGTTTTTGATGAACCGACCAGCGGGCTGGATCTTCGGCATATGCGTGAGGTATCCAGCAATATACGCGGCCTTTCAGAGCAGGGCAAAACAGTCTTTGTTGTCACCCATGACCCTGAGTTTATCCTGTCCTGCTGTACGCATATCCTTCATATCGACCAAGGCAGGCTGGTGGGAAATTACCCCCTTAGCGCAGCAGGGAGGGACAGGATGCTCTCTTTCTTTTTAAAAACCAGTGAGGACGGGGAAGGAGGCAGACACTATGCATTTTGACCGGGAAGCAATGGGCCCAAACGTTTCGCTGATCTGTAAAGATGAAAGCTGTACGGTTTACCAGGTAAATGAGGACAGCGGCGAAGGGGTGATGACTGCCTACGATGTATTCCCGGGGGTTTATCTCCTTTATAATGATTTTCATATGGAAAAATGCTTTTCAGAGTTCAAGCCTGATGTAGACTTGTTCTGCATCGACCACTGCCGGGAGGGACGGATTGAGTGGGAGATCGTAAAAAATAAATTCATATACCTGGAAGCCGGAGATCTGCAGATGAATAACCGAAAGCATCACGTCTGTGATTTCAGCTTTCCCTTAAAGCACTATCATGGCATCACTGTTGGTTTTTATATGGAAAAAGCCATGAAGGTTCTGCCGCATGTCCTGGAGGGGGTTCCTGTTGACCTCGCAAAAATCCGAGAGAAATTCTGCGGGGATGAGCACCCCTTTGTCATGCGGGCAGGCGAAGGGGTGGAGCACATCTTTTCAGAGCTTTACACTGTCCCTGAGCATTTGAGGATGAGCTATTTTAAGATCAAGGTGTTTGAACTCCTTTTGTTTTTGGATGCGCTGGAGGTTGCCCAGAAGAGTGCCGAGCGCCCTTATTTTTACAAAACACAGGTCGAAAAAGTCAAAGCCATCGTCCGGCTTTTGACCGACAATTTGGAGCGGCATTACACGTTAAAAGAGCTCTCTGAACGCTTTGAGTTTCCGCTCACCTCTATGAAGCTTTGTTTCAAAGGTGTTTATGGAACCTCTATTTATGCCTATATGAAGGAATACCGGATGAACGCCGCTGCGCTTATGCTCCAGAAAACCAATGAAAATGTCGTTTCCATTGCCAACCGGGTAGGCTATGAAAACCCGAGTAAATTTGCAGCAGCTTTTCAATCCGTTATGGGCATGTGCCCGGCAGAGTATCGTAAATCCGTCGTCCGAATGGATCAGTATTGGCAGGAACGGAGCAGACAGGAAGCGCAATGATTGCGTATAATACGGATGGTTCTTAAAAAAGGACTGTCCGTTATTATTTTTAGGAGGCGAAAGCATGAAGAAAAAAGGAACCTTTCAGAGCATCTTCTCGTTTGCAGCTGAGTGCAGGACAAAGATGTTTTTGTCTGTGATATGCGCTGTGGTCAGTGTGCTGGGTGGGCTGGTGCCTTATCTCGGCGTCTATCAGATAATCCTGCTGTTTTTTAAGGGGACGCCCGAAGTACAGAGCATTCTGGCCTGGGCGGCGGTGTGTGTGACAGGGTACATTGTAAAGCTGGTGTTTTACGGCATTTCAACAACCTTTTCCCATATGTCGGCATATCAGATTTTAGAGAGTATCCGTCTGGCGCTGACCGATAAGCTGATGCGTGCGCCCCTCGGAACAGTTTTGTCCAAAACGGCTGGCGGTCTTAAAAGTATTTTTGTCGACAGGGTAGAAACCATTGAGCTTCCGCTGGGCCACCTGATTCCAGAGGGAATTTCAAATCTGCTGCTGCCGGTCTGTGTATTTATTTATATGATCAGCATTGACTGGCGCATTGCCTTGGCATCGCTGGCCTGTATTCCGCCCGGAGCACTGGTTTATGCCATTATGATGCGCAACTATAACAGCCAGTACGCCAGATTCATGGAATCCAGCCGCCATGTCAACAGTGTAATCGTGGAGTATGTCGAGGGGATACAGGTCATCAAGGCCTTTAACCAGTCCTCGAGCTCATATGAGAAATTCACCAGGGCAGTGGGAGATTTCAAGGACTTTACCCTTGACTGGTTCCGCTCGACCTGGGGGTTGATGAATCTGGGAAACGCCATTCTGCCCAGTACCCTGCTTGGTATCCTGCCGGTGGGAATGCTTCTGTATATTTACGGTGCGCTCACACCTGCGGAGCTGACCCTGTGCATGATTCTCTCCATGAGTATTGTGGGTCCGGTGAGCTGGTTCACCACAGCGGTTAATGATTTTAAATCCATCCAGTATGCCATTAACGATGTCAATCAGCTGATGGAGCTTCCAGAGCTCCCGGAGGAAAAGGAGAACGTCTGTCTGGAGCACTACACGGTCGTGCTGGAGGACGTGAGCTTTGCCTACAATGACAGGGACGGCGATGTGCTCAGAAATATCAGCCTGCATCTGCCGCAGGGCAGCTTTACTGCGCTGGTCGGTCCTTCAGGCGGCGGGAAATCAACAGTTGCCCGGCTGATTGCCCGGTTCTGGGATGTGAGGGATGGAAGTATTTCCATCGGAGGTGTTGATATAAGAAAAATCCCACTGTCTCAGCTTGCAGATACAGTGAGCTTTGTCACCCAGGATAATTTTCTGTTTAACTGTTCATTGCTTGAAAACATCCGGCTTGGTAAACCGTCAGCTACCGACGAGGAAGTTTTTGAGGCGGCTAGGGCGGCCCAGTGCGAGCACTTTATCAGCCATCTGGAAAAGGGCTGGGATACAACCGCGGGAGAAGCCGGCGGAAAGCTTTCCGGTGGCGAACGCCAGCGCATCGCCATTGCCCGGGCGATTCTGAAGAATGCCCCGGTGGTTATCCTTGACGAGGCCACAGCCTTTACAGATCCAGAAAACGAGGCACAGCTGCAGCGTTCCATCGCAGCGCTGACGGAGGGAAAAACCTTGCTGGTCATTGCGCACCGGCTGTCAACCATCCAGAATGCTGACAGAATTGTCGTTTTGGAAAAGGGGCAGATTACAGCCGAGGGCACACAGCAGGAGCTCCTGGAATGCTGTGCACTGTACCGGGATATGTGGCAGGCCCATGTCGGTGCCAGATGTTGGGCAGCGGGAAAAGAGATGAAAGGAGAATTGACCGATGCTTAAAACCATCAGACACATTATAAAATGGACTGGCGGACGTAAAAACCGATTATACTGGGGGTTCCTCTGGTCCTTTTTACAGAGTATTTTTACAGCAATGCCTGTTATCGGCGCTGCCTACGGGCTGGAGCTTATGCTGGAGGATCAGCGTGGAGAAATTGTTCTGACACCTGTCTGGGCCCTTTGGTTTCTTATCTTTATGGTTGGGATGATCCTTGGGCGCTTTCTGTTTTCATATCTCAAGGCGACCTTTCAGGAGAGCATCGCCTATGAAAAAACCGCCGAGGAGCGCATCCGGATCGGTGATATTCTGAAAAGAGTTTCCCTTGGCTTTTTTGACCGCAATAATACAGGGGAGCTTGCCGGGGCAGTAACCACGGACCTGTCTGTTTTGGAGATGTACGCCATGAAGATGACCGATGTGGTGGTCGGCGGCTATATCAGCGCACTGGCCATTATTCTCTGCCTGGCTTTTTATTCCTGGCAGATCGCCCTGATTGCAGTTGCCGGCGTTTTAGGTTCGGCCTTCTTTCTGAGAATACTGAGCCGCAGAAGCCGGATAAATGCAGCCGTACATCAGGAGGCCCAGAATGATCTCATCGCAGCAACGCTGGAATACATAAGGGGCCTGGCAGTCGTAAAGGCCTATGGACAGGAAGGCGTTTCTGTCGAGGGGATGAAGCGGGCCTGCAGGGAGCACCGGCGCATCAATGTGAAGATCGAGCTGGACTACATTCCCTGCAACTGTCTTCATCAGTTTTGTTTGAAGCTTGCGTCGGTGGCAGTGGCGGCAGCGGCAGCTGTTTTTACCGCGGAGGGCGCCATGGCTGTGCCGGTCTTTTTAATGTTTGCGGTTTTCTCCTTTATGATTTTTACGCATGTCGAGCAGATTAACAATGCGGCCCATACCATGGAGCTGATTGAATCGACGTTTGAAAAGCTGGACAAAATTGAAAAGGCAAAATTTATTGATGAAAACGGAAAGGATAAAAAGCCGGATAACTTTAATATCACCTTTAATAATGTGAGCTTTGGTTATGACAGCCGGCCGGTTCTGGAAAATGTCAGCTTTGATATTCCCGAAAAAACAACCACAGCTATTGTAGGCCCCTCTGGAAGCGGTAAAACCACAATGTGCAGCCTGCTGGCCCGCTTTTACGATGTAAACAGCGGTGCCATTACCATCGGGAACATGGATATCCGGGAGTTGACCTGCGACAGTCTGCTCTCAAATATCAGTATGGTATTCCAGAACGTTTATCTTTTTCACGACACCATTTTAAATAATATCCGTTTTGGCAACCCCGATGCGGATATGGAGGAAGTCATAAGAGCCGCAAAGGAGGCACAGTGCCATGCGTTTATCACAGCCCTGCCCGATGGCTACAACACACTGGTGGGCGAGGGCGGTTCCTCACTGTCCGGCGGCGAAAAGCAGAGAATATCCATTGCCCGGGCTATTCTGAAGGATGCGCCGATCATAATACTGGATGAAGCCACTGCCAGTGTTGACCCGGAAAACGAGCACTTTATACAGGAGGCAATTTCCTCTTTGACAAATGGAAAGACCATCATCGTCATTGCCCACCGACTGGCAACCATCGAGCATGCCGACCAGATACTGGTTGTAGATAACGGACGGATCGCCCAGCGCGGAACCCATGCACAGCTTATTCTGGAAAAGGGAATCTACAGGCAGTTTGTCGATATTCGAGAAGCGGCTGAGGGCTGGAGGATTGCCTGAATAAAAGCCGCAGTCTTAAAGCTGGCTTAAGGGCAGGCGGCACTTCACATAACCATCACATTGCCGGTTTATACTATAATCAAGTTAAGAAATTAACTTACTAATCTCTAACGGGCTGTATGAGATTAAAACAAAAACTTTTTCATTTCTTTTCCTTTTTATAAAGACCCTTTCATGGAGTAATGGACATGAAGGGGTTTTTATTTTGTATTCAGTTCAGATACTTTTGCCATTTTGAGGAGACAAAGCTGATGAGCGCTTTCAGAATAAGGTTGCTCACAAGAATGATCAAAGAGACAAAAGCAGCGCATTCAAAGAGCCGCTGTCCCTCAAAGACAGGGATCATCAATGCCAGAGGCATATTGTCAACCGTGCTCAGGAACGAAATGGCAGAGATGGTGATCATACCATTGATAAAATAATAAGTGAACATCTCAAGCAGCGTACCGAAGGTGGAGGGCAGCAGCACATCCCGGATCATGCGGTGCTTTGGAATGTTCAGTGTCATGGCGATATCCTCAAAGTTCGGATTCAGCTTGAGCAGAGCGTTGTGCGCCATGAGATAGGGCGATGAAAAGAAATGGATGGTGTTGACAAGGACGAGGATCATGAGCGTCCCGTAAAGGATACTGCCGCTGAAACGCGTAACATATCCAAGGCCGAGGACAATACCAGGCACCGCAACGGTTACCAGTGAGATAAGATGCAGGCATCTTGAGGTAAAGGTCTGTTTTCCTCTGGAGGTAAAATAAGCCACAGTAAAGGCGATGGCAGTCCCGACAAGCGCTGTCAGGAGAGACATGACAATGGCATTAAAAAAGTATTCGCCAGCGCCGAGCTGAAGCGTCTGCAAAATGCTGTCAAAGGAAAGCGACAGGTCAACCGGATATTTTTTCACAACAGATAAAACAACAAAAGCGATGATCGGCAGGTTAAACAAAACCGCAGTCAGGATACAGAAGCCGGCAGCGCAGCGGTCGCGCACCGGAGAAGCCTTGATTTTAAGCCTGACACTGTTGCTGCCGCTTTGGCTGTCCTGGCTGAAAAAGTCGATGATAAAAGCCAGAATGGCCGGCAGAAGCAGGATAATCCCAACAACAGCACCGTTAGAGAAATTGAGCAGGCCCAGGACCTCGCGGTACATATAGGTTGAAAGCACACGATACTTGCCGCCGACTGCCAGAGGGACGCCATAGTCGGTAAAAATCATGGTAAACACAGCAAAAAAGGCCGAGATTAACGGTTTTTTCAGATAAACAAGGGTGAGGTCTGTAAACTGGCGGAGCTTTGAAACACCCATGACCTGCGCCGCTTCGTACAAGGCGTCATCCTCGTATTTAAAAACATCCAAGAGCATTAAAAAAGCGATGGGGAACGTATAGAGCACAGAGCCAATGACAATGCCTGAGAAGCCGTAAAGGCTGAAGCTGGTATGCAGCAGGTTTGTAATGATCCCCTTTGCGCCGAAGAGGATGACCAGCCCCATACCGTGCGAAATGGAGGGGATGAGCATCGGCAGGGTCAGGGCTGGGATCAGAATGTTTTTAAAAGGCATGGCTGTTTTCGCCACGCACCAGGAAAGCGCCAGCGCCAGCAGGATTGCAATAAGCGTCGCGGTAGCAGTCACGAGGACAGACTGCAGAATAACCTCCCCGAAAACCGGTGTAAACAGCAGGTTTTGAATGCTTTCTGTGGTGATGGTGGCAAACATATTGAACAGGGGAAGAATCAGGGTAACAAAAAAGAACACGACGAATAAAAGCCTCAGCGATTTAGATTTTATCCATTTCATGGTAGCGCCTCCTTTATTTTCCTGTGAAACGACGGAACGCTGCCAGCTTTTCCATCAGGTGAAAGACAACAAATTCTTCAATATAGGCATTGGCGGGGTGATGATAAATGTTGAAAGGCGTATCCAGCTGCTCAATGGCGCCATTACTCATGACCATAATGCGGTTCGACATGGAGAAAGCCTCCTCCTGGTCATGGGTGATGTAGATCATCGTTACGCCAAACTCCCGCTGGATACGCTCCAGCTCAAAGCGCAGCGTCAGCCGGGTAGAGGCGTCGAGAGCGGACATCGGCTCGTCAAACAAAATAATATCCGGGTTCAGCGCAAGGGTGCGTGCGATGGCCACACGCTGCTGCTGGCCGCCGGAAAGCTTACTGGGCCTTTTGTCCAGATGATCGGACAGACCAATGCTGTCAATAGCCGCGCGGGCGCGTTCAAGGGCTTCCTTTTTGGGAAATTTGTTGATTTTAAGGGGATAGACTACATTTTCCAGAACCGTCATATTTGGAAAGAGGGCATAATTCTGAAAGACAATGCCCATGCCCCGTTTGTCTGCGCTTAAGTGTGAGATATCCACGCCATCCTTTGTAATCCTGCCCCCATCCTGATCTGTAATGCCGATCAAAATCCGGAGCAGCGTTGTTTTACTGCAGCCAGATGGCCCCAGGATGGATAGAAACTCACCAGAGTAGACCTCAAAGCTGATATCATCCAGAATCGTTTTGCCGTTATAAGACTTATGTATATTTTTAATGGTAAGTTTAACCGTTTGGTTCATGTCAGTACCTCCAGCGTTTTAGCAGATTTTCTTTGTGTTTTATGTCATTGATGTCCTTCATGTCACCGTAGACAATGTTTTGCGGGTAGTTAGGGATGGTAATGGTTTGGTTTTTAAAGACAGGCTCAGGAGAAAAAAGCGCCTTATCTCTGTAAATAAAATGGTTGTACAGATAGCTGAATACTGCCGCTACATCCTCGGCATTATCCCTGTCCTTCAGCATGGCAAAGGATGAGGTGTTGTAGGGGGAGCCCTCACCAAAATAGATGATTTTAAAAGGCATACCGTTGTTGATTTCCTGGACAACGGTAAAAGTAAGGCCCAGACCAATGGCCGCTTCTCCCTGGATCAGGAGGTTGACTGGCCCGGAGCCGGAAGCTGTGAAGAAAATAATGTTTTCGACCAGCTGATCAAGATAGTCAAAAGCCTCGTCCTCGCCCATAAAGTTTACCATGTTTTCAAGAAAAAGGTAGCCGGTGCCTGTGGATTTGGGGTCGGGCATGACGATCAGGTTTTTATACTCGGGTTTGAGCAGATCCTCGTAGCAGGTGGGCTCAGGCAGGCCTTTCTCAGCCAAAAGCGCCTCATTGATGACAATACAGCCGCCGTAACGCTCCCAGATGGCGTATTCCCGGCCTGGTATTTTAAACTCATCCAGATACAGGCTGTCATCATAGCCGTTAAGTGGCTCCAGATAATCCTTGAGGCTTTCAGAATAAGCTGTGTCCAGCCCAATGATGATATCACCCTCCGATTTTGTGCCCTCGGCCTTGAGTTTAGAGGCGATCTTGCCAGTGGACAGGCTCTGGACATTGACGGAAATATGAGGGAGGTCCTTTTGCAGCTGTTCAATCATGTCCTGGTTTCTGAAGGACTCGAGACAGGAATAGATGACGACACGCTGGCTGTCCCGCTTGGCACAGCCGCAGAGATTAAACAGAAGAACAGCAACGCTGAGAAAAATAATAATGGAAGATGATTTTTGTTTCATATGAAGAACCTCCTTTTTACTATTTATATATGCAATATTAATGCCATAAGTCGAAAAAATCAACAAAAACGCTGTATTATTTTTAAATTTACGAAAAATAGGAAAATAAGGCTTTTTGTACTGTTTAAAAGGCTGGAATCTTTTGAAAAATAAAATTTACTCAAAAAAATATGTTTCAAATTTGAAAATAACCGTTCAAATATGACTCGAAATCGGTTATAATAAGCATAGAAAATGATTACAACTTTAAATAGAGTTGTAATAATTGTTAAATTACAAAAAAAGTGTGAGTAGGAGAATTATGGAAGAAACAGGTTACAGCGAGGAGTATCAGGCATATTTGGACAGCCTGCCTAAGGAAACGCTGCTTAAAATTTTAGAAAATGCGTATACTGAGGTTTTTGTGACGGATGCTGATGACCGGTATGTCTACACCAATCCGGCGTGTATGCGCCACTATGGCTTGACGCCGGAGCAGATGAAGAACATGAATCTCCAAAGTGAGCTGAGGCCTGAGCGGTGGAAAATATCCCTGTCGGGCCGGGTGAAAAAGTCGAAGAAGGTCATTATCGCGGAGAACAAGTATTACGCCATGGAGCAAAACGTGGTCACCATCTCTGTCCCGATTCTCGATGAAGAAGGAAATGTGGAGATGATCGTTTCAACGACTCAGGACCCCATCAACAGCTATGATTTCAGCATTAAAAATGAGGTTAAAACCATCGTATCGGAGGAAGAAGACTCTGGGGAGATCATTGGCTCAAGCAAAGCGATTAAGCGATGCCTGTCTATTTTACAGAAGGTGTCCAAAACTGATATCAACGTTCTTATTTTGGGCGAATCGGGGACGGGTAAAAGTTTTTTGTCAAAATATGTTCATACCAACAGCCTGCGTAAGGACAAGCCCTTTATCTCTATTAACTGCTCGGCGATTCCAGAGACATTGCTGGAATCTGAGCTGTTCGGTTATGTCCCCCATGCCTTTACCGGCGCCAGCAATAAGGGGAAGGAAGGTCTGATCAAGATTGCCAACGGCGGAACCCTTTTTTTGGATGAGATTGGAGAGCTCTCCCTGCCCATGCAGGTTAAGATACTGGATGTCATTGAAAATAAACGCTTTATTCCAGTGGGGAGCACTACCCCGGAGCACGCGGATATCCGAATCATCACCGCTACCAATAAAGACCTGTATCAGCTAGTGCAGGACAATAAATTCAGGGAGGACCTTTACTGGCGTTTGAACAGCATTAAGACCACACTGCCGCCTCTGCGGGAGCGGCCAGAGGATATCATCTCCTTGGCAAACTATTTTTTGAACGTGTTTAATGAAAAGTATAAAACCAATAAGTATTTTTCCAAAAAAGTGCCGCCCCTTCTGTGCGGGTACCACTGGCCAGGCAATATCCGTCAGCTTCGCAATCTGGTGGAAAGACTTGTGATCCTGTCCGATGGTAAGGTCATTGAGGATTATGATTTTCAGCGTTTCACCTCAGAGGAAGAGTCCGGATCAAAGAGGGTTGTAAACTCTGACTACGAATCAGTGATGGAGGAGGCAGAGCGTAAGCTGGTGGAGAACAGCTATCTTTTTTACAAGAGCAGCCGGAAAATGGCAGAGGCCTTAAACATCAGCCAGTCCAAGGCTTACCGCCTTATACGCAAATATGTGTATGACGAGAAGGAAGACTAGAAATAGGAAAAGGAGATGCGCTGCTGAGCGCATCTCCTTTTTGTTTAAAGGTCGTATTTATAAGGATCAGGGAGGTATTCGTTTAGTATTTCTTTTTGTTTTTTGGTCGTTTCAGGAAGCTCGTATTCGTCTACGCGGCGTTGTACTTCCTTTTTAGCGCGGTCTAGGGCTGTTCCGAATTTTTCACGATCCGCCAGCTTGTCACCCTGTTTATTAAAGTACTTCGGCAGGTAGTGTTCTTCACGGTAGTCCTTTGGTGTTCTGCCTTTGAGGTAGTTGCCGCGCGGGCCGACTTTAAGCATAAGGTCAACGCCGTCCTTTTTGTCGGAAATGGCGATGCCTTCGTAGAGGCGTTTCAGCATGGAGACAACCTCTTCATCCAGCACCAGCTTTTCAAAACTACCGAGGTTAAAGGAGCCGAGGGTACCGACAGAGTGAGAAACAAAGTCTGCATTGCCCAGGTAGGTTGGCAGAAGGGTCATCATGGTTTCTGCGCCTGCCTGATAATCAACAGTGAGGGAGTCGGAAAGACCGCCGCCAGAGCCTACCGGCACACCGTAGTAGCGGGCCATGGCGATACCGGCAAAGCCGAGAAGGGTATTTTCAGGGCTGCCGATTGCCAGCTTGACCTCACGCATATCAGTCGGGGCGCTTAAAGTACGGTAAATGGTCGGGGTTCCGGGTTTTACAAGCTGCGTGAAGACCATGGCGGCCAGCAGCGTTGCGTTATCCTGCACAACGGTTCCCATAATGCTTGGGGGGGAGGTAAGATTGGTCATGGAGCAGACTGTGAACTGGACAATCTGGTCTTCATCCAGCATCGCCAGCATATTTTCCAGAACCTCACTGCCGACAGAAAGAGGAGAAATACAGCAGTGGTCAGTCAGAATAATATTTTTGTCCCACACATCATAGAATTTTTTAATGAGCTGGATAGAATCGCGGGTGCCCTGGCGGATGCTCTTACCCCGGGTATGGTTACTGTTGACAATGGTTCCGTAAACAGGTTTGGTATTGTATTTTAGCAGCAATGCCTGCTGCGGATTAAAGAGATTTTCAGAGTTGCGGTCAAGATCCGCGGTATCCGAGGATACGATACGGGTAACATCGATAACATCACTGGACTCGATGAGCTTGTAAAATTTGATGACATCCTCAAGGGTAGAATCGCGGATCGAGTCGTCCTCATGTACCAGCTGGGGAGGCCCGCCGGCGGTGGTGATGACCGGGGCGCCATCCACAGAAATGGTGGAGAAACCAGCGCGGCCATGGAGTTCAAAGCTCTTTGGCACGGTTTGCAGTGCATTATTAATTATATCCTCATCGAGATAGACGATTGAGTTCTCGACACGTGCACCGTGTTTTTTAAAGACATCCAGCACTTCTTCGTGCTTGAATTCTACACCGACTTCCTTTAAGACGCGAAGGGTACTCTCGTGGATTTTTTCGACATCATCCAAACTCAGAAACAAGTCATAAGCGTTTTTGCGTAACATTTTTCTACCTCACTTTTATTGTAATTTTAATTGAAAACTAAAGGGCCTGCTGTGTGTTCTTTTTCTGGATCATCCGTCTTAAGATAATGCTGATCAAAAGGCCGACGGTCACAATACCGAGAACGAGCATAAAGATATAGCTGTAGCCTGCTTCACCGTATTTATCCAGCATATTGCCGCCGATCAGATAGAAGAAAGCATCGGGTGAAAAGGCAACGGCCGAGACAATACCGACGATGGTGCCGTAATATTTGTTCGGGATTCTGGCTTCTGTGATGGGGGTATACCAGCAGGGGACAGACAGGTTATAGATCGCTGCAACCATGAGCAGCAGAATAACCGCAATGATGGCAAAGGAAGGGCTGCCTGGCAGCAGCAGCGTAATGCCGATAACGATGATGCCGAGGATGAAGTCCACTGTCATGACCTTGGTGGCAGATTTCATCTTATCAATGAAAATACCTGAGATGGGATTCATGATAATACGCACGCCATAAGATCTGAAAATGGCGATAAAGTTCATCATGACCACCGGAATGGCAAAGGCATCGGTCAGATAGGGTGTGAAATAAGAGGCGCTGCATTTAAAGGTGTAGGAGCAGCAGCCCATTAAGGCGATCAGCCAGACCTCGGGCATTTTCACGACATCGCCCAGATATTTCAGCTGGAATTTTTCATCCTGATCCTCCTCGGTCAGGTAAGTATCCCGCTTTTCGTTGTAGAAGAACAAAAGGACAATCCCAGGCAGGATATTAAAGAAGGCGTACAGGTAAAGCATGTAACGGAAGGCTTCGACATCGCCGGCCCCAGAGAGGCCTGCGTAAATACCTGAGGCAATGAAGCCAAGAGTCATTCC
Organism: Eubacterium sp. BL-380-WT-2B; assembly: GCF_009696115.1. Taxonomy (NCBI): domain Bacteria; kingdom Bacillati; phylum Bacillota; class Clostridia; order Eubacteriales; family Eubacteriaceae; genus Eubacterium; species Eubacterium sp. BL-380-WT-2B. The sequence continues at coordinate 78,515 of NZ_VUMP01000008.1, forward strand.
TAAAAGGCCATTAAAGGCAAACATAAAACCATACATTTTCCCCTGCTCGTGTTCCTCACCGATGGTATGGGTGAATTTTACAAAAGCGCCGTAGAAAGTGCAGACAACAGTGATGGCAAAACCCATCTGAATAGCCAGCATGATAGGATAGCTGGGAAGCGTGGCCATCAGCAGGATCAGGGCGCCGGTTCCAAAGCTTGAGATAAGCAGCAATGGTTTGAGTGGAAAACGGTCGGATAGAATACCGGCGATGATGTACATAAAGACTGCAATAATACCAAAAACCGTGATCAGCATTCCAAGCTGGCCATCTGTATAGCCGAGGGCCCCCTGCATGGCTTTGTAATAGTAAGTTGAAAACCAGGGCATGACGTTTTGGGAAGAGTAGAGCATTCCCATAAAGAACATGAGAATATAACGTTTTTTCTTAAGGTCCATTGTTTCTTTTCCTTTCTAAAAATGTTTCAGATCTCTGATGCCAATATGTTAACGCAAGATGTGTGCCATAAAACAAAATAAATATAAAATTACGAAAATATAGTGTGTTAAAAGGGTTTTGAAAGGGATTTAGAAAATAAAAAAGAAGAAATTACAAAAAATAATCAAAAGTGAGTCTAAAATGAATCGGGCTTTCACAAAAACAACTCAAAGACTCTGAACAAAAAATAAAAAACCGAAGAACCTGTCTCCGGTAAAATTATAAACATATCAGTTAGAGATCCTTTAAATGCGCGCCACTTCGTTTATATTTAACCGCCAGCATTTCAGCGACAATGGAAATGGCGATCTCCTCAGGGGTTTCACCGCCAATATCCATGCCAATGGGCGCATAAACTGCTTCCAGCTGCTCATGGGTAAAACCCTCTGAACGCAGCTTTTCATAAACCGCTGCGATTTTTTTTCGGCTGCCGATCATTCCAAGATAGGCGGCCTTTTTGGTCAGAGCTGCCGCCAACGCTTCTTTGTCAAAACGATGGCCATAAGTAGTAATGACGATAAAGGCTCCAGCGGGAATCGTCAGTGCCATAATCCCTTTGTAGAAGTCCTCAACAGGCACATAGGTATCTGCCAGCAGGATGGCGTCTCCGATCTGGTCCTCTGCACGGGTATCGACCAAAGTGATATCAAAGCCAGCCAGATGGGCGGCTTTCATAAGGGCAGTTCCAACGTGGCCAGCGCCGCAGAGCAGCAGACGCGGTCTTGGGTTTTCAACCTCAATAAATACAGAGAAGTCTCCGCCACAGACCATACCGTTTTCGCTGTTCAGGACATAATCCTTAACGGCGTTTTCGCCATAGCGGATACATGCCTGAGCGTCCTGTATGGCCAAAAGCTCCGAGCTGCCGCCGCCAATGGTGCCAATGCTGTTGCCATCCGCGGTTACCAGCATTTTGCCGCTTTTTCTGGGGACAGCGCCGTTGGCCCGGATGATGGTGATGACTGCGTAGGGACGCCCGGCTTCCTCCAGCTTAAGCTGTTCTTCCAGTAATTTTTTTGGATTCATGGTAAACCTCCATTTTATAGTTTTGGTGCAAAGCAGACCCGGCGGCCAACAGAAGGAATTTCCTCAAGCCGGAGGTCGATGCCGTAAAGATGATTAAGAAAGGGCTCCGTCAATACCTCCTTACATTTGCCAAAGGTAAAGGTGCCGTCCCGTTCCAGGACAGCCAGCTGATCACCCAGAAGCAGCGCATGGTCGGGATTGTGTGTGGTCAGCGCAATGCCATAGCCCTGAGAAGCCATGGTGCGGATTGTCTTAAGAACCTGAATCTGGTTGCCATAGTCCAGATGGGCGGTGGGCTCATCCATCAGGATAAAAGCCGGCCTTTGAGCCAGAGCTCGCGCAATGCTGACCTGCTGCCGTTCGCCGCCGCTGATTTCGTTGTAGGGCTTATCTCTGAGTGCCGCGATCCCCATGGACTCCAGCGCAGCCATGGCAGCGTCAAAATGAATCTGCTTTGGCCGTTCAAAGGTGCCAATGTGCGGGGCGCAGCCTGTCACCACATAATCTAAAACAGAATAGGAAAAGGCAGGGACAATGATCTGTGGCACATAGCCGATTATTCTGGCAACCTCCCGGTGGGAGAGCGTCTCCATGTTCTTTCCGTCAATCAGGATATTACCCTCCCTGGGCTTAAAAAGGCCTGCAATACAGTTGAGCAGCGTTGTTTTCCCCGCTCCGTTTGGTCCCAGAATGGATATTACCCGCCCAGCGTTAAGGGTAAAGTCAATACTTTTTAGCAGAGGAGCGGCTTCATCATAGGAGAAGGACAACTTTTCAATTTGTATCTTCATCAGCTTACCTTTGCTTTCTGCCGGTATAAAAGCCAGGCAAAGAAGGGCGCGCCGATGAGTCCTGTCAAAACCGAAAGCGGAATTTCCAGAGAGGTGGCGGTCCGGGCGATGGTATCAATGAGAAGAAGAAAAATACCACCCATCAGCATGGTTACCGGGAGAGATTTAATATGGTCGGAGCCGGCCAGCATCCTTGCGAGATGGGGCATGATCAGCCCAATCCAGGCAATGGTTCCGCTGATACAGACCGCACTGGCTGTCAGCAGGCTGGCGATCAGGATGATGATCCATCGGATTTTTTTAACGTTAACCCCAAGGCTCTGGGCTTCAATATCGCCAAAGGAAAGGATGTTGATCCGAAAGGAGAGGCTCAGCAGGATAAACGCGCCAACAGCGAACACAGGCAGCACAGAAAGAATTTCATGAACCTTTATGGAGGCCAGACTGCCCATTTGCCAGAAAACAATGGCGGCGAGATCCGTATCATTTTCAGAAGTGAATTTCATAAGTCCAAGAATTGAGTCCATAAAGCCGCTGGTGATGATACCGGCAAGCACCAGAACAAGGTTGCTCTGGTTGCGCAGGAGCTTTGGAAAGGTCATGGTCATAAGCATGGCGATGATGCCGAAGGCAAAAGCAGACAGCTGACGCGCAAGCATACCGCCGCCCAGCAGGATTGAAAAAGCCGCGCCTACACAGGCGCCCTTGGAGACACCGAGCAAGTCCGGCGATACCAGTGGGTTTTTAAAAATGCCCTGATAGACCGCGCCGCAGAGTGAAAGCACCGCACCAATGCTGACTGCGGCAATGACACGGGGCAGCCGAATGACAAAAAAGACGTTTTCCATGGCCAGATTCCCCGGCTCGCCTGTCATTTTAGTCTGGATGGCATAAAGCATATCCTGAGGGTTAACTGTATAACGCCCAACGCAGCAGGCGATAACCATGAGCGAGAGCAATATGGTGCTCAGTACAATAATGAGATGTCGATGTTTTGTGTTCTTCATAGCAGATAAAATGAAAGGGCCGGCAGGCAATTGCACAGCCCGCCAGCCCGGAAGACCTCAATGCTTATTGAAGCCCAAGCTGTTCCTTGGTAAAGGTTTTGCCGTAGACCATCTGATAGAAGGCATCGACATCCTTCATAAAATCATCTGAGCTGTAAAGATCACCGTGAAGATTATTAGCTGCCCAGCAGACTCCCAGTACAGAGGAGGCGGTGGGGTAGTCCCACGGCTCCAGAGAGGATGGAAAGACATAAACGGCCTTATCCTGTACGGCTTTAATGCTGCTCCAGGCCGGGTCGTTCAGAAGATCGTCGGCCTTGTATTTAGCATAGGAGGGTATCCAGATAATATCGGGATTCCAGCCGACAATCTGTTCAATGCTCACATCGGCGAACTCCCCTTTTTTATCGACCCCGCTGACTGCGTTAGTACCGCCGGCCTTTTCGATAATATAGGTCTGAATCATGGCGTCGGGCGCAACGGTGAGAGGGCTGGAACCGCCTAAAAATAAAATGGACGGTTTTTCAGAGGCTGAACCCACCTTTTTGCTGACATCGGCGATTTTATCGTCGATAAAGGAAGTGATTTCTTCCGCGCGTTTGTCCTCACCCAGAGCCTTTCCGACAATTTTCAGAGAGTTGGTGACTGTGTCGAAGCTTTCATCATTGGGGAGAGCAACAACTGCCGGGACATTGACTTCGGCGAACTGGTCGGCTTGATTGGCGAAACGTTCAGGCAGAATAGCGAGGTCTGCGCCCAACTCCATAACTGTTTCCATATTGATATCCTTGGCCTTACCGATTTGCGGCAGGTCGTCATATCCGTCGATTACTTCCTCGTACAGGCCACGGGCCATATCTTTATTTCCAAATCCGACAATGTATTTGCCACCGCCGCCAATGACAACCGCAGTATTTAAGGATGGATTGTGTGTTCCCACCACCTTCGTCGCTGGTGCAGGAAGCGTCACCTCGCGTCCGATGGCGTCTGTGACTTTAATCTCGCCGGATGCTTTGTCTGACGAGTCCTCCTGCTTTGGGCTGCAGGCAGTCATACTTAAAATTAAAGTAAGGACCAGAATCATGCACAGTAGTTTTTTTCTCATTTTTTTACTCCTTTTCAAATACAGAAGGTAAAGCCGTTTCCAACAGTACCCTATCGTGGCAAAACCATGAACAAATGATTTTGGGCAATCCGTTTTTAGGTTAAGTCCATCAGAGCTTGTTATATAAATTCATTATAGCACGGTTTGATAACGTTTTAAAGAAGAAAAATAAAACTCCCCGCTCCCTGTGACAGAAGCGGGGTTGCAGATGGATGATTTTTATTGAGGATTCACAAGCTCATCCAGCAGCTTAGGGAGCTTCGCTTCAATTTCCTCGTCTTTAAACTGACAGGTGCCGACAGCCTTATGGCCGCCACCGCCATATTTCAGCATTAAACTGCCAACGTCAATGTTGGAAGTCCGGTTTAAGACCGAATAACCAACAGCCACAGAACAGCCCAGACCACCTTTGCCGCTGACAATCCAGGCAGAAATATTCTGCTTTGGATACATACTGTAAATAAGAAAACGGTTCCCCGTATAAATAGGGTCGACGCCGCGCAGATCAGAGATGATGACATCGCCGTCGGTTCGGGTATATTTGTTTACCATTTCCTTAAACTTGGCGGTTTGCTCAAAATAAACTTCGATACGCTCCTGAACGTCGGAAAGGTTTAGAATCTCATCAGTGGACATGGTACGGCAGGCATCAATGAGCTTTTCCATCAGCTGGTAGTTGGAGATGGTAAAATTACGCCAGCGTCCAAGCCCGGTTCTGGGGTCCATCAGAAAACCGATCAATATCCAGCCTTCCGGGTTTTGAATTTCATCAATAGTCAAATTGCCAGAGTCCACCTTGTCGACGGCGGCCAGCATTTCATTGAAATGTGAAAAGCGTTCCTCACCGCCATAGTATTCGTAAATGATTCTCGCACAGGATGGCGTGATACGGCTTTCACCTTTATATTTGCCTTCAAGCTGGTTGCGCTCAAACTCACTGGAATGATGGTCAAACCAAAGGCCGCAGCCCTCCACAAAAGGGACATTTGCCAGACAGTCATCTTCGTTGACCTCTACCAGGCCATCCTGCAAGTCTTTAGGATGGGCAAATTTCCAGTGGTCAATGATTCCGGCTTCCTTGAGCAGCGCGCCACAGACAAGGCCGTCGAAATCAGAACGGGTAATTAATCTCATAATATTAGCTCTCCCTCTCAGATATTATTATCATCAAACAGGTGTTTTATTGCCTGTATGTCAATTATAGTTGATAACAGCAGGGACTTCAACTTGATTCTAAAGTAAAATTTAGATAAAGATGAGAATGAATCTTAGTTGTAAAAAATAATTGGGTATAAAAAAGAATCATTTTTGAAAAATATGCAATTTCCAGAAATTTTTGGGTATAAAATTTTAAAAGAACTGGAGATGATAAAGATGAAGCTTGTACTTTTAAGACATGGTGAAAGTGAATGGAACCGCCTGAACCTGTTTACAGGATGGACGGACGTAATTTTATCGAATAAAGGTATTAAAGAAGCCGCAGACGCTGGCAATATGCTAAAAGGAAAGGACTACGATTTTGATATCTGTTACACCTCTTTTTTAAAAAGAGCGGTGGATACCTTAAACGTGGTTTTGGATACCATGGACCGGGCCTGGCTGCCAGTCATAAAGGACTGGAAGCTTAACGAACGCCATTATGGCGCCTTGCAAGGGCTGAATAAGGCCGAGACAGCAGAGAAATACGGAGAGGAACAGGTCAAAATCTGGCGCCGATCCTTTGACGTCCGTCCACCGGCTCTGGAACCGGATGACCCCAGAAACCCACAGCTGCAGGAGCAGTATCGAAATGTGGAAAAAAGCGAGCTGCCTTTGGCAGAAAGCCTGAAGGATACGATCACTCGCGTTATCCCTTATTATGAAAATGTGATAAAAAAGGATATGCTTGAGGGCAAACGCGTTCTGCTGGTAGCCCACGGAAACTCGATCCGCGCGCTGGTTAAATATTTTGAAAACCTGTCGGAGGATGAGATCATGGGTGTCAATATCCCAACCGGTATTCCTTTGATTTATGAATTCGACGATGACTTTAATATGACTGACCATTACTACCTGGGAGACCAATCCATTATTGAAACACGAATGAAAAAAGTGGCTGAGCAGGGAAAAGCAAAATAAAAAACAGAAAAAACGGTGGCTTTCTGGCCACCGTTTTTTTGATGGGGTGAAGGCATACACCACCTTCTAAAGGGCAGATGGTATGACCATTTTAAATATCGGTTGAATTTAACGACGAATTCACTTTGCATCTTGTGTATTTTTTCGTTATAATAGAATCAAAAGTGAGGGGAGGTAACAGACATGGATGCACTCAGTTTATTGAAAATCATTATCACTGCGCCCTTTGGCATTGTCTACTTCCTGCTTTTGTCGAACTGGCGTTTTTCAAAAACAAAAACCTTTCTGATCACTGGAGCCGGGATACTTGGGGTTATTATTCTTGATATTTTAATGGAGCTCAGACTGCCCTACGGCTTGAGTGATTTGGAGTTTCGTCTGCTGCATATCATTATCGCTGCGGGATTTGTCATTATCCTTTCCCGTTATAATGACGCGAGGACCTTTTTTTCCTTTCTTTTGTCATGTACCTTTGTGGCGATCCAGGACCTGTTCTGCGGTATCCTGGCACCTTATATGCCAGATGGCGTTGGAGAGCTTTTAAACCAGATATTAATTTTTATGATACTGGCGTTGGTAATTATAAAATTTATCCGAAGGCCGCTTCTTGAGACACTCGGACAACTACAAACAGGCTGGATACGCTTATCGTTGATTCCCATTTGCCTGCTGCTTTCATTCTTAAATGTCGCTTCTTACCCTGCGCCTTTAAATGAACGGCCAGAAAACATTCCGGCAGCTATTGGCCTTTGTGTCGCTATTGTTTTGTACAATGGAACCATCTACACAATCCTCAAGCAGCAGAGCAGCTATTTTCAGAGTACAAGGGAGCTTTCCGCCATGCAACTTCAGATGACATCCTTAAAAAAACACATACAGGCCATTGCTGAGAGCGAAGAGCATCTCAGAATTTTCCAGCACGATCTCCGGCATCTTACCAATGCGTTAACTGTGTGTATCAAAGCAGGGCGTGATGATGAGGCGCTGGCCCTCCTGTCTTCCATGAATAATACCATTGAGAAGATCAGCCGCCCAGCGGTTTATCACTGCGAGGATGAGGTGTTGAACGCTGTGCTGTCCGTTTATGGGCAGATGGCTGAAAATGCGGGTATTAAGGTGTGCATAAGAGTTGATCTCCCAGAAACACTGCCTATCAGCGGAGAGGAAATATCCCTGGTTTTCGCCAATGGTATCGAGAACGCCATTAACGCCTGTCATCAAATCAGCAGCGTTGATGAACGGAGAATCAGCATTGTTTGTTCCCCGGTAGGATCGCAGCTGTTTATTGAAATTACCAATACCTACACGGGAAAGATATTGTTTGATGCGAAGACAGGCTATCCGGTGACGCGGGAAAAGGATCATGGTATTGGTACACAGAGCATCTCGGCATTTGCCAGGCGTTATGGCGGATTGTTAAAATATAAAGCGGAAAACGGTTTGTTCTCAATGCGGCTTATTCTGCCGCTCTATGAAGATAAAAATGACATTACACTGTAACTAATCGGTAAGTAATACGGTCTCAAAGCAGCTCGTAGAGCACCGCAGTTCTCCAAGAGATAATCTCTCTTATTTTTCGGAGAAAATTATTACAAAGTCCCGCAAACCCAAGGCTTAATAGGGATAAGTAACTATTTAAGTTGCAGAAGAACGGTGTGACCGAAAGGTCACGCCGTTTTTCTGTTTTTCGTAGGTCTTTCATAGATAATGGGTTCAAATACAGTGGGAATCTCCACTTCATCAAGGAAGTTAAAGAAGATGCGGACACGCTGCTGACGCTTTCCACTGGACTTGTCCGGTGCGTAAACGAGAATCTTCTTGATGAACTCGTTTACAATCGTCGGTGTCAGTTCTCGGACATCCACATACTTTTCTGTCAGAGCAAGGAAAGCATCCAGATTGTCCTCCAGTTCCATCTGCTGGTCAACCCATTCTTCTGTTACTTCAATCTCAAGCTTCAGACGCTCCTGTTCTTCCTCGTAGCTCTGCGACATCTTCTGATACCGCTCCTGACTGAGATTTCCCAGAACAGCGTCCTCATAAATACGTGTAATCAGAACATCCAGGTCAGCAAGACGCTTCTTTGCTTTGGCAATTTTCCGCTGATCCTCCAGAATGCTTTTCTCCTGATCTGTACGACGGCATTGCAGCCATTCTTCCTGAAAACCATCTACATCACTGCGAATATAATCGCAGACAGCCCGGATGCGTTCCAGAACAAGATCACGGAGCGTTTCTTCCCGTATATAGTGTGCAGTACAGGTGCCACGATTGCTCTTGTAGCTGGAGCAAACATAGTGATCCTGCTTGCCCTCAAAACTCTTACAGGTTGCGAAGTGCAGCTTGTTTCCACAATCCGGGCAGAACAGCAGTCCAGAGAATAACCCCTGCCGATCTGCTTTTGTAGGTCGGCGTTTATTTTTTCGCAGTTCCTGTACTCGATCAAACTGAGCCTGCGTGATGATAGCTTCCTGCGTATTCGGGAAAATTGCCATATTTTCCGGATCATTCGCTATCCGCTTTTTCAGCTTGTAGGACTTGGAATAAGTCTTGAAGTTACAGGTACATCCGGTGTACTCGATTCTTTCCAGAATACCGACAACAGAATTTTCATTCCAGCGATACGGTTTATCCGGAAGTGGTTTGCCTTTCTGCTTGGCATACAGCGCCTTGGTTGTAAGCACCTGCTCCTGTTCCAGAATTCTTGCGATTTTGGTCGGTCCCTTGCCATCAATGGTCAAATCGAAAATCCTCCTGATAACAGGAGCTGCTTCTTCATCGATGAGCCAGTGATGCTTGTCCTCCGGATCGTTGCGGTATCCGTAGGGCGGGCTGCCCAGATGCTTTCCGCTGTTACCTTTCGCTCGCATGACAGAGCGCACTTTTTTACTGGTATCTTTGGCATAGAAGTCATTGAACAGATTACGGAAAGGTGTGAAATCATTGTCACCCTTGGCACTGTCCACACCATCATGAATGGCGATAAAACGAACATCATAGCTTGGGAAAACCAGCTCCGTGTACTGTCCGACTTGTAAATAGTCTCGACCGAAGCGGCTCATATCCTTGACGATGAAATTTTCGACCAATCCCTGCTCCACAAGGGAAAGTGCTTCCTGGATGCCGGGACGATTGAAGTTCGTCCCGGTATAACCATCATCCACGAAAATCCGGATGTTGATGAACCCGTGTTCCTTTGCGTATTTCGTTAAGATTGCTTTCTGATTTGCGATACTGTTGCTTTCTCCATCCAGCGCATCTTCATTAGAAAGACGGCAGTAGAGAACAGTTATTTTCTGCTGATCCAACATTGTTTCCTCCTTCGGTGGTTGGTCAGCTGACAGTACCGTAGTGCATGGTTTTATATTAACATAACTTTGTGTCTCTGTCATTAACAAGCCACCCCCTTATCAGAAAAAATGAGCCGTTTTACCTTATCGGCAAGCGGCTCACTTCCAATACATTCTGTTTCAACGATATACCATGTGTTGCCGATCTTCCGTTCAATGGTAGTGTGAAACGGAGACTGCGCTGCTTCCTGACGTTTACGGCATTCTTCCAGAAAATCCAGCGGCGGCTCAAATATCGGATCAAAGCAGGCTTCTATATCAATCACGGAACAGGCGTCAATGACATCCCACAGTGGCGCACCTTCGAGCATCACGTTATTAACTTTACTTACAATATCAATCATAGGCAGTAATTCCTTTCTTAGATTTCCATATTCTGACCACGCCTGCGGTCAGGCTGTCTGTGTTCCTGTTTTTCCTGTCCTCTGGCGAGGATGGCGTTAAGAAAAGCCCGAACCTTTTCGGATGCAATTTCCAGTGCATCCAGATAGGGTTGGGCTTTCTTTTTGAGTTCCTGATATTTTTCGTTCAGCGCATCGTACCGCTGCTTCCAGATGGAAACTGTCTTTTCAGCGGAAGCCAGTTTCTCCTTCAACCGCTTGTTGTCGGCATTGGTAATAATGCCATTAACCGCATAGCGTTTGAGCGTATCACACTGATCTGGTGTGAGCGAAATATTTCCGGTGATGGCATTTTTCTTGCCCATCGCATCAATATCCTGCACCGTCAACGCAATGGTCTTTGCCGCCTTGGTTTCCCTTTGTAGAGCTTCCAGTCTCTTTTTCTGCTTCTCCGTGGCAGATTTGGCATCCTCCAAACTCTGCTCGGCCTGTGCCACCTGTCCGGTTACAACTTCCAAACGCTGCTGTTCAGCCTGTACCTTAAACTGTGTCACGGTCAGATGTTCCTCTGTACTGCCACGCTCTCCACGCTCCACATCATCATATCCGGCAGCTCGCATGAAATGAAAAAAGTCATCCTGCAATACACTGTAGGACGACTTTAAAATCTTTTTCCCTTTTGCGTTCAGCATTGGATTTCCCTCAGCATCCAAAACGGGCTTGGACTCCCATTTCTTACTGCGGCTGACCTGTGTGATCGTTTCCTTTACCGTTCCCCGGAGGGATTCATCCTTGCATCGCTTCGACCACAGGATTTGTTTCTCCACCACCGGGATATAAACCACATGAAGGTGATAGTGGTACACATCCTCACCCAGAGCTTCCGACATTGCCCGGTTGCGCTCGTCGGCATGCATTACAGCGGAGAGGATATACTGCTCACCGCCCACGATCTCCACAGCGGCTTTATAGGCATCGGCATAAAACTGTTTTGCAAACTCATAGCCGCCGTGGTTATAAAAATATGCGGAGTTCACATCGAAGATCAGCTCACCGTATTTGACGGCATCCGGTTTCAGACCTCTTGTGGAGATTACGCCGTCCTGTTCCATCTGCTCAAACATTTTTACATAATCGTCCCTGGGGGCTTTGAAGTGGACATTCAGCGCAGTGCGTTCCGGCACGATGTCCTGATTGCTGTAGCTGTCCTTTTCACGTTCATTGTGTTCCTGTACCTTCGCCACATCATCCGGTGTTTTCAAGTCTTGATTTCGGGCTACGGTACGATCTATTCCATCATTTCTTGCCATAGATTTTTTGTCCTTTCTTTGGGATTTGCAGACAGCGGAGGGCTGGGGAACGGCACTTTTTCAAAGTGTAATAACCCACTATTACACTTTCATCCATATTGGCTGCAAAGTGCCGTGGGCTCTCCGAGGGCTCCTCCGGAGGGGGTATGCGGTCACTGCGGTGACCTCTGCTGACCAAGGCAAAATGTCTGCGCCTTTTCCCATGGTCAACCCGTCTGCATGAAGCTGTTCTGCAGAACATTTCTTACAGACGGCGGCAGCGAAAACCGTATATTTCACTGCCATCCATAGGCAGCACTGCGGTGCGCCTATGGGGACGGGAGATGCGAGGGGGCTGTTGCCGGGGCATTACTTCTCCCGTCTTTGCTGCCATACGATGTCGTATCCCAGCGCAGCGGCAAGCTCCAATACTTCCTTGTATCGGATACTTTCCCGCTGTAATTTTGCGGACAGGTTGGAAACGCTGTCGCTCCAACCGTATTCGTCTGAGAGCAGGTCAACTACTTCCTGCATGGTCATTCCGGCACGGATGATCTGTGCCTTTATTTCGTTGCGTACATTCATATTGAAAAATCCTCCATAATTCTGTTTGTGTTTCGGTGCAACCTCTGCACTCCAAAACGGAGCAGATACACCGAATAGCGAAAAATCTGCAATCTCTGAAATTCATTCAGAATTTCTTCCGTGATGTCCTGTCCATATATGACCATATCCCGCTTTTCTGTTTCGTGCGGTTTGGTCTGGAATAGTGAAAACACCCATTGTTCCGTGAACAGGGTACACGGTTCAGAGAAGCACGATTTCGTGAAATGGTTTCGTCCTGCGATCAAAAACTTTGCTGTTTCCATTACCATTGATTTTCAATGCCCGAAAACAGGTTAGTTCTGACCTCTGGTTGTTCCCATAAATAGAGAACAACGTGTAAAATGCTGCGTACATACGTACAGAGCATGACTGGCAAAATCAATCCCGCCAGTCCTCCGGTACGTACGTACACGGCGAAACATCGTAAAACCCGTTTATATGAGGTCTTGCCACAGCTTCCACGCCCATAAAGCCCCACACCCGCCGTCCGGCAGAGTTGGTGATGTTGTTGCAATGCTCGAGATTGAATCTCCCGGCATTGGCAATCATGGCGTCGCTGAAGCTACGGGCTTTCAGCGGAGCAAGGGAATTTTCCTCGCACCACATCCGGTAGATTTCATAGAAATCCTTGGAGCTGATGGACGCATCCGCTTTCAGTCGGATGTATCCCTCCGACTCCATGAAATCGAAAATGTTGTTATTGTCACGCTTGACCGCTTCCCGGTTTTCACGGATACGGTCACTCTCTGTAAACTTAAAGTTGTTGGCAACAAGCCGCTGCAAGCCCTCCAATGCCCACAGGAAGATGCCCTCGGCTTCGGCTTTCATCTTCTCCGCAAGGTCAGGATCGTCAGCTCTGTCCACCGGCTTTTCCTTAGTGGTCAGCACAAGCTGTCTGCGGTAAAAACCGTCGCTGCGGTCATACAGGGCTTGCAGATCGCCGTTGCTGAATGCAAGCAGCCGGGCAAACATCCATCCCTGGTAGCTCTGCTTGCCCTTGCGTTCCAAATCCATCTTGCCCTGTGCCGTCACGATGGATTTTACATAGTTGGTCTGGCGCAGGGCTTCCATCCGCATATCATCATCTACGCACAACAGGATGTGTTCCAGATCGGCACGAGCGAAACGGTTTTCAGAAATCTTACCAATACTGCCATCTTTCATATTCGTACCGAAGATAGCAGAAAGCACCGCACCGATTTGGGATTTACCCTCGCCGCCGTTGCCCTTAATGACCATCATGCGCTGACCTTTGTTGGAGGGAATCAGACAGTAACCGATGAACTCCTGCAAGGTGGGGATGTCCTCCGCATGGAGCAGCCCATCCAGAAAGGTCAGCCAGATCACAGGTGCGGGGGCATCGGGATTGTAGGCAACAGGAAGACGGCTCCGCACGATAGTCGGTCTGCCCTCGGTAAATGTGCCGTTCAGCAGCAGCGTACCGTTGGACACATGGATGCGATCCTGCTCCGGTGGAAAGTCAGGCACTTGCGCTTCCAGTTTCAGCACTTCAAGAATGTTGGTGATCTTCCGGGGGATGTTGTTCACGGCACAGAATTTCAGCTTGTCGTAAATCTCCCCACGCAGAGGGAGATCGTCTGTTACCCGACCATCGGGCGTAAAAAAAGCTCCGTTTGCGAAGATGATTCTGCGCTCACGCAGAAATTCTTCACAGAACAGAGCTTCATTGATATTCTGCCCGTCGAACCAGACAGGCAGGTTCATATCAGGCGTTTTCCGGTTCTTCGCCATGCTGCGCCACCTCCTTTTTCTTTCTTGCGGTGTAGTCCTGCAAGAACGTAATTTTGTCGTCCTTCATCAGCTCGTCCACCACAGCAACCCGTTCTTCCAGATCGCCCACTGTCAAAATATCTGCCAGATATTCGATATAATCAATCATCTGGCATGCTTCCACAAAGCGATCATCCAGAGCATCGTCCGGTGTTTTCGGTGCATACCGCACTTTCCAATCTTCCAGAAGATGCAGATAATCCATCAGCACCCGGAAGCACAGCATTTCGTCCTCCCGGAACTGACGGATATAGGGACGTTTGGGCTTGACCATAGCTGCGGCAGTGGGCGGTTTCGGGTCAAGCCCAAAATCCGAAGCCAGCTTTTGTGCTGCTTCATAGCTGCTCAGATCGAACAACCTTGCCACGAAGTCGATCACATCCCCCTTGGCTCCGCAGCCAAAGCAGAAGAAATATTCCTCGTTCAGCTTCAAGCTCGGATGCCTGTCGTTGTGGAACGAGCAGCAAGCCATGCCGTTGCGGCTCACTTTCAGCCCGTAGTGTTCGGCGGCTTGCTTTACGCTGATTGCCGCCTTGATGGTTTCATAGATTGTCATAGAAAAACCTCCGTTCATAGTATTCAGAAAGCACGAAACACCCGCCGTGATTGGCAGGTGCTTCGCTCCTTCTACTATGGTTATGCCGGATTTTTCAAAAAACAGGCTAATCGGTGGACAACCCCATTTCAAAAAACAGGACAGCTTTTCGGAGGATGTAGATTTCTTCACATTTGCATGGTATAATAAAAGAAATGAAAAAACAGGACAGGATGGCGAGTATGAATCAAGAATTGATGACATTGGATTTTTGGCAGGATACGGTTATATATGAGGGCAAAACATTTCCTGTCGGCACTCTTGCCTGTGATGCGCTGAATGTTCCTGCGGATACCATTGCAAAGATGAACGAGCAATGCGAGAAAATCAATCTGCTGCTTGGAATGTTAAACGCCGGACAGAATGCTTCCACGCTTTTTCCTATGGCACGGGATGCTGCTCTGGCAATGCTTGATATTCTCAGCCAAACGCCGCCGTTCTCCTATATGAACATATCACAGCACCGAGAACGAATAGAAAAGGTCTTTACTGCCGACAATGCGCTGAAATATGTGGAGTTTGCTATAAAAGCCGCAACCAACTCCTTGCAGTTTGAAGAAGTTCCGAACTATGCGGATGCGATGATGCTCCAACGCTATACCGCTGTATTCGGGCATCTGGCATATTCTCTTGGGGAATACCAAACCGCAATGCTTGATTTTGCGGAAAAATCAAACGGCAACGAAGCAGACCGTACCGCAGAGGGCTTTGCAAAAATGTTCGGCAGCTATTTCCCGCCGGAGTTTTCTATCACGGAGGGCAATTCCTGGATGTCTGTTGCGAACAACTCTGTTCAGTATGTGGCAACCATCCGTCCCGGCGAAGATATGGCGAAGCTTGTTAAGCGGATGCACTATGTGTCCTTTGTAGGGATGTTCCGGTCTGATCTCTTTGAGGGCTTGTGTGTCGGTCATGCACCGAAGAAATGCCGGATCTGCGGCAAATGGTTTCTGACCACCAACGCAAGGCACACCAAATACTGCGGTGGTCTTGCGCCGGGGGATAAGCTGCACCGCACCTGTCGGCAGGTTGGAAACCTGAAAGGTCGAGAACAACGGGAGCTTGCGGACGATCATCCGCTGAAACAGATTTATGAGAAGCGGCTGAATACCATAAACCGCTATGTGAAGCGTGGTACTCTGGACGCTGATCTTGCAGAGATTATGAAAAAACTGGCAAAAGATAAGATGCTCCGGGCATTGAGCAATGTAGCCTATGCCGAGGGCGATTATGAGAAAGAAATGGAACAGGCGGCCTTGAATAAAGAAGCTATGAGAAAACTTTGAATTTGACAAAGGAGTGTGATTGTATGAAAAAGCTGAACAATATCTTAAATATCATTATTGGTTCTTTTGTTGGTGTATTCATTGGGCATGGGTTTTATGTTCTTTGGGACTTCAAAACTCGCCCTGAACTGTATGCTATGCAATCAGCACCTTGGTACACAAGCATTTTGGTTTATGGAGCATTTACCCTTGTTATGTTGCTGATATGCTTTGTAATAAAAGCAATCATCAAACACAAGCAGAAAAAGAAGTAAGCCCATTCCAATTTGTAGGGAACAGAAAATTTCAGCTTTCTGAATGTTCGCAAATATTATATTAAATCGGGAGGGAGGTGCGCTATGCTGAATGATTTTACATGGAATATGACCGGATACATACCAAAACACGCTGTAAATCCGCACGGTGACGGCATCATTCCCTATGTGGCAGAGCGCATCTTCCAACTGGAACCGGAACCGCCAGCGGTAGGCAGCCTGAATGAATACATCCTGTCTGCCTTGCAGGAAAAGAATTTGCTATATTTTTCGTTCTTCCTGCACCACTACGAGCCGCAGCTTAACAAGCGCATCAAAACCTTTCTCGGTGTGGATGGCGGCGATCTGTACGACACAGACCGTTTTCTGGATATAAAACTCTCCTGTCGGGAGCAAATGCTCCAAAAGCTGATGGACTATGATCCTGCCAAGGGTGCGGAGTATGCTACATACATTTTTCAGTTCATCCGGGACACTATGCTCCGTTTCCGCATGGGCGAAGAAAAATGGTCGGTATCCTCTCTGACCAATTATAAAATGGTGCGGTCAATGGCATGGCTGTACCTTAACACCAAGGATGCTGTAAGCGAGTTTTCCAAGAAGTATAACTGTGACCTTGCTCTTGCGGAAGAATATCTGAAAGTTGTCCGTGGCATCCGCAATCAGCAGCCATTCTATGTGACAGACGAGGACGGTGAGGAAACAGGCGAGGATGTTGCCCTTGATGATACTTGGAACTATACCGACATCCTCTGGAACGGCATACAGGCAGAAAAGGTGCAACGGGCTTTCGAGAAGCTGAACTACCGGGAACAGACCTTGCTTGAAAAGCGGCTGGCGGTCTGCATGACCTGTGGACGTGTTGGTTCATGGAAGAACCGCCCCACCTTTGAAGAACTGGCAGTTATGTTTGAGGGCAGCACAGCCAGCGGTGCGGAGCGAGCCTACCGGAAAGCGGTGGACAAGCTGACGGAGCGTCTGGTTGCCGAAGGTGCGCTCCATGCTGTCCGGCTGAAACAGAAATCCAAAACTAAGCGCAAAAAGAAAATCGCCACCGCAATCTACGAATATCAAGCAGACTGCGACGGCGAATGGGGCGAGATTTCGTTGGATTTTGAGAACGGCACAGCGGAGATCGCCCGGCTTGCCGATTGGGATACCATGAAAACAAACCGCTTTGCAAACAAGGCGATAACGTATCTTCTAAGCTGCGAGAATGAGAAGCCGCCAAAGGAAACGATGGTTGCCTTTAATCTGTAAGTTCCAACGAAGAGCATCTTCTCCTACCGGAAACCCACAACTGAGGAAGTACCCGCTGAATAGCCATATTTCCAATACTATAGGTAAACAAGCGCAAAGTACAAGAATTAAGTGTTAATCGTTCTAACTTCCACCCTTTGCGCTTATTTATTCGGTTAATTGGACAGATGTGAATAGTCAGTTATCGGGAGGAAATCGTTGATTGGAGTCAGGCTATCCAAGAAAGAATATAACTCATCAAAGGAGCACTCCTCTGTACTCATAAGTTCCCCTGACCACACCAACTTATTGTTCACCATCGAATATAATGAGACGTTCTCAATTCGCATGTTCCCCATACCGCCATCATGGATTGCAATTCCGTTTCCTTCATACTCATACAAACACTCATCATAAGACCAATAACACACATCGCTTGAAATAACATCCGTTCCGTTAAAAGAGTAAATATAATACTTCGACCTATCCTCCTTCACTATAAGTTCAGGAATTCCGTTTTTGTCTACATCATAGAGCGTATATTCAGTATCAATAAAAATTGTGTTGGAACCCCAAGAAAACGGGGTAAATTCAGGATGTTGTAGCAATATTGCCTTATATCGTTCAATGTAAGAATTGCTATTGGTAGCATTTACTTGGGCATACATATGTATTAAACACAAGCATAACCCTGTCAGCATCGCTGAGTTTCTGCAGTGCACCGGTTTGTTCAATAATGTCCGCATTATCAATCATCCTGATTCCACTCCTTCTTAATACCTTTTTCTTTTGATGAGGTAAGTATAATATGCAGAGAGTTTAAAAATGTCTCTCTGCATGCAACAAAAGAAATTATTCATTAAAGTTTTTGAGTTCTTTTTCTCATCTTCAAAATTCACCATGATCATCGACTGTATTTCCTTTTGCCAAACGCCCCATTCTTTCTTTTACCAAATTATAGTTTTTCTGGTTCAGACAGCTGAACACAACCTCCAAGTCATATGAAGGGTGAGCACTGATCCATGCGTTTACCACAGTGACAGCAGTTTCTGTAAGATTGAGTTCAGGAAGCATAAACTCAGGGAGCATAAACTCATTTCCCTAATCAATTTCATAAATGCCCCTTGTTTCATTGGGGAAATGGAATTGATTGGAGCGCAAAACACATCAAATGAATTTACAGCAATTACAGAATGTACTTGCTATGCGATTGCAGTCATATTTCACCGCAATTGTGGTAAATATGAAGAGAAAAGACCTATGATTTTTTCTGTACCACTTGACACAGCAAAGCAAAAGCAGGATAATATAAATGAGTGTTTGCTTTGTAATCGGAGGAATTTCAAAATGAAAGCAATCAAGAAGATTATCCCTGTGCTTTTAATTCTTTTATTTGTTGTGTCTTTGTTTATGATAATTACAGCAAACAAAGAACCGAAATCTGAAGGTATTGCCAATCAGATGAAGGAGTATTACTTGAACGATACTGAACCGGAAGGAAATACATTTTATGATTATAATGTTTCATCAACGTCGTTGCCTGAAACGGATGAAAAAGGAATATGTAAACTTATAAAATTACCGTTATATAGACAAAGTCATAATTTTACCTGTGGAGTGGCTTGCGTTGCATCTGTTTTACGCTATGCGGGATACGATTTTGACACCAGAGAAGATCGATTACTTTGGGAGCTTGAAGCAACTCCGGAAAATGGGACTAACTATATGAATATAGCAGAATATTTAGAATCCGTTCGTACAGAAGGTTTTCCGAATACACCGGTGATTGCAACAGAGGTTGTGTGTGTAGATTATGCTTCAAATGAATACGATTCGGATCATACGGATAGCTTGCTAATACAATTAAGGACAGCTCTTGATGATGATTCTCCTGTTATTTGTGCGATTCAGGCATGGAAAGATGACGGTGATTATAAGACTGAAACAGAAGACGATGGTCATTATGTTGTGTTAATCGGATATAAGAAGGATGCGAAAAAAGATACATATATCTATTATTTTATGGATCCATCGACTTCCGGTAGTTACACATATCTTACAGAAGAAGAATTTATCTTGCGTTGGCACGATAGTTTAGAGGGAAAATCAAAGCGTATTGGAATTAAGGTTTCGTATTTAAATTCAAAACAGGAAGTACCCATTAATATTGCATATCATATAGATTAACGA
Source organism: Eubacterium sp. BL-380-WT-2B (assembly GCF_009696115.1). Lineage (NCBI taxonomy): Bacteria > Bacillati > Bacillota > Clostridia > Eubacteriales > Eubacteriaceae > Eubacterium > Eubacterium sp. BL-380-WT-2B. The sequence continues at coordinate 97,981 of NZ_VUMP01000008.1, forward strand.
ATAAAAGGATAGCACAAATAAAAACGCTCAAAGAAACCCTTGAACTCTTTATTCTGTAATAGAACCCGAAAGCAAGGTCGGGTTCTATTACAGAATAATACCGAACCAAAAAGGAGAATAAGACATGAATAAAGTAAAGAAGCGTAGTTTGATCGTTTCGCTGGCGATTCTGGCGGTCGTTGTATTCGCCTTGCTTGCGTTTTTAGGACTGTATTTCACCAGGATCCAGACCATCGGCAGCATTGAGCGGCTTACGGATTACGCGGATGGATACAATCTCTATCGCATGGATGTCAAATACGATTACAATCTTGACAATATTATCGATTACGGCATTCAGGACGATCAGACGATGATCGATGCGATTCTGAAAGAGGCGTTGCCGCTGCTGCCTGTAAAGATCAAAGCGCCCAATTTCGGCTGTACGGTGTTTTGTCTGACCGATACGGACGGCGACGTTCATATGGGACGTAATTACGATTTTAGTAAAGATACATCTGCTATGTTGGTTTACTGTGCTCCAAAGGACGGATATAAGTCTATTGCCTTTGCCGCTCTTGACAATGTTTCAGCAAATGTGCCTGATGAGAATATCAAAAAAGAGCTAGCAAGTCTAACAGCTCCATTTATCTGCCTTGATGGTATGAATGAGAAGGGCGTGTCTATCGCTGTGTTGACACTTGATAGTGAGCCTGTACGTCAAAGCACAGGCAAGCCTGTCATTTCAACTACTCTTGCGATACGACTTGTTCTTGACAGGGCAGCGACCACAGAGGAAGCAGTGGAGCTTTTGCGCAGCTATGATATGTTCGCATCATCCGGTAGAGATTATCATTTCTACATAACCGATGCATCAGGCGATGGCAGAGTAATAGAGTATGACATTAACGGCGAACCAAGAGAGCTGATAGATACTCCATCAGAGGCGGTTACTAATTTCTTTATTCGTCATAAGGATGAGGTGCTTCCAAATCAGAAAAACGGTATCTACGGTCACGGCAGGGAACGCTATGACGCTGTGCTGGAGGTGCTGGAAACGGAAAAAGGCAATTACACCGACGATACCGTGTGGAACGCAATGAAAGCGGCGGCACAAGACCCAAACCCCGATAACATCACAAGCAACACACAATGGTCTATTTCCTATAACAATACTGACCTTTCTGCTGATATTGCCATCCGCCGCCATTGGAGTGATGTAACACATTGCGAGCTGGAAACCAAGGTGACGACGCCGTTAAAATGAGTGGTACAGGGCAGTAAAATGAAGGGAAAGGCAAAAGCCCCTCGCTTCCAAGGTGCCGGTACATTCGTTGTTAATCCAACCAAGCTTGATAATGCGTATGATGAATTCGTTAAGCTTGGTTTGGATGTAACCTATTCCCAAGGCTATAAAAAATGCAAAGACATTATGAAGTCGTGAAAACGATTGCAGGAAATCTCAACATTTAACACCAAAGAAGATAAAGCAAAAGGGGTATTTAGTTGTTCATAGCTGAGTTCCAGTGTAATGCCAGGATAACTTTTTTTCAAGTCAAGAACGATTTCTGCGGCATACATATCAATGCCGATTGCCATGCCGGAAATAAAATGGGTGACATTTTCCTTCTCAATGAGATAATTGTCTTTGATGACCAGCACATCATAGATAATAGCCGTAATATTTCCTACTTGTTAGGCCAGCTAAAGAAAGACCCCAACTTCCCCGCATGGTGGGAAGCCCACAAAGCCGAGTGGGAGCAGTAAAACAGAATAGAACCGCAATCCCCACGGGAAATCACTCCCGTGGGGCTTTTTCTACCTGTTTCCGCCGAACCATCTATGGATATGACGGACTGCCAATATCAACGCAAAGAGAGGACGAAGCTGCTCCCGTTCTTCCTGAAATACTTCCGCCGGGATCTTCCTGGTGGTTCCGTGGATTTTGGCGTTGCCCGTCCGTTCCAGCCACTCGGTGCCGCCAAGAGTTATGCGCAAATTCGTTTGCAGTCTCTGGCTGAATGAGGTCAGCCGGCAATAGAGACGTCTTCCAGAGCCGCCTCTAAGTGCTTCATATTCATGTACTTCTTGTTGCCCCACTGGGTGCCGGCCACATGGCGCAGCCGGGCACAGACCAGCATCAGAGCGGAGTTGCCGTCCGGAAAGGTCCCCACCACACGGGTCCTGCGGCGGATCTCCCGGTTCAGCCGCTCAATCACATTATTGGTGCGGATTCGAGTCCAGTGCTCATAGGGAAAATCGCAATAAGTCAGAGTTTCCTCAACATTGTCCTCCACTTTCTTGGCGGCCTCTTTCAGCTTCATTTCCCTCAACTGGGCTGCCACAGCTTTCGCTTTTTCACGGGCGGCCTTCTTGCTTTCCTGAGCGTGGATCGCCTTAAGCATCTTGGCCACCAGCTTTACCTTGGAACGGGGAACGACGGAAAACACATTACGGTAAAAATGGACTGTACAACGCTGGTATTTGGCGTCAGGAAACACTTCTCCCACGGCTTCCAGCATTCCCAGGCACTTGTCCCCAACAATGAGTTTCACGCCGTCCAGTCCACGGCCTTTGAGCCACTGGAAGAAATTCACCCAGCTGGCCTTGTCTTCTTTCATGCCCTCAGCGGCGCCTAAAACCTCACGGTATCCATCCTCATTCACTGCAATTGCTACCAAAATTGCCACATTTTCATACTCTCCGCCCCAGTTGCGCCGCAGGTAGATGCCGTCCACATAGACATACGGATATTTGCCGCCTTGCAAAGGTCGGTTTCGCCAATCCTCGATGTGGACATAGGCTTTCTTGTTCAACTCACTGATGGTAGCCGGAGATACCTTGCTGCCCCACAGGGCCTCGGTAATGTCCTCCACTCTGCGGACCGAGACGCCGGCAAGGTACATCTCAATGAGGGCTTCCTCAACGCTGCTCTCCCGCCGGCGATACCGCTCAATGATGGCCGTTTCAAAAGAAACTCCCTTGAGGCGAGGGACATGGAGCGTGACGTCTCCGGAGGTAGTGGTAAGGTTCCGGTCATAGTGGCCGCTGCGGTAGCCCTGGCGGGCCTCATTTCGCTCGTAGCGGGAAGCCTGAGTCAGTTTCTCAGCCTCCTGCTCCAGCAGTTCGTTGAGCGTTTCTTCCACGCTGCCACGGACCAATTCTTTGAGCTGACCCTTGATAACTTCTTCATTTAGCTGTACAATTTTCTCAGACATGGTTTACAGACTCCTTTCAGAATGGTGTGTGGTAACTTCATTCTACCAGAGATCTGCAAACCATGTCTCTTCTTATGCCTTTTTCAATTTGCGCAACTTATTGTACATTATCAGCCACTCCACACAGCTTCGATTCAGAATCTCATCGTCCACATAAAGACGGTTATTGAGGAAATTGCCTTTTATGAATTTGACGGTATTTTCAATCTTACCCTTGCTTTCGGGGTCTGCTCCCCGGCAGAGGTAGATCTCCACCTTGCAGTTCTGGCGGAACTTCTCAAATTCGTAGGTGTAGACGATATCGCCGCTGTTCTCGCTGACACAGACGATGCTGTCCTGGTCAAATACCATCTCCCGGGGCATCCCGCCCCAGTAACGGAAACAGTTATGGCAGGCAGCCACCAAATCTGCCGCCGTAAAGGGCCTGCTCTGGCACTGAGCGTATTTGTATCTGGAATGGGAAAGCAGGAAGGCGGCTACATGCACCGTCGTCCAGCCTCCTTCCACATTCTTGAGCGTGGTCTGACCGAAGTCTACCTGCATCTGCTGCCCCATGGGAAGCTCCGCCACGGTCTCATAGCTTCGTGGATTCGGATGCCGGGGAAGGCGGTATTCCTCCCGGAGTTCTTTCACATACCGGGACACCGTTCTCTCAGCGTGAGCTTCTTCGTAATGCTCTTTCAGCCAGTCACAGACCTGGGCTGCTGTCAAAGAAGGATACTCCCGGAGCCAGGTAACGATCTATCCCGGCGGGAATCCAGATTGCGGATGCGAACGATCTTCCGGGCGTTATGCTCATACTCGTCCACATCCATATCCCAATATCGTTTCACGGTCTTGCGGTTGATACCCAAAGCTTTTGCTGCGGCGCGCTGGGAAAAGCCAGCCTCCCGCATTTGATGAACCTTGCTGTACACTTGATACCCCTTCATTTCGTCACGGTCTTTCTCTGGAATACAGCCATTGTACCAGAAAAATGACCTGAATTTAAGTGGTATACTTTGTGGCGCAGGTGGCCCCTTTTGTGGCGAAAGTGGCCCAGTTTCCGTGGCGAAGGGTGGTATACTTCTCTTGGCCGAAATTGGTATACTTTATCTTACCATTTACAGGGTGGGAATATTGAAGCAATCTACAACAGCGACAAACTGCAAATTAAAATAACCTATGCAAAATAAAATAAGCCCTGCTGTCAGTCACTTAATCGACCAACAGCAGGGCTTAAATCGTTTAATCAAGACACTTGTATTCTGTAACCGTCTTTAGATAGGTTTCGGGATCGCCGTTCAAAATGAGATTTGCATATTCCAACGGTGCATTGTAGATTAGATAGTCCAACTCTGACCGCTGGTACATATCGTCGGCAACCTCGTTCTCCACTGCGTTAGTGTCAATCGCAATCATGCTGCCATCGGTGAATTTCAATTCTACGCAGCAGTTGTCCATATTGTAAGCACAAGATATTAAGTTTTTCATGGTATGTCCTCCATAATTCGTGATATAAAGCGAAAATCCCGTCTGACTTCCTGTTAGAAATCAGACGGGATTTGTCCGTATGCACCCCGGAAACCGTCAGCTAACAGTTGATAAGTGATTAGTTCCTTATCACTGTTAAGCCAAGGTTTTCGGGGCTTTATTTTTTTCAACGTTTCGAAAACGGCTAAACCCACCTGTACAAATTTGACAGTGTTTTTTCATCTTTTTAATGGTGAAGCATGGGTTAAAAAGCGTAAATGGGTTACAAATCGGGCTTAAAAAGGAAGCTAAATAATCATCTTCAGCACTGTTTTAGTTCCCTTAAATTTTTCCCGTAATACAGCAGTTTTTATGTCCGTCGACAAAATGACTCGTTTGTCTCAATTTGAACAAAAACGATGCTTTTAATCATCAGTTATACAAGAGCGTTCAACTTTTTCCAATGAAGTTGAGCGCTTTTTTGCGTTCAGAAGGAGGCGAAATGGAAATGAAGAATGAACAGGTGGTTCAGCTTCCACTGAATCGCTTAACAGAGTTCCCGGAACATCCCTTTAAGGTAAGAGATGACGAGTTCATGGACCAGCTGACGGACAGTATCAGATCGCTTGGCGTATTAACGCCCATCGTAGTTCGACCTGAGGGAGATGCCTGGCAGATCATATCCGGTCACAGACGAGTACATGCCTGTGAGATTCTGGACATGGAGACGATACCTGCCATTGTGAAGGATATCGAGATGGATGATGCCATTGTCATGATGGTAGACAGCAATTTTCAGCGGCAGTCCTTATTACCAAGTGAAAAGGCCAGGGCCTACAAGATGAAGCTGGATGCAGTGAAACGTCAGGGAGCCAGGAGGGATTTATCTTCTGACCACGATGAACAGAAGTTGCGGGGAAAGACATCCAGAGACCTGATTGCAGAGAACAGTCCGGACAGCTCCACACAGATTCAAAGGTTCATTCGATTAAATGAACTGATTCCAGAGCTTTTGGAAATGGTGGATGAAGGCATTGTAGCAGTCACACCGGCTGTTGAGCTGTCGCATCTGAAAATCAGAGAGCAGAAGCTGGTGAAGCTGACTATCGAGAGTGAGCAGAATTCACCATCCCTATCCCAGGCACAGCGAATCAGAAGGCTGTCGGAGCAAAAAAGACTGAATGAAGATAGCGTTTTGGAAATTTTGACAGAAAAGAAAAAGGCAGATTGCTGGAATCTGGCAATACCAATGAATAAGATATCCAAATACTTCCCAGGCAACTATACCCATCAGCAGATGCAGGATACTATCATTCAGCTGCTTGAGGGTTGGCTCAGGGTAAGGAAGAGACAGGAAGAATTACGAGGAGGAAAGAAAAGATGAGTAAAGTTATAGCGATGGACTATAGTCAAGTAAGTAGGCAGAAAAAAAGGGAAAAATTCTGAGGAGCAGGCTAGTGAAGCTGCTCCCAATACAAATCCTCCGCTTCATTAGGCGTGAGCATATTCAGAGAAAGATGCGGTCTTTTAGAGTTATAGTAGCCTTCAATGTACTCAAAGATAGAGAGCTGTAGCTCCTGTAAAGAATGGTAAGATTTGCGGCTGGTTTCTTCTTTCTTGAGATATTTGAAGAAACATTCACAGCAGGCATTGTCAAAGGGATAGCCTTTTTTTGAAAAAGACTGGACAACGTTCAGGGAATCCAGAAGCTGACGAAAAGAAAAGGCAGTATACTGTGTACCCCGATCCGAATGGAACATCAGGCCATAAGGCGTCTTGCGTTTTTCGTAAGCCTTCTGAAAAACAGCGATGACAAGATTGGTGTCTGCCCGGGCAGAAAGACGCCAGGAAAGGACTTTCCTGGAGTAAAGATCCATCACAATACAGAGAAAGTACCACTTTCCACCGGCTTTGAGGTAGGTAATGCCACTAACCCATACAAGATTGGGAGCTTTCTGTTGAAAGTTCTGTTGCAGATGATTAAAGCAAGAAGCGTCATCAGAATGCGAGCGGGAAAGCGAAGGTTTATCGGTTGACATTTTTGGGAGCTGAAGGTGTTTCATCAGCCGGTACACTCGCCCGACACTGATGTTAATGCCATAGTCACGCATTAAGATATAAGTGATTTTATAAGCGCCGAGCCGTTTATGGTTAGAAAATGCAGATTCAACTGAAGTGACATTGGCATCTATATCGGAAATAACATCTGAACACTTAAAGAAAATTGGATTTAAAAATGCTTTTGGATGGAGTGAAAAAGAAGAGTATCAGGCATTAGAAATGATGGCGAGTAAAGGGTTGATAGTATTGAATCGTCAGATGATTCCTTTTACGGTACGACGAGTTGTAGATACAGAATCACTAATAGAATTACTGTACAGTGAACTGTGTTAATGGGGGAAGTGCCATGAGAATTGGAGATATTATAGCCTTTAGAAAAGATCTGTATTTTGAAGGCGCAGTACAAGCAGACTGGTTTTACGTGCCGGAAAAGGCTGCAAAGGTAGCTGAAAACTTTGTGTTTCATGGAAAAGACTACTATGGAGTGGAGTCTAAAACAAAGAATAAAACCATTGATACGATTAGCTTAGTAAAAACATTAGCGGAAAAGTTTGAGGATTCATCTAATCCGCTTTCATTAGCTATTGCAGATTATGGAACAGGAAAATCACATTTAGCTGTTACTTTAGGCCAATTGTTTTCTGGGGCAAGCTACATGCCTAAAACATTTGCCAAAATCATTGACAACATCAATAAGATAGACAGTGAAGCGGCTTCTGAAATCAGAGAAATATGTACAGATAGAAATTTTGTTCTCGTAATAAATGGAATGAGAGATTTTAATCTTCATTACGAGATTCTTCGAGCGGCTCAAAAAAGCTTATGTTTATATGGACTAAGCGATGATAAATTACGTAATCTTAATAGAACGGTTGAAACGGCAAGTTTATTTTTTGAACGTAATAAAGATTCACAGCTTGAATTGTTTGAGAATAGTGCAAGAGAATTAGGCTGGAAAGAGCAGGGAAGTCAATTAACTGAAAAAATCAAAGAAAAACTGCTCACTGATGATAATGCATTCGAAATTGTTAATAATGTGTATCGCCAGATTACTGGAAAAGAGATAAGTTGGGACGAAGGCATATCTGCACGTTCTATTTTGGAAATGCTTTTGTCCGAGTATTGCGGATTAAATGGCCAGTTTGATCGCGTGATAATTTTATTTGATGAGTTTGGTCGATACCTAGAATATGCATCTGGATCTGATGCAGGAAAATCAGGAGATTCTGCCCTTCAACAAATTTTTGAGGTGGCGCAAGACGCAGATGGTGCTCTGCAGGTTATTAATTTTATTCAGTCAGATATTAAGAGTTATCTTGTTCGTGTTGATCAAACAAGAAACATTAGTAGATATATCGGCAGATACGACCAGAGTGATAAATATCATATTTCATCAAACTTGGAAACTGTATTTGCAAATTTAATATACAGAAATAACCGAGATGCGTTTGAAAGTACCATAGTTGAGTGGCAGAAGTACAATGAAATAAAATGGGAAGAGTTGTATTCCCAGATGAATCGTTGGCTGTCATTAAGTGGTGTGTGGGCAGATTATTCACTGTTTAGAAAAGTGATTGTTGAAGGAATCTATCCGATGCACCCGCTGGCTACATTTATGCTTACGCAATTATCAGATTATCTTCAAAATAGATCGTCGATGACTTTGATAAGTCAGTATATAGCAGAAGTTGCGGATTCTTCAATTGAAAATGGAATACCGTTGGTACTTCCTGAAGAGTTGATGTGTGGCGATCTGTATCAAGAAATGTTGTCATCAGAGATAAACGGTAAACAGTTGTCTCAGCATTGTATTCGATATGATAATATTTTAAGAAAACAAGGAGATAAACTTTCCGATCGTTTGTTGGCAGTTTTGAGAGCAAACTTAATTGCACGTATTCTGAAGTTTAAAACTCGCGATTATGAAGATGTGAAAGAAGCATTGGTTTTATGTTCAGGACTCACCATCTCAGAATTAGAAGACGAATTAGAACTTCTTGAAAATGAGTATGCAGTACTTGGATTTGATGAGCATGCAGGATGTTTTGACTTTATGGAAGATTCTCGTGGTGCTCATGAATACAAAATCAAAAAGAAACGAATTGCAGCTACATGGAAAACAGATTTCAGAGCAATGTTTAAGACTGCAAAAGTCCTAGAAATAGGAGAGCTTAGCGAACCGCAAGAAACATCTTTTGGTACAACGCATAAAATACTTACAAATGAGTGGAAGTATTCACAGGAGGTTCTTCTTGCAGAAGACGTATCAAAAGAATTAATTGGAGAATACAAGAAAACTTGGAAGGCAAGCGTGAGCGCTGCAGTGCCAAAAGGCAGATTAATATGGATTTATGTAAATAAAGATACGGATTATCAATACATTAAACGCTTACATATGTTTGCTAAAGAACTCCAAGGATCACCAATATTGCTGATGTTGCTTAATGATTCTGAGGACCGCTTAGCATCTGCATTGAAGAATTATGATGTATTGGATCAGATGGATGATAGCATCCGTCAAATGTATTCTAGAGCATATTCTGATGACTATAACCAAGCTGAAGATATCTTGAGAAATGAATTTGAGATGTTGAAAAAGCAAAGACAGTGCATATATCCTGACGAAATAATTCAGCTGAAAAAGCGTCTGCAGGTTGCGTTGACAGAAGTGTTTGAAGGTATATATCCAAAAGTCGTTTCGTTTAATTTTGACGGGTTGTTAACTGCTTCGAATAATTTTACAGGAAAAGGAAGTCAATATTATTGTCAAATCATTAAAATGCTTCTTTCAAATAATGTAAATTACGACACCATTCATGATTTTACATCAGATGTAAGGAGTAAGATTACAGCAGTGCTAATGGAAAGCAGTGCTACTTCTTGGAAATGTATTAGCACAAACTATGCTATTATGCCACCAGCAGAATCTAGAGCTAGAGCTGTATATGAAGAAGCAGTAAGTGATTTGAACTCTTCTAAAAAGTATGATTGTGTTCAATTTTTAGAAAAATATTGTTATCCGCCGTATGGCTTGAGTGAAGAGTCTGCTTTGATGATGCTTGCAGTATTACTTGCAAATCATAGTTACTGTGTAAGAATCCACTATAATGGCTCACAAAACAGCATTATTCGTTGGAAAGATGAAGTTATTATCAAGGATAAAAAAATCAATATGGACTTAATCAGAACATCCAAATTGATTTTAATTGATACTAATGCTGTTGAAGCCAAATTCCAGCAATATATTAATCGCTTAGATGCAACGACAGACTTAGATGCTGTAATTCGTTTGCAGAGAGAAATTCAGAAATTTGCTGATGATAACGGAGTACCGGAGTCTCTTGAAGTAAATTACAAATTAGCCAATTCTAGATTTGAAATCGCAGCTAGAGCCCGAAAAGATTGGGATGACAGAATTGTTAAGGTTGAAGACGAACTCGAAACCGCGTATGAAAGAGGTAATGTATATAATGCGCTAGTTGCACTTGAGACAATCGATGAAATTCCTTTATATTCAATATTTAATGAAAATGGTTTTACTATCAGCGAAGAATATAGAAATCGGTTATTAGAGTTGGGAAACGAGGCAAGAAATATCGTTGACACGTGTTTTGAAAATTGGTTGGAGGGTACTATTCATTGTAAATCTGTAGAAGCAATGACTCAGTTTGAAAAGCATGTTAAGCGGTGCAATGAGAAATTAGTGAAATTTAGATTTGCTACTTATGCAAAGAAATTGTCAGCAAAAGGTGATGCTGAGTTAGCTAAAAAGGATGAAATTAGAAGCCGACAGGAACTGCTTTCGGATGGACAAAAGTATTTAACTGCATATAAAAAAGTATCCACCAAAAATTATACGGACGTTTCTGATATGCTTGCAAAGGCTAAGGATTTGTTAGAACGATTATCAAAATACGAATTAGCCTTAGGAAATGATGCAAAGCGATTACATACACAATTGGATCAATGTGTAGCAAAACTCGATTCTGCTAAAAAGAGAATGCAACAAGATATGGAAAATATCTGGGAAGATTTAGCTAATACACAAACATTAGAAGATATTGAAAATGTCCAAAGTTGCATTGCTATGGTAATGAACTATCGAATGGCTACTCGTGATTTGCAGGATTTTGAAGAGCTTAATACAGCCTTAGATAATTTTGTATCAGATATTAATGTTTTGAAGGAAGCTGTGAATGATAGAAAATTATTACAGAAAGAAATTGCTTCATTAAGAAATAAATACTCTGATGCAGAATTAGATTTTGATGTTGATGCAGTTCTTGAAGATGTTATTTCGAGTGCAGAAAATGCAATCGATACAAAGGATCATGTATGGAGAACTCAGTATCTTACTTTAGGAAACCAGACAAGAGAAGAAATACATATATGGAAGGATAACACCCGAATTTTACCAGCATTTTTAAAACAAGAAACAATAGAAGCTGTTGAGAAAATGAAAATAGAAGCCGACCAAATTGTAAGTAAAGCAATGATTGAAGATGTGGTTTTCTATTTTAAGAAATTAAATCCAGAAGAGAGAACTCGCTGTTTAGCATTGTTAATGAGTAATAACGAGGACTGTTAAATATGAGAGTGTTAATGCTTGGCAATAGTTTTACTTTTGCAAACAACATGCCAGATACCCTGGCTAACTTAATAGATGCCGAAGTGGTTCAGCACACCCGTGGTGGAGCACGCCTTGCCGAGCAGTTGAATCCTAACACCAAGATGGGAGGAATGACGCAAGCGGCTCTGGAGAATGAGAAGTGGGATTATGTAATTCTCCAGGAGATGAGCAACGGCCCGATTACTTCCAGGGAAAGCTTCTTGAATAATACTGCATTGCTGTGCGAGCGTATTCGTGCCAACGGAGCAGTACCGGTTCTGTATGCCACCTGGGCTTATCAGAAGGGCGGCAAGCAGCTGGAATCCTTCGGTATGGATTATGATGAGATGTTTCAGAAGATGTATGATGCTTATCATGAGGCTGCCGATCAGAACGGAGCTTTGATTGCCGATGTAGGTAAGTGCTTCTATGAGGAAGCAGCTAAGCAGGATATCTTTGCTGAGGATGGCTGTCATCCAAATGAGCTTGGATCTAAGCTTGCAGCGCAGGTAATTGCTGATGTTATCTTAGCTGATCAGGCAACCAAAACAGAAGTAGTGATTGAACCAAAGGCAGAGGACAACGATACAAGGCTTCGCATCATATATCTCTATCAGATGCTTCTGACGCAGACCGATGAGGAACATACCCTTTCCACAAAGCAGATCACTGACTGCATGATGGAGCAGCACAATATTCTTGTGCATAGAACCACCGTGCCTAAGGATATTGATTTGCTTCGAGCAGCTGGATTCGAGATTATTGGAGAGCGTAAGCGTGCCTGGGAATACTACCTGGCAGACCGCAAGTTCTCTGTGCCGGAGTTAAAGCTTCTGATCGATGCAGTGCAGTCTTCCAAGTTCATTACGGAGAAGAAGAGTGAGAGCCTGATTGAAAAGCTAATTTCTTTGACCAGTGAGACCAATGCAGATAAGTTAAAGAGATCTGTGCATATCACCGGCCGTGTGAAGTCAGAGAATGAAAAAGGCTATTACATTGTTGATGCAATCAATGATGCCATTAATGCCGGCGTGAAGATTTCCTTCTATTATTTTGAAATCAATGGTAAGAAGAAGGAAGTGCTCAGGAACGATGGGAAACCATATACAGTCAGTCCATTTGATCTGATCTGGGATGGCGACTATTACTATCTGACTGGTTACTGTGATGAGAGGGAGTCTGTTCGCACCTATCGAGTAGACCGCATTAAGAAGCAACCGGAGCTGCTGACAGAGAAGGCTGTTAAGAAGCCGAAGGGCTATGATGTATCCAAATACACAACCGAAGTCTTCCGTATGTTCTCTACAGATGAAGCAGTTGACGTGACCTTGCTTTGTGACAACTGCTGTATGAAGTCTGTGGTAGATAAGTTCGGTATGAAGATCAAGACTCGTAGCGTCGGTGAGGAACAGTTCCGGACAACGGTTAAGGTCTGCGCAAGCCCAACCTTCTATCGCTGGGTATTCGGATCTGCAGGAAAAATCAAAATTGAAGGGCCGACGGAGGTCCGAAATGAATATAGAGAAATGCTGAAAAAGGCATTGGATTCTATAGAGTGATAATCATCTGAAAAAGATTTAAAAAGACTCTTGACTCTCCCCTTAGGGGAGCATCCAGAATATGGATTGTAACGAAGGAGGTGAATGTCACATGCTAAAGATCGGTGAATTTTCGAAGCTGTCTCATCTGACAGTAAAGGCGCTCAGGTTTTATGAAAGAGAAGGCCTTCTGATACCGGTATCGATTGATTTCTGGACCGGATATCGTTTTTATGAAACCAGTCAGCTGGCAAGAGCGGCTCAGATCAAAGCGTATAGACAGCTTGGTCTATCCATAGATGAGATCAGAGACATTATGAATGGTAAGGATGCAAGAAAGATCTTTACCGAGAAAGCGAAAGCACTGCAGGAGCAAAGGGATGACATTGATATTCGCCTCTCCATAATCAATCACATATTGGAGGATGAAGAGATGAAATATCAGGTAACAGAAAAGACTATTCCGGAAATGATCGTTTATTATTCAGAAACTGTACTGGACAAGTATGAAGACAGTATGCAGTGGATTCCTGCTCAGGGAGCAGAGTGTATGAAGCTCAATCCGAATCTGAAATGTGCGGAGCCACCTTATGAATTTTGCGAGTATCTTGACGGAGAGCATAAGGAAACAGACATTCAAATCAGACATAACGAAGCTGTAACAGCCATGGGTGTTGAGAGTGACACTATCAAATTCAGACGGCTTCCTGAGACAAAGGTGATCAGTATCTTCCACAAAGGTGCATATGATCAGATTGGTGAGGCATACGCCTACATTATGAAATATGCAGAAGAAAATGGATTTGAGATTGCTGGTCTTGCAAGAGAATGTTATATTGATGGTATCTGGAACAAGGATAGCGTAGATGAATGGCTGACCGAGATCTAGTTACCAATTAAATAATCATTTATGAAAAAGGAGTTTGCTTTTTGACAATTAGCAGAACACTGGAGATTGTGGCATAACCGGGAGGTTTGCTGACAATCGCAAAACCTCCCGCTTTTCGAAAGCATTGAACGTCATCAATTTTCAGGAGGAAATAAATAATGAATACAAATGTCATTAACATTCGTTTAGAGAAAAAAAGAATATCGTGTAGTAGAAAACCTTGTAAGAGAATCATTTTGGAACGTGTATCGTCCGGGATGTCTGGAGCATTATGTGCTCAATCAATTGCGAGAGGATCCTGCGTTTATTCCAGAACTCGATTTCGTAATGGAGTTGGATGGAAAGATGATTGGACAGAATATGTTTATGAAGGCAGTGATCAAATCAGATGATGGAAGAGATGTTCCGATTATAACCATGGGTCCAATCTGTATCACACCAGAGCTTAAGAGAAAGGGCTATGGTAAAATCCTGTTGGATTATTCGCTTGAGAAGGTTGCCGCTATGGGATTTGGAGCTGTATGCTTCGAAGGAAACATTGATTTCTATGGAAAGAGCGGTTTTACGTATGCCAGTGAGTATGGTATTCGTTACCACGGATTACCAGAAGGTGAGGATGCATCTTTTTTTCTGTGCAAGGAGCTGATTCCCGGTTACCTGGATGGAATCACTGGAGAGTATGCTACACCGGAAGGCTATATGGTAGATGAAAATGAAGCCGAGAAGTATGACGCTACATTTCCTACCAAGGAAAAATTGAAGCTTCCAGGTCAGTTATTCTGATTTTCTGACGAACAAATCACAATTTTATAACGATAATCGTGGAAGGTGTTGTCTGATGGCGACACCTTCTTCTTTTGGCACAAAAAGTGCTTGCAGACCACGAACATATATTCTATAATGACCATATCGCAGGTGGAAACAACTTATTTCCGGTATAGATTTAGAATTAGAAAGAGAGGATCCTTTTATGAATACTAAGGATCCAGAACTAATGGACAGAATCAAAGAGTATATCAGTGGCTATTATAGGGAGTATAACGGCCTCATGCCTACCATCACGCAGATTTCCAATGCGATGGGTGTTGTCAGAAGCACTGCGTATAAGTATCTTGTGGCGATGGATAAGAAGGGCATGATTTCTTACCAGGATGGAAGGATATCCATTCCGGACATGGGCAAGATTATAGTTGAGTCCGAGCAGGTAGATGCTGTCGGTGCAATCAACTGTGGTGAACCCGCACTGGATGAGAACAATGAGAATACGCTGAAGCGTTATGCGGGAATCGACAAGGAATCCCGCAAGGTTGTTCTTGAGTATATGAACCAGGAAGTATATCCGGATAAGAAGATTCTGATCAGTTCGCTGATCTGTCAGGGAGTTCTAAGTCATGTGATCAAGGCGATATAAACTTTTTAAGGGAGGATTAGCCGATGAAACAGTATGATGTGAAGTGCCCTGTGTGTGGACATGTAAATCACAACCTCTTTTTGGAGGAAACTGACGGATGGATGGAATGCGAAGAATGCAGCTCCATGACCAGATTAAATCGATTCGGTGAAACAATCCGAATCCCCATAATCGCCGTGAATGGGCATTGCAAGCCTGCAGTGCTGCACGCATAAGAATATGGGAAAGTATACGATCTGGAGGTTGGTTATGTATGAGCAGAGTGAACGTCAGTGTAGAAAGCATTACTTATGCTGATGGCTCCATTGTCCCGAAGAAGATCTTCTGGGAGGATGGACGTACCTGGAATATTGACAGAGTCATCCATATGGCCGGACCGGTCAACAATGAGTTTGAAGGAATTCGCTACACCATTGCAATTGGGAGTGCGGTAAAAAATATATATCGGTTAGGATCAACCTGGTATGTGTATACCATTGAGGATCCGGACCAGACGGAGGTTGACTCAGCTTGAAACACTTTATTCCAAACAGAGAGCTTGATGAGCTCGGTACAGGAGTAGTTCTGACCTACATTAAAAAGTCAGGAATAGCAGGCCTTCCAAGGTGTGTGGATATTGAAGGCATTGCTAATTCAATGGGACTTAACGTTGTATATGAAACTTACGCAGAGGACGATTACGATAAAATCGGATTTCTGTCAGACGGAATTACACCTTTGAAGGTAAAAAGAGGAAACAAGATCGTTCCATTTCTTTTCCCTTTGGGAACAATCGTTGTGGAAGCTAATCTTCGAAAGGAAACAGAGAGCGGGAAACGCCGCTTTACCATCGCGCACGAGGTGGCACATTTCATTATTAATCGCCACAATCCAGTGCCCCAGTTCCAGCGGACATTCGACGCGGAGCGGGAGTATTCGTTAGCTGAGATGAAGAAGCATTTCAATCTGGCTGAAACGCAGGCTGACAAGCTTGCTGCAGCACTTCTGATGCCTTACTTTATTGTAGAAGCTGCATTGAAGGACTTTAACAATGGAAACAAGCTTAAGATCTATGGAGACAGTGTATTTGCTCCAAAGGATCGAATTATCATAAAGAAAATGGCAGCACAGATCGGAGTGTCCTTTTCAGCACTCCTGATCCGAATCAAACAGCTCGATATGGTTGAGTGCAGACCAATTGATGAGTATGTTGAGGCTACATTAATGACGGAGGTGATTGGTTGAATCAGGCAACATTAAGATTTAACCCAAAGTATCCGATTCCCTGTGAAGATATTCAGCGAAAGCTTCTATTATCTATGGAAGCTGCTGAGGAGGTTGGTTCCCGCGAAATGCGATGTCCAATCTGTGGCTTCAAGGTGACGGATGTACCACTGACTCAGACCGAGGTTGTCTATGTCAGATGTCGCAAGTGTAAATTTGAAGGACCCTTAAGTCCTGCATATTTCCGCAGGATGAAAAGAAAGAATTATGCTTATACCGGTCCGTATCAGAAAAGAGGCATGATTCGCTAACAATCAAATAAGAAACAAAATAACAATTACGAACTTTTAATCGAGCAAGCGGAGCCGGTCATTGATCGGATAATCTACCAAGCGCCGTACGAAGCAAGTCATTGAATAATGGGATAACCATATCCTTTTATTTGACTTATTTCGACGGCGCTTTTCTTTATGCTCAAAAATGCTTGTTTTGCTGCCAGCTCCAATATCGATTGCTTCGTACGGTCAGTAGAAGTCCTGATCCCGGCAAATGCTTGGGAAAGGACTTTTATGATCTACAAATACGAAAGAATCTGCAGAAACGAGAATTTAACAGAGGAGCACATCAAAAAGATTGACAACGGGCTCCACGCATTAACCCAGGCAAAATACAGAGAGGAACAGGCAAGAGAAAAATATGGCGTTGAGATTCTGTCTTCGGATGCAATGATGGGACCGGATGGAGAGGTTGGAAGCTTTGAGATGGCCGATCCTGATATGGATGTCGAGGAGATTGTAATGCACAAGCTGCAGCTGGAACGCCTGCATGAGGTGTTAGCTATGCTTGACGAGGAAGACAGCTGCTTCATCATAGAATACTTTGAAGGCAAGGGAGAAGGAAAATTTCTGGATGCACTCTGTGTCCGTTATGGACTTTCCAAAAAGCAGGCCAATACAAGAATGCACAAAATCGTAGAATTACTCCGAGAATTATTCTAAAAAGCAAAAAAAGTTTCATAAAAGTGGAGATGCAGTCAAAAAAACGTGACCACAGATTATATAGAGGGGTCAAGAACCTGGCAAGGTTTCCGGAGCTATCGTAGTGTGGATGCGAGAGCTTCCGGTTCCAGAAACAATAACTGAGAAAGAGGTACATAGAATGGAAAAATTAATTAGCCGAAAAGAGGCTGCAAAAATATTGGGAATCAGTGTTACAGCACTGGATCAGGCACGTAGCTGTGGTCATATCACCTATGTGCAGTATGTAGAAAATGGTTGTGTGTATTTTACAGAGAGAGCATTACAGGAATACGTTGCTCGCTGCACCCATCGTGCAAGACCTTTGGATAATAACCCAACCTACAGAAAGAGAAGAGTATAGAAATCGACAACATGGATAGAACTCCCGGCATATGTTAAATAATAATTACAGTGCTGGGAAGAATGGAGGGACGTAATGGCTAGAAGACGTCAGATTCCGAAATACGGAACAGTGGTGCATAACGGAGTGACTTATTATAGAACTAGAATTCGAGATGCAGGTGGAAAGAGAGTTGCTCTTTATGGGAAAACAAGGGAAGAACTTTATGATAAGGTAGAAGAAGCTAATCGACAGATCGAGGACAAGATCTTCAGGCAGAAGACACCAACAGTAAAAGAGTATGCTGAAAAATGGCTGTACATGCAGTCGGCCCATGTCAGATATACGACAATGTTAGATTACACGTCAAAGGTGAAAAACTATATCGTTCAGCCGCTGGGGCATATGTACATGGCAGATGTGACGCAGGATGATATCAAGATGGCTTTGGTGCCGGTTTCAAAGAAATCTGAATCGGTATATCATTCCGTGGTGATGCTGTTGAAGTGCATTTTCTATTCAGCAGAGGACAATCATTTAATCAGGGAAAATCCAACGAAGAGAATCCCTTCCAGGGGAGGCGTTCCGGAGAAGGAGAAACCGCCATTGACAGATGAGCAGGTGGAAATGCTTTTGGATGCGATCAAGGGTCTGCCACCTTATGTGTTTGTAATGCTGGGGCTTTATGCTGGACTTCGACGAGAAGAAATTCTGGGACTTAAATGGGATTGTGTGTTTCTTGATGAAGAGGTGCCGTATCTTTCTGTGAAAAGAGCCTGGCACACAGAGCGTAATCGTCCGGTTATTACAGAACAGCTGAAAACGAAGGCTGCAAAAAGAGATATTCCACTTCCAGATTGTCTGACTGAATGCTTAAGAGAAGCAAAGGAACAGTCGAAATCTGAGTTTGTGGTGTGTAATAGAGGTGGTGAGGCCCTTTCCTATACACAGTTTAGGAGAGTGTGGCAGTATATTGTGACACGATCAACCAAGGAGAGAACTTATGTGAGATATGTGAACGGTGAGAAAATCAAGCATACAGTTACGCCGGTGCTTGGAGAAAAGGCTAAGCATAACAACACGGTTGTATATACATTGGACTTTCAGGTGACACCGCATGAGCTGCGTCATACCTATATTACCAACCTGATCGCTGCATCTGTGGACCCGAAAACAGTGCAGTATCTGGCTGGTCATGAGAGCAGCAAAATCACAATGGACATATATGCAAAAGTGAAGTATAATAGACCAAAAGAGTTGTACGCTGTTGTGAATGGAGCATTCGAACAGAGACAACTCGGGTTATTAAAGACGGAATAGGCCCCTGGTTTGGGGTGAATCAAGGGGTGAAGAAATTAGCGAAATCGCTAAAAACCCCGAAAAATAGAGAAGAGGAACGTGAGGTCAGACAAAATACGGTTTTAGGTTTACCAGATAAATGGGATTAATCGGTATTTTACCTGTTGGGCATAGCGTACATAGCCGGGGAAAGAGGCCAGCAGCGATTGATCCTCATAATAGGTTCGCAGGATCAGCAGAAGGACTATGACCGCGGACACAATACCAGTGGCCCACCCAAAAATCATCCCGACAGTGACGGCCCAGAAGCTCATAAAGAGGTAGCCGGGATGTCTTACAAAACGGTAGGGACCACTGCTACAGACTACGGGCTGAGCATCCTTCAGCATCGGCGTGTCCGCTTCATAGTACTTGTTTGAAAGCAGCGCCCAGGACATCAGCAGGTTGGCGACAGCGCTGAGAACAAGTCCGGCAGCCACAACCGGCTGAGGTACCGAGGACCAATGGAACCGTGCTTCCAGCCCGGCAACGATGTAAATGCCGTAAAAAGACAAAGGACTGCAAAAATTGCGAAGGGTGATATCGCTCCCGGAAGCTTTCTCTGCATTTTTTTCTGGAAACGACAGAGCGGTTGGGTTGCGGTGTAACAGGACAGCCAGTGTGCCAGCCATGATAATCAGATATAAAATAAAATAGATCCAGCCGCGTATACAGCCCAGAGTCCCGGCTGCAACTAAAAAACAGGACAGGCTTAATATTTTTTGCAGCATTGCCAGGGCGGCAAAGCCAATGGTTTGTTTTTTCATAAAAAATTCTCCTGAAAGAAAAATTGGATTTTAAAAATGTTGTTATTATACCATATTTCAAGATCCTTATACAGTAGAGAAGGATGGTTTATCACTCTTTTAGTAGAAATGATTGATTTTTTTATCATAAAGTGTGATATACTAAAAATAAAAAGAGGTTTTAGCCATGGAACAGATTGAACAATTGCAGAAAATTATTGATGAGGGCAAAAGCATTGTATTTTTTGGCGGAGCGGGTGTCTCAACAGAAAGTGGGATTCCTGATTTTCGCAGCAGTAATGGTCTTTATATGCAGGAGTACCGCTATCCGCCTGAACAAGTGGTAAGCCACAGCTTTTTCGTAAACCATACAGAAGCCTTTTATGATTTTTATAAAAACAAAATGATGTTTTTGGACGCTAAGCCAAACGCTGCCCATATGAAGCTGGCAGAGCTTGAAAAATGTGGAAAGCTTAAAGCTGTGGTGACACAAAATATCGACGGTCTGCACCAGGCAGCAGGTAGCAGGACGGTTTATGAGCTGCACGGCAGTATTCATCGCAATTACTGTCAAAAATGTGGGAAGTTTTTTGACGCCGTCTATGTTATAAATGCGGATGGAGTGCCAAAATGCGACGCCTGCGGGGGAATGATCAAGCCAGACGTAGTGCTTTATGAAGAGGCTCTTGACTCAGATACTATCCAGAAAGCCGTGCAGGCAATCAGTGAGGCGGATACGCTGATTATCGGCGGAACATCTTTGGTCGTTTATCCGGCAGCCAGTTTTATTGACTATTTTAGAGGAAAGAATCTGGTGGTTATCAATAAGGACGCCACTGCCAGAGAATCAGAAGCTTCCCTGGCGATCCACGACGCCATTGGCAAGGTTATGGAGCAGATCAAAGTTGAATGCTGACGCTGACACAGAAAAGGAGGAGCTGCGTGCTTAGCTGCGCAGCTCCTCCTTTTCATTTACTATTTTCTGACGCTTGAAATTAAGACGGCTTTCTGAAAGAAACAAGCCGGCAATGGTTAGCCCAATGCCCAAAATAGCTGGCAGGGTAATGTGCTCATGAAGAATAATGACAGAGGTAACAACCGTAATGACCGGGACCATATAAATATATACACTGGTCTTGACTGGACCCAGGAGCTTAACGGCCAGGTTCCAGGTGACAAAGCAGAGCGCTGATGCGCCAAAGCCCAGGAATAAAATATTTGCTAGATTTTTAAACTCAATAAAAACCGAGAGATCCAGATGGAAACCAAAAATAAACAGGGCGGGAACCATAAAAAGCAGCCCATAGAAAAAGATTCTTCGGGTAGTCAGAATGGTTCCATAGCCAAAGCTGCTGATTTTTTTGGTGAAGGTTGAGTAACCAGCCCAGACGACAGCAGCGGTAATGGCCAGCAGATCACCTGCCGGGTTAAGCTGTACGGTATTGTCACCGCGGAAGCTGATCAGGCAGATGCCTGTAATCGCCACGATAAACCCGATGAAAAACCGCGGCCCGGGCCGTTCTCCATGAAGGAAAAAGTAATCAAACAGTGCGGTGAAAAAAGGCGCAATGGCAATGATTACCCCGACATTTGCCGCCAGAGTAAGGGTGAGGGCAAAATTTTCCAAAAGAAAGTAAAGCGTGACGCCGAGAAGACCGGCAGCCATAAAATAGAATTCCTGTCTGCGGTTGTCTAGCCTGAGGCCTTTGGGTGTGACCAGCCATAAAATCAGATAACCGAGAAAAAAGCGGCAAAACAGAATTTCAACAGGCGTAAGCACTCGCAGCAGCACTTTTGTGGCGATAAAGGTAGTTCCCCAGATGACAATGGTAAAAAAGGCAGCAATGTGGCCAAAGGATGTACTCTTAATGTTCGTGTTCATTGATAGAAGCCTCTTTCTTTGAATGCTTATCTGTCTGGAAGATTTTCTGGTATTGTCTGGGTGTCAGCCCAATGAAATCCTTAAAAAAACGGGAAAAGTGGCTCTGGTCAGAAAAGCCAGTCATGGCAGCGGTGTCAATGGGCGGTATACCCTGTTCCAGCAGCTTTTTAGCCCGCTCAATACGAATTGACTGAAGATAACGGTATGGGGAGACGCCAACCTGTTTTGTGAACAGCAGCAAAAAATAAGACTTGCTGAGCCCGGCAAGAGCCGTTAAATCGTCCAGGGAAATATTGTCAGAAAAGTGATCCTCCATATAGGCACAGACGGCTTTGATTTTATTATCAGGCTCGGCGGTGCTGCTCTGTTCAAAGGGGGAACTGTATTCACGAAAAATTTGTTCCAAAAGCAGAAAGAAAGCCTCCTCCTTTTCAAAGCGTGATGAAATCTCGACAATCCCTGTATAAAGATCATTTAAGGCAGAGGTAATGTCACTCTGATAGACGACGTTTTGGGTAAAAAACGGTGTGTAGGGCTGGCCGGTAACCTCGTGAGCAGCGCTTTTCATGATATCAGCAGGAATATTGACAGCTCTGTAGTCCAGGATTTCTCCGTTCCTTGGGGAACAACGGTGGCTGTCTCTTGGATTAAAGAGCACCAGATCACCGGCGCTCAGGTCATACTCCCGATCTCTGCACCACAGATGCCGTCGTCCGCCTTCTACAAAGCCGATAACGTAATAATCATGAAAATGATTGGGAAATGGCTGTACAATTCCAGTCAGATGGTATGCTTCAATTTTCAGATCTGTATCATAGTAAACATGCCGCTGTTCTTGTTCAAATGTCATGTAATTGCCTCTCTTTCTGGTTTTATTTTAGCAGAAGTGCTGGCTTGTGTCTTGTATGATCTTCCAGGTGAAAGATAAAATTTTAAGAAAAAGAATAGAAAAAGCCATAAACAGGACCCTGGAATTGAAAAGTTTGGAGTTTATCTGCTGCCGGATGCGTTTATGCCACTGTTAACAGTGACTCAATCGTTCTGGAAGATTTTGCGCGATCTCATCATCTTTTTAAATTTATAAATGTTTAAATACTGTTGATCAGGGTATATAAACATTGCAATATCATACCAAACCCTTATCTTTGATAATCTCGGACAACCAAAAAGGCCGCTGTTGCTTTTCCGCATCAGCGGTCTTTTTGTAGTTAAAGAAAAAAATTTTCCGTATCGTAAAGGCTTATGTTATAATTTTGAAAGATTAACAAAAACTAACGGGTCTGCTGATTAATGGTAAATGGCCCTAAAGGGAGAATAAAATGGATAAAAACCAACTGGTTAAACAGCCTGTTCCAAAGCTGTTCTTTCACTATCTGCTTCCGGCGGTCAGTGGGACGATGGTAACTTCTATTTATATTTTAGCCGATACAATTATTATAGGAAAAGGTATCGGCACAGAAGCAATGGCTGCCTTAAACATTGTTCTGCCTGTCTTTAACCTTGTTTTTGGAACCGGCCTGTTGTTTGGTGTGGGCGGCTCTGTGCTGATGTCGATCAGCCGGGGGCGGGGAGAAGAGAAAAAGGGACAGCAGTATTTTACCACTGCCTTTATCCTTAATCTGCTGGCAGGGATTGTTTATATATCGCTTTTCTTTGCCTTTGGGGAAAACATCATGCTTTTCTTAGGTGGAACCGCTGTTACCATGCCATACATCATGGAATATGCCCCTTATATTGCAGGTGGTGCACTGATCTTTAGCTTTTCATCATTTTTACAGGCCTTTGTCCGAAATGATGGTGCGCCCAGGCGTGCAATGGCGGCTGTTATCGCGGGCGGTGTGTTTAATATTATCTTTGATATACTGCTGGTTTTTCCCTTTCAGATGGGAATGTCCGGCGCTGCACTGGCCAGCGTTATGGGATCTGTATTAACAGATTGTATCCTGATTTCGCATTTCTTTTCCAGGCAAAACGGGCTGCGGTTTTGTTTTGGAGGGCTGAGATTATCTTTTTTCAAAGCTGTTTTTGCCAATGGCTTTACCAGCTTTCTGATTGAAATTTCAGCTGGTATTGTTATTTTCGCGTTTAACCATCAGCTTTTACGCTATGTGGGAGAGATTGGCGTCAGTGCTTATGGTGTTATTACAAATACGGCCTTTGTGGTCACCGCTTTAAGTAATGGTGTCAGCCAGGCAGCTCAGCCAATTTTGTCAACCAATTATGGCGCTGGAAAGTTTGACCGTATCTACGAAGTGCGGGCTCTGGGGGTGAGGACAGCTCTAGCCGTTTGTGCTTTGCCGGCGCTTCTTGGGCTTTTGATGCCGGATCTGTTTACCTATATTTTTTTAAACCCCTCACCGGAAGTACTGGCGCTGTCTGCAACGGCCATACGCATTTATTTTATTGGTTTTTTTGTTACAGGAACCAACATGTTCATTATCAATTATTTTCAGGCAGTTGTACGGCCGAGGATTTCTTTAGGCCTGTGTCTGTTTAGAGGCTGTGTTTTCAATTTGTTTTTAGTCACTGTGCTGCCGCTTTTATGGGGTGTGACAGGCATCTGGATGGCAGTACCCTTAACAGAGTTTATCTCGCTTGGAATAGGTGTACTCTTGATAAAAAGAATTTCCATTGAACAGTAAAAAAGATTGAAAAAGAAAAGGCCTGAGCAGAAAGCCAGGCCTTTAAATTAGAATAAGCCGATTTTTACATCGACATCATATTCTTTTTTTAGTTCATCGACACGATCAAGGAAAGCGCGGTTTTGTTTTTGCCCAAGAAGATACTGGCGGGCGCTCTCCTTTACCACATCGTAAGGAATAGTTTCAGAGGTTTTGCTGTCGGTCACCTTAATGATGTGCCAGCCAAAGTCTGTTTTTACAGGTTCATCGCTCATTTCGCCAACCTTCATAGCAAAGGCGGCATTTTCAAATTGTGGTACCATCTTTCCTTTTGAGAAATAACTCAAATCGCCGCCCTGTTCTCTTGACGGGCAGACAGAGTAAGCTTTTGCGGCTTCTTCAAAGGTTTTGCCTCCATCCTTGATTTCCTTAATAATATCAATGGCCTGCTGTTCAGATGGCAGTAAAATATGGCTGGCGCGGATGCTGTCCGGTGCGATGAACTGTTTGGGGTTTTCATCATAAAACTTTTTAACCTCTTCATCGCTGACTTCTACATTTTTCATGAATTTGGCAATCATATGCGATTTCAGCAGCTTTTCTTTTGCATCCTCAACCAGAGCGAGATACTCTTCAGATTCGTCCTCGTGATCTTTCTTCCCTTCCAGATAGAAAAGTTCCTGAGCAACAAGCTCCTCGAGTAATTTTCTGCGCCCTTCCTTTGTACGGAACTGGCCCTGCTGCTCCTGAGGTAATTGTTGTATTAAAGCTTCCAGGTCGGTATTGTAAATTTCTTTACCTTCGACCACTGCTACGACTTGTTTTTCCATTTAGAAAATCTCCTTCTATTAATAGTCATTAAATTAAATATTATAGTTTATATTTCTCTTTGTCAAGGGGCGGTTTGGTATACAATGATTTTTTCAGGTTTTACAAAGCTTTTCAAATCCCGCTCTATTTGCCTGATCAGAGCATTGCTATCTGCATAGCTGACGTCGCAGGTGCTTTCGGTTAAAGACCAGGCAAAAACCGGACAGGTCGGATCTTTTTTATAAAAGGTCTTAAACTGCTTACCGCTGATTCGAAAACCGCCGATGTTAATATCCAGCAGCTGGTTTAAATCAAACTGTTTTCCCAGGCTGTCGATAAAGTCGCGGTATATCCTCGCACTGTTGTTGATAGGCATTACGGGCTCAATGGAGAATCGAACTGTCGCATGGGCTCTAAGCGCCTGAGATACTGCCGCCATCCGCGTTGCAAGGGAAGGGGTATGACGTTCGTAAAGATGGATTACCGGATCGGGGAGCAGCGACCAGGCAAAAATGACATTTTGAGGCGGGTCTGAGATGGGAAAACGCCCGGCTTTTGTTTTCACCTCGATCGTCAGGTTAGCATGTCTTTTAGCTAATGCGAGCCATGGGCCCAGAAAGTGGGTAAGCGGATCAAGCGCCATCAAATCACTGTCATAGGAAATGGCCAGATAAAGGGGCTCACAGCTGGATAATAAATCCTGTTCTACAGAGGTGATGAAATCCTCATTATTGACAAAAATAACTATGTGCCCGGAGGGGTAGATGCTTTTTAAGTAACAATAGCTGCAATCATAAAGGCAGTTCATGATAATACCAGTATAGTAAAAGCGTGCATGTCCAAAGTTTTCACAGTAGGGAGAACCATCATAATAAAAATCCTGCTTTTTTCGGGCTAAAATAAGATTTGGGGAACGCTTCTGTGCAATGAAATCCTGATGGTGCCGGTTGAAAATTTGTGAGTAGTCATCAATATAAATAAGACTGTCGTAATTGATTTTTTGTAAAATAGCCTGTGTGTTTGGATGATGGGCTGCCCCCTTCTCAATGTAAATGTGTGAAAAGGGCTTAGCACCAGAGGTTTTTAAGTAATGCATTAAAAGCGAAGCTCCTTTCTTTTTTGATGGTAATTTTAAGCTCAGTATAAGGGAGAAGAGTATTAGAAAGGCAGGCTGAATCTCTGAGCTTTTTCGAAACGCATGCTTTTGTAAAAGTAATTTTTTGTGTCTGAGTCAGGCGAAGCGCGGACTTTGTTTTTTCCATCAGCAGAGATTCCTCTGGGGTAAAAAAGGGCTCCTCATCTTTTTCAAACATAGCCTTCCAGCGGGAAAAGGTTTTTTGCCATTCAGGGTTGTCATTAATCCTCAGCAGAACAATACGATGGGGCGGAAGCTTTCTAAAAGCTGTTTCCAGCGCAGCGGTAACATCAGTGCTCAGAGCATCATCGACAGAGAGATATAAAGACCCCTCGTCAAAGGGATGACGATAGAGAATATCCGGGAAATAGCAATGTGTTTTCCCATTTTTTCTTATCGAAACTTGATTGACGAGGGTCCAGTTTTTAATATTTTGATCATTAACGAGCAAGTAAAAATATTTCATGTCGGCCTCCTTTGAGGTTATTTTACCTCAAAGAAGGCCGTTTGTCATCAGCGATTGCTTTCAATCATATGCTTAACCACCAAAACAGGATGATGAAAAAGCATCCGGGGGCCTGAAAAACGCATTACCTCCTGCACGCGTTTTCGCATTTCCGGTTTGTAGCAGTGGACCGGACAATGGCTGCAGAATGATTTTGAATCCTGAAAAGGACATCGCTCCAGGCGGCCCAGAGCATAATCCAGAAGTGCCTGGCAATCGGGACACAGGTTTTTTTGGCGGTGCTTTTTTAAGCAGTAGAGGCGGATCATTTTTTCAATAATATGCTGTTCAGATTTTACACATGCCATTAGGAGAGCCTCCCGTTTTCTATGGAATAATCCAGGTCGGTGATACCCATGGTGGAACGCCGGTGAGAAACCAACACAACGGTATGGTTAGCTGCATGCTCCCGGATGGATTTCAAAATAATCCCTTCATTCAGGCTGTCCAGATTACTGGTAGGCTCATCGAGAAGAATAAAGGGTGCCTGGTGTAAAAAGGCCCTGGCCAGCCCAATACGTTGTCGTTCGCCGCCCGACAGGGATTCGCCAAGTTCGCCTACGGGAGTATCGTACCCTTTAGGAAGCCGAGTGATAAAATCATGGATAGCGGCTTTTTTTGCGGCTTCGGCCACCTCTTCGTCACTGGCGTTTAAACGGGCAACACGGATATTTGCTCCGATAGTATCATTAAAAAGGTAGGTGCTTTGAGTGACATAGCTTTCATTTTCACGGAGACTGCGGGTATTAACAGAGCGGATATCATAACTGGAAAGCTCAAGGCTGCCGGACTGGCGGTCCCAAAAGCGCATGAGCAGTTTAAGAAAAGTAGACTTTCCAGACCCACTTTTTCCATGAATGCCAATAACCTTTGAGGCGGGGAGTTCCATGGTAATATTGTCGAGGATTATTTCGTCGTCATAGGCGAAAGAGAGGTTTTTACATGAGGCTCTGTCAAAGGTAATGTCCATACCCTTCTCCACTTCACTAACAACTGGACTTTCGTCTAGAATATCCAGCACACGCTCTCCGGCGGCAAAGGTTTGAAGCAAATTGTTTGAAAGGCTGCTGAGCGCTGCGGTTGGACCAAAGGAGCTGAATAAGGCAACGGTTGGAATTAAAATACCTTCAAAGCCGACAATCCCCTGACGCATTAGTATAATAGAGGAAAAAAGCATCGCGAGATCAAAAAACAGGATAACTGTATTTGTAACAGCAGCCGATAAACCTTCCTGATTTTTCAAGGCTTTTTGATGAATATCAAGAGCATCGGACTGGCGTGTGATCTCTTTTAGCCTTGAGGGGCCGCAATGGTATTGGATACATTCCTTTAAACCGCGCAGGCTGTCCAGAAAATAGGTGTTGAGCTCGCCAAAAAGTCTCCGATAGCTTCTTCCTTTATCTGCCCCCAGCCGTGAGGCGGCTACGGGAATGAGAAGCCCTACACAAAGATAGGCGACGGCGGCAATAAGGCCGAGCAGCAGATGAAACTGCCCAATGAAGATTACCATGATTAAAGAGGTGATAATAGCGATGGCAATGGGGGCGATGGTGTGCGCATAAAATACTTCCAGAAGCTCGATATCGCCAGTAATGACAGCAATCAGATTGCCTTTATCCCTGCCTTCCAGTTTTGCAGGAGCAAGCTTGCGAAGGGCTTTAAAAACTTTGTCACGGATAATAGCAAGAAGCTTAAACGCGATATAGTGGCCGCTGGCCTGTTCAATATAATGAAGCACGCCGCGCAAAAGCCCCAGGATAAGGATGACCATAAAAAGCAGCTTTAAATCTATTTTCTGGATATCCAGAATGGAAAGAATACCATAGCTGCCCAGGATGGTAATAAAAATTGCACATAGATAGCCCGCAACACCCATAAGGATCGTGAGCAGCATGATGTGGATCAGCGGCTTAACCAGCCCGATAAGCCGCATCATGATTGAGATGGGATTTCTGCGCATAGACAGGAGTCTCCTTTCCATAATTTTCAAGAGATGTCTGGGTAAAATACAGATCTGCATAGTAGCTGCTGTTTTCCAAAAGCTCTGTATGCGTTCCGAATTCGATGATACGCCCTTTATACAAAACATAAATTTGATCGGTGGAACGCACATTGGCCAGTCGATGGGAGATCAGCACAACCGTTTTGGTATGTGACAGATCCTCGATGACGTCCATGATCTGTTCTTCGCTCTCCACATCTATGTTAGAAGTTGCTTCATCGAAAATGTAGATTTCAGAGTCGTGAAGAAGTGCCCGTGCGAGGGAAAGACGCTGGCACTGGCCTCCGGAAAGGTTTGAACCATTCTCCAGTATCTGTGTATCAAGCCCTTGCTGTTCTATAAGAAAATCATAGAGACAAACCCGTTTGAGTACAGCGTACAGCGCTTCGTCACTGGCATTTGGCTGGGCCATTAAAAGATTGTCACGAACAGTTCCCTTGAAAATCATACTGTTGTGACTTACGAGGGTGATATTTTCCATAATGCTGGCTTCAGACAGGGATTTTAAATTTTGCTTTCCAATACTGATATCGCCGCGGTAACTGCGATGGGCACCCATAATAAGCGAAGCGATGGTACTTTTTCCACTGCCAGATTCTCCGACGATGGATACAAATTTTCCCTTTGGAATGCTTAGGGAGACGTCTTCCAGAACAGGGCGCTCGACATCATAAGAAAACTCAATGTGATTTAAATGAATATCCGCGTCCTCTGGATCAATATTACCCGCGGCGTGGACAGGCTCATCAAGGTCAAGCAGACGAAAAATTTTATCCGATGCGGCCATTCCATTCATTGCGATGTGAAAAAAAGAGCCCAGCAGACGCAATGGGATAAAGAATTCCGCTGAAAGCATAATCAGTGCAAAGGTACCGCCAAAGGAAATATTTCCTTTCATAAATTCTGTGACCGCCAGAATAATCCCAACGGCAGCGCCCCCGTAGGCGATAATATCCATGACAGTTACAGAGTTTAATTGCATGGTGAGGACCTTCATGGTTATTTTTCGGAATTTTTCGGACTGAGCATTCATTTCTTCATTTTTATAATGATCCGCCTCATAAATTTTAAGGGTCGTCAACCCCTGAAGATTTTCAAGGAAGCTGTCTCCTAGTTCTGTATAGGTACTCCAATATTTTGATAGAAGCCTTTTGGCGATTTTTTGTACAGCTACAATTGAAACAGGGATAAGCGGCACACAGATCAAAAGGATCAGTGCGGTTTTTAAATTAACAAACGAGAGAACTGCAAACAGGGTTAACGGTGCGAGAAGACTATAAAAAAGCTGCGGAAGATATTTGCCAAAATAAATATCCAGTTGTTCAACACCCTCCACAGAAACCTGAACTACTTCGGCTGTAGAAATTTTTTCATTGTAGCTTATGCCCAGGCGAAGAAGTTTTTCATATATTTTTTCACGCAATGTTTTTTTTACACCGGAGGAAGCTGCGTAAGACATTTTTGAAGCCATAAGAGTAGCGGCAGACCGTACAATCAAAGACACACAGATGATTACCAGATAGCCGGATATTTTAATGCTTTCAATACCGTCTGTTAAAATATTCTGCAAAAGCCAGGCGATGGTGAAAACAATCGCCATGTTTGCTAAAAGACAGATCCAGTTAAAGAACACATTTAAAAAAATATAGCGGTTAGCCTTACCCATCATATGTGTCAGGCGTTTGTCAATCATTCTGTACCTCCTGAATGGTTTTAATCCTACAGATGAAGTAGTAGTATTTAAAAATCATTACCGCAATGATGAGGATACGCGCATAAATGACATCGACCAGACAGAAGGCCAGGATCAGCATAGCGGATGCAAAGGACAGAAGCGAAATCTTAGTTTTCAGTGTCATGGCTCGTTCCTTAACGAAGCTGTCCAGATGTTTTTGATAAATTTTGGTACTCAAAAACCAGTCATTAAACCGCTTGCTGCCCCGCGCGAAGCAATAGCTTGCGACAAGAAGGAAAGGGGTGGTTGGGAGCACCGGCAAGATAACACCGATGGCTCCAAGCCCGAAGAATAAAAAACCAATAATAAGATAAAGTGTTTTCATAAAACTCCTTTCAGATAATCGATCATACAGGTGGTTTTAAGCAGGGCCGCATACTGGCCGCGCTGATAAACATTGTAGAAAAATTGTGTAAAAAGGCAGAGGTAGCAGGAGGAATAAATCCAATGAGCCCGCCTGCCAGCAGCAGGCTGTTAAATCCAATGATGACATGGAAATTTTTTTGGATGCGTTCCATTAAAGACAGGCTGAGGTGCCGCAAAGTAACAAGCGCTCTGAGGTCTGTGCTGAGCAACGTAATATCAGCAACCTCACGGGCAATATCAGAGGAATCTTTCATGGAAACAGAGACATTTGCAGCGGCTAAAGCCGGTGAATCATTAATGCCGTCACCCACCATGATAACCTGGTGGCCATCTTCCTTCAGACGCTCGATGACTGATGCCTTGTCTTCTGGTAAAATTTGCGCCTGGTATTCCGTAATGCCAAGCTGGGCTGAGACGTCTCTCGCGGCTTCATCACTGTCGCCAGTGAGCATGATAATTTTCTTTAT
Organism: Eubacterium sp. BL-380-WT-2B; assembly: GCF_009696115.1. Lineage (NCBI taxonomy): Bacteria > Bacillati > Bacillota > Clostridia > Eubacteriales > Eubacteriaceae > Eubacterium > Eubacterium sp. BL-380-WT-2B. The sequence continues at coordinate 129,307 of NZ_VUMP01000008.1, forward strand.
GCCAGATTCGCGGAGTGCTTGTATGGTTTCAGCAGCTTCTGGACGGAGAGGGTCATCAATACAGATCATTCCGGCCAATGCGTCACCCAAAGCTAAGAAAATCGCCGATTTGCCATGACCTTTTTCTTCGATGATGGATTTTTGTTCTGGCGTTACGGGAATCCCTTCATCCTCTACAATGAAATGGTAGCTGCCAATAAGCGCCTTTTTGCCGTGAAGCTTTGAACGAATCCCATGTGCAACGACATATTCTACTTCGGCATGTTCTTCACGATGCTTTAGATTTTCCTGTTCTGCTTTGTGAACAATGGCGTGAGCAACACTGTGAGGGAAATGCTCTTCAAGACAGGCCGAGGTTTTCAGAACCTCTGTCCTATTATACGGTGGAAACGAAATAACCTCATTGACACTTGGAGAGGCAACGGTGAGCGTTCCGGTTTTATCAAAAACAATGGTATCTGCCAGAGCATAAGATTCGAGAAATTTCCCACCCTTTACCACGATTTTATGGTTTGCAGCTTCACGCATAGCTGAGATGACGGAGATCGGTGTTGCAAGTTTGATGGCGCAGGAGTAGTCAACCAGCAGGACAGAGGCCGCTTTTGTCGCGTTTCTGGTGAGTAAAAACGCCAGACCAGATGCCAGAAAGCTAAAGGGAACAATGGAGTCCGCTAAATTTTCGGCATGGCTCTGTACATCTGCTTTCAGGTTTTCAGATTGGTCAATAAGCTCGATGATTTTGTTCATACGAGTCCCGTTTCCAATAGCACGTACCTTTATAACAATGCTGCCGTCTTCAACGACGGTTCCTGCATAGACTGAATCCTCCGCTTTTTTTAAAACGGACTGAGATTCGCCCGTCATACAGGCTTCGTTAATGTAGGCTTCACCCTCACAGATAGTACCATCTACTGGGATTGTGCCGCTGGTACGGACAATAATAGTATCATCCTCTTCAAGCTGGCTGATGGGTGTGCTTATAAAGTTGCCATAACTATCCTGTTTCCATACGGTGTCAACATTGACAGACAAGCTTCCTGCCAGGGCAAGCTTTGTTTTTTTTCTTGTGTAGTCTTCCAGTAAATCTGAAAGCGACAGGAGAAACATAATGGAGCTTGCGGTTCCATAATCTCCCTGTGCTAAAGAAACGCCAATGGAGGATGCATCTAAAACATCGACATTAATACGGAAATTAAGCAAGCTCTTTATTCCGCGCACAACATAGGGGACAGCGCGGAATAAAGTGATTACATGACGGACAGGAGAGGGAAGAAGCCCCCGGAAAAGTAATCGGCGGACAATTCTAAACGCAAGCGCATATTGAAAGCCTGCGTCAACTTCAGAAGTGGTGTCTCTCTCGGCTGGCGGTATGACGGGAAGTTCTGCAGGCACTAAAGTATCAATGAAGTCTAAAAGTAAAGAACGGGAGTCATCGATATAAAAAATTAAAAGGCTTCCGTTGATACTGGAAGCCTTTGCGTCGGTAACTATGGTTTGTGCCATCAAAACAGAAGTTATACTGTAGCCTTCATCAAGAGAAAAAGCATTACGCCCGCAACGCAGACGAATGCGTCCAGGCATATCGTGAACGATGGTGTATTTCATAGTCTGACTACTCCTTATTCTCCAGCAGATTCAGCTTTTTTTGACTCGAGTTTTGCTTCATAACAGAGATCAACAGCATCTTCCTTGATATTTTCATACATCACTTTAGCATCATCCTGCAATTTCATACCAGAGGCTAAAGCACTTACAAAGAATTTATGGGCGCATTTACTCTTTAAAGCTTTTACACCAAGCGTTGCCGCCATAATACCGCCGATAAAAAAAGTCAACTTGTTATTTTCTAAAATATTTTTCATGATTATACTCCTTAGCAATCAAGTTACTTAATGTTTGTTTTATCATCTATACATGATTAGAATAAACTAACAAAAACGCAAAAAATAATTTTATTCTACAATAATATTTTCAGCATCTGATTTTCTAAGGGACAGCTCGTAGCCTCGTACAGTTACTTCTATCGGATCGCCTAAAGGAGCAACTTTTCGGACAAATATATCGACACCTTTGGTAATTCCCATATCCATAATACGACGTTTGATTGGCCCTTTGTTTTCAATTTTTACAACTTTTACTGTTTGACCACATGGAGTGGCTTTTAAAGTTTTCATATTCATATCTCCTTATTCGTTGATCATTATTCGATTTGCCATTGATTTATCAATGGCAACTCGTGTATCTTTAACATTGATGATCATGTTGCCGCCTAGTTGAGAAACGACAGTGACATTATCACCAATAACAAATCCCAAACTATTTAAAAAACGTTTTGTTTCATCTTTACCATTAATTTTCATTATTCTTACTGGTTCTCCCATACGGGCCATACTTAACGGCATCATTCATACCTCCTAATTCAGTTAGATGCTCATAAAAATGTTAGCCGCATCTGATATCTTGTTTAAAGTTTAACCTTTTGTGATAATATTGTCAAGAAGAATTTAGCGATTGATTCAATTTCGAGAGAAAAAATAGCGTAATATTAACTAATTTATAATCATTCCTATTTAATGAAAAGGTATTGACAGAATAAAAAACGCGTGCTAAGATGTTTTCAGTTAGTTAGCTAGCACTAACAATAATTCCAAAGTTAACGCTGGAATCATTGAACATATAAAAGGGGAAATAAGACAGATGCTGAATGATTTTGATAAATTACTGGGTTTTCATTGTGCCCCAACCCTGATGGGAATAAAAGAAGCGAATCTCATCTGCTGCGCAAAGAAGCAGTTTGCAGATATTTCAGATTTGTTATCTGAGTATAATGCCTTTTTGAATCATAAAGGTTTATACCTTGAACCGTTATGGGAAACAGAACGTCGCGTATTGGTTCTGGTTTATCAAAAAAAGAAGCTTACAGAGAGTCTTAAAGAACCAAAAGTAATAAACTTTTTAGAAAAATATGGTTATCAAGAAAATATGACTTTTAATGAACTGCTGGATAACCTTAAAAAAAATGTAAGTGCAACAGGAGATTTTCCACACGAAATTGGTGTTTTTCTGGGATATCCCATAGAAGATGTTGAAGGGTTTATCCTCAATAAGGGAAAAAACTGCCAGGTGTGTGGTTGTTGGAAGGTATATTCGGACGTTGAAAATAAATTGAAATTATTTGAAAAATATACAAAATGCCGAGATGTAGTTTGCAGCTATATTAATCGGGGAGCCTCAATCAGACAATTAATGCAAGCTGGTTGATAAAATCATTAAAGGAGAATAAAAATGGATAAAATTGCAGTTATTTATTGGAGCGGCACAGGAAATACAGAATTAATGGCCAATCGTATTGCGGACGGTATTGAAAAAGGTGGGAAAAGTTCAGAGACTTTTTTTGTAACGGATTTTAGCAAAGACAAAATCGCGGATTATGATCATATTGTTTTCGGATGTCCGTCGATGGGGGCAGAAGTGCTTGAAGAAGGCGATTTTGATCCGTTCTTTACGGATATTGAAGCCAACTTAAAAGATAAAAAAGTGGCTTTGTTTGGCTCTTACGGCTGGGGCGACGGTGAATGGATGAGAGACTGGGAGGATCGTGTTCGTGAAGCTGGGGCAGTGCTTTATGACGAAGGGCTGATTATTCAGGAAACACCCGATAGTGACGGTGAGGAAGAGTGCGTTGACTTTGGAAAAGGATTTGCGCAGTTTTAGTTTTACAGGCCGGCAGAGATCCGGCCTTTTTGTTATTCATCTTAGAAAGGACAAAATATGAGAGCGGCAATCAATAAACAGGAATTACTTGAAAAATGCAGATTATTGCTTTTGGAAATGCTCGGAACTGAAAGAGGAGGTAAAGCCTACAGGTCTTTTGAGCTTAGCTACGATGCTTTGCTGACAAAAGAATCGTCTGAAGAGACAAAGGGCGAGCTGCCGCAGATGCGGGAGATTGTGCTGCGCACAATAGCGTTATATCAGGCATTGCTTAAGATAAAAATTTCATGGCAGCAAACCGAGGAAATATTAAAAGCGCTTATGAAAGGGTATGCTGTTTTAATGTCTAGAGAGCTGGAGAGGCTGTCGTCAACGCCGTTCTTTTTTGCGAACTATCGAAAAAAGGTAGCGGAAGGTTATAGCGATTATTTTTCTGAAAAAGAATGGGATATTGAATTGATTGAAAATACACGCAGCAAGTTGTGCTTTGATATTAAAGCCTGTCTATTTTTTGATGTTTTAAAAGCAAATGATTGCGTCATTTTAGCTCCTTTATTTTGTGAATTTGAAAAAACTGCTTTTGAAGGTATGGAAGATAAAGTTGGATTTAGTCGTCCTTATTATAAAGGGCAGGGAGATGATTATTGCGAGCTGAGCTTTTATAAAGTCTAAATAAAAAAAGCCTGTCAGTAAAGCCTGCAGGCTGTTTAATGAACAATGAATGATAGCATTCATCAATTCAAGAGAGGTTAATTGGATGTGTTGGGAAAGGAGCCTGCCTGCCCTTGGCAGGCTCCAAAAGAAGGAGTATCATTTCCCGAAACACTTTTGAAGAAATTAATAAGTTAGTTTCAGCAGCTTTTGAAAGTGGATTAAACAATTCATTGGTATTTGAACGAAGTTGATTGTTAAAAGGATTTGTCTTAATAGGAATACTTCTCACATGTTACGGTGAGTGATTATCGCTGTGCTTCGATAATCTTCATCTGATTGGCTGCATTAATCAGAGAGTGTGTTGTTGTTCAGTTTAGCTGCTTAAGTTAAGCATAACTAACTTATGACTTAAGTATACAACAAAGAAAAAGAACTGTCAAGTATAAAATATAAAAAATTATTTTTATTTTATTACAAAATGAAACTCTTTCGTTATTGATGTAACTTTGTTTATGTAATTTTCTTTTGCAATACCAAGGCTTAGATGGTAGTGATTGAATTATATATCAAAATATAAATAAAACGATTATTGAAAAAGAAAATATAAAAAAACAGCGAAAAAGACGATATTTTTACTGAGAATATTGGTTGTTATCATGAGAATCAAATGGTACAATTACTGTATTGGAAAATAAAATTCTCCATTAGTACTTAAAGAAAGCAGGGTGAAGTATGGCCGAAAAATTAACAACTAAAGGGAAAAAGACCCGAGAAAATATAATGAATACTGCAAAAAAGCTGTTTTATGAACGCGGTTATACCAATACAGGAATCCAGGATATTGCAGAAGAAGCAGGTGTAAAGCTTGGTACGATGACCTATTATTTCAAAAAAAAGACAGATTTAGTAGGTGAGATTTACAATACATATTTCATGGGGCTTTACAACTCTATCAGTGAGACTTTGGGACAGGAGGCAACACTGTTTACAAAATACTGTTTTACGCTGATTTGTTTTTTTGATGATATCCTTAAAGACTCAAAAAATGCTCGGTTTTATTATGAAATATTGGAAAAAGATGCCAGCCGTAAAGAGCGTTTGTATTTAATTAAGACATTCAATCGATCATGTCTTGATTTTTTCAATAAATCATATGAGAAAGATGATCTGGACGCATATGCCATTACGAATTATGGCGCGCAAAAGGAAATATATATGGATTATTACGACAGAGAGTTGCCTTTTGATGCACACAAGGTTGTGGAGTATCTGGTACGCAACACGTTTCGTATTTTAGCCATTGACAAAGAAACGCTGGATAATACTATTGAGCAGGCCTTTCGTTTTTCTGAAAGCGGACAACTGTCAGAAATTCGCTTTCTGATCTAACCTCGGCGTTAGATGCTTTGGAGTGATATGAGCTTGCGGAAGTGGTTTGCAGTATTTATATAGGAAATATTTTTTTGAGGAGATGAAATGATCGAGGCAGTCATTTTTGATATGGATGGAGTCATTATTGATTCTGAACCAGACTATAAACAAATTGAGTTGGATATGTACGCCGAAATGGGCTTGGAGATGTCTGAAGAAGACGCAGTGAAAAGCATGGGCAGAGTGACAGTTGACTGGTGGCGGGAGCTGAAAGAACGATTTGGTTTTGAACAGAGCGCTGAGGAACTGGCAGAATATGAAAATAATCTATATCTGGACTTTTTATTCAGCGATGAAAATCAGAAAACCATGATGGAGGGTGTAGATGTTTTTCTGAAGACCTTAAGGGATAAAGGGTACCGCATCGCAATCGCCTCTTCCTCAACCGTTCCTGCGATTAATCGTGTGTTGGAATTGTTTGATTTAGAGGACGCTTTTGATGTAAGGGTTTCAGGAGATCACGTCGCTGTGGGTAAGCCGGCTCCGGATATTTTTTTGCGCGCTGCAGAATTATTGAATGTAGCGCCTGAAAAATGTATGGTCATTGAAGATTCTGGCAGCGGGATTCTGGCAGCCAAGCGGGCCGGTATGCAGTGTACAGCGTATCTCAGCGCTCCGGAAGGTCAGGTTGATGTCCATCTGGCGGATTATCGAATCGCACATTTTGACCGCTTTTTTGAAACCGTAACGATTATGGATTAACTTAATTAAAACTTTAGGCAAGGTAGCCCTGTCTTGACACTTGGTTAGGATAGGGCTATAATTATGCTTGTAAAGTTAGGTTAATGCTAACTAATTAATTATGGTAAAAGGTGGACAAAATGACATGTAAAAGACATGAGCTCTATCAGGCATACATGAAGCTTTTAGAACTAGGAAGCCAGTGTAGCGAGACCATCAGCCATGAATGCCAGGCCAAAGCACTGACCCGTAAACAGGTTTATTATTTACGGATCATTGATGAAAACAACAATATGACCTTTAGCAAGCTGGCTGATTTTACATCAAATTCTAAGCCAACCATAACGGAAGTGATCAATAAGTTTATTTCCTGGGATTGTGTTTACAAAGAGAAATCAGATAAAGATAAAAGGGTGTGCTACATCCACCTGACACCCAAAGGAAAACGCATTGCTCGGGCAGAGGAACTGACCCAGCTTCGGCTGATCGAACGCATTGAAGCTTGTCTGGATGAGTCAGAAATTAATACACTCATAACCCTGTTGAATAAACTGAATTGACGTTATGGATTTAAATAAAATTGAGGAGGACATTTATGAATTTAGAAATGAAGCATACAGCGATCATTCCAATTACTGAGACGGTTATCTATCCTGGTGTGGCAAGCCGTATTTTTGTAAATGAAGTGATTGGCCAAAATATAAAAAAACTGATCGTTCGCAACGACACCTTGGCTGTCGGCGTAACGACAAAAGATTATCATGCATACGACCTCCTGACGGGTGAATCTTTTTACTCTGTTGGAGTGCTTTTGAACTTTGATAATATTCAACGTGCAGACAACGGATATATTATTGATATTAATACATTAGGAAGGGTGCGCGTCAGCAATATTGCCAACGATGGTGAAGGACTTGTAGGCGATTATTATGAACTCGAGGATATTCATGATTTGGATGAAACCGAGCAGGCAGAAATGATTGACTATATCAAAGGTATCATGGGAGATATTGGACGTAACTTTAAGGGAGCAGATTATTTTGTCAAGCTGCTTGAAGGGTTCCATTCGATTGAAGAGGTAATCGGCTATACTGTTCCCATGATGGGGATTCCAATTTCCAGCAAGCAGGAGCTTTTGGAGATTGATTCAGAAAAAGAACGGGCGCTTAAATTTATTGATTATGTGATCCGCGAGAAGGATTCGGTTCATCTGCAGCTTGAAATCAGCAAGAAGTATTCCAAGCAGAAGGATAAAGCTTACAGAGAAGCCATGCTCAGAGAGCAGCTGAAAAATATTCGCGCTGAGCTGGGCGAGATGGATACTGAAGAGGAAGAGGAAGCAGATTACAGAAAGCGCATCGAAGAATCCGATATGCCGGAAAAAGTCCGCAAGGTAGCGATGAAAGAGCTTAAAAAGCTGGAGGCTGCGGCCCAGGGAAGTGCGGAGGTTAACGTCATTCAGAATTATCTCGATTTATTGCTTGAGCTGCCTTGGCACAGTGAAATTAAGGAAATTGATATTGGTAAAGCCAGAAATGTGCTTGACTCGCACCATTATGGTATCGATGATGTGAAAAAACGTATCATTGAGCATTTAGCTGTTATGAAGCTGAAAGAAGATAAACAGGGCTCCATTCTGCTGTTAGCCGGACCTCCGGGAACAGGTAAAACAAGCCTTGGAAAGAGTATAGCTGAAGCGCTGGATCGTGAGTACGTACGTGTCAGCCTTGGCGGCGTCAGAGATGAATCTGAAATCCGTGGCCATCGCCGCACATATGTTGGCGCCTTACCTGGACGCATTATCAAGGGAATCAATGACGCGGGAACCATGAATCCGGTTTTCATCCTTGATGAAATTGATAAGCTGGGTATTTCAAACCAGGGTGACCCGTCTGCGGCTCTTTTGGAAGTTTTAGATCCAGAACAAAATAATACTTTTGCGGATCATTATCTGGAGGTACCCTATGATTTGTCCGATGTTTTCTTTATTGCGACTGCCAACGATCTGAGCACCATTCCAGCACCGCTTTTAGACAGAGCTGAAATCATTGAACTTTCCAGCTATACAAACCGTGAGAAACTGCATATTGCCAAGGACCATCTGATTCCGAAGGTATTGGACGACCATGGTCTTAGTGCAAGTCAGCTGACCATCAGCGACGAAGCACTGCTTCAGATCATTGAAGACTATACCGCAGAAGCGGGTGTCCGAGGACTGACCAAGCAATTGGCAAAAATTGCCCGTGTGGCAACGGAACGTATCGTTTCCGGAAAATGTGAAGAGCTGGCAGTTACAAAAGACAATCTAAGAGAAATTCTTGGCAATAAAACACGTCGCCATGAAAAAGCGGGTGAAAACAATAAACCTGGCGTGGTAACCGGTATGGCGTGGACTGCTGTTGGCGGAGAAATCCTCTTTACAGAGGCCACTATTATGCCAGGAAACGGAAAACTGACTTTAACCGGCCAGTTGGGCGATGTCATGAAAGAAAGTGCTACCATTGCCATGAGTTTGATTCGTTCCCGTCTCGGCGGTGAAAGCAATGGGTTTAACTATTTCTCCTACGATACACATATCCACGTGCCTTCCGGTGCAACACCCAAGGATGGCCCAAGCGCGGGTGTAACCTTAACCACTGCTCTGGCATCCTTAGTTCTTGGAAAACCGGTAGACAGCAAACTGTCTATGACCGGTGAGATTACCCTGAGCGGCCAGGTACTGCCAGTTGGAGGAATTAAAGAAAAGGTTATCGCAGCTCACCGCAGCGGCATTGAAAAAGTGCTGCTTCCCAGAGAGAATCAGAAAGATGTTGAGGATATTCCAGAAGAAGTGCGAAATGAACTGACTTTTGTTTTCGTCGATACGATTGAGGATGTCCTTAAAGAGGCTCTTGGCGTTGATTTGCCGGAATGCGACCTGAAATTTGATGTTTTATTAAACAAACCGGAAGATAAGGACCACACCCCTTCAATGATTTTATAAAGATTAAAAAGACCAATGCTCAGGCCTTGGTCTTTTTTAATGATAAAAATTTATATGATGTCGACGGGATTTTTTCTTCTAAAAAGTGAATTGAAAGGATAAAATACTAATATTCTATTTGGAAGATTTATGTCCATGGATAAATACCAGGAGGGTAATATGGAAGTTTTTGAATTAAATACAAAAGTCATCAGTGGCGTTGACTGCCTTGAATATTTTAATCAGTACAAGAATCAGGGAATCTTCATTGTCTGCGATAAGTTTCTGGCAGAAAACCAGTCTGTAACCCGGATTTTAAAAGAAATAGACGATTCAAATAAAGTTGTACTGTTCACAGATGTGGTGCCAGACCCACCACTTGAAGAAGTTGCAGCCGGTATGAAGCGGCTCATGGCAAGCAGCTGTGATGTGATCGTCGCCTTCGGCGGCGGATCAGCCATCGATGCCGCTAAAGCGATCCTTTTCTTTACAGCCAGGCAAACGGGGAAGGTTTTTGAGTTTATTGCGATTCCAACCACAAGCGGTACCGGGTCAGACGCAACCGCCGCAACGGTTATCACTGATTTACAGGCAAAGGTCAAGCACCTTTTTGCAGATCCAATGATGCTGCCGGCTGTGGCACTTTTAAATCCGGATTTTACAAGAAGCGTCCCCAAGCCGATCGTGGCCAATACTGGTATTGACGTATTAACACATGCTCTGGAAGCTTATGTAGCCCAGGGAAGAGATAATTTTTCAGATTGTTTCGCTGAAAAGTCTGTTCAGATTATTACACAGTCGCTTCTGATCACATATAACGATCCAGACAATACTTACCACCGTAAACAGATGCAGGTAGCGTCAACCATGGCAGGTATGGCCTTCAATAAAGCGGGACTGGGCATTAATCATGGCATTGCACATAACCTGGGCGGTATGTTTCATATTCCGCATGGACTGGCCAATGCGATTTTACTGCCGCATGTGGTTACTTTTAACAGCCGCGATGAGGGATGTCTGAATCGTTACGCACAGCTCGCTAAGGTTACGGGTATCGCACCTTTTACAGACACGGCCAGAGTTGCTGTGGATAAGCTGATCGTGTACATCCGGGATATTATGGAAAAAATGGAAATGCCTACTTCTCTGATTGCATGGGGAATGGATAGAAATGAGTTTGAAGCTGGAAAACGTCAGCTTGCAGAGAATGCTCTGGTAGATACCTGCACTCAGACAACACCTCTCATGCCAACCGCTGATGAAGTACTGGAAATTCTTAATAATATATCTCAATAAGTTTAAAACAGCGAAAGCAGACTTTGCAGTTCTGTTTTCGCTGTTTTTTGTGTAAAAATAACGCTGAAAAGAGTGGAAATGTAATCCTTGCCAGAATATTGGAGCTGTGATATACTAAAAAAGATGAAATACCCTAACAGAGAAGGTTTAGCAGCCTGATTTGAAAGGAAGATGAAATCAAAAAACGCATGTTGTGCATGGGTTTCTTTTAGGTTGCATACTTCCTGCCCCGGCTGGAAGTTTTTTGATTTTTATGGGTATACATTCGAAATAACGTTTAAAGGAGTTTTGAAATGAAGAAAAAAAGATGGCTTGCGTTTGTCGGATGCCTTTTGGCAGTAGTTTTAATGAGTGCTGGCTGCTCAACGAAGCAGGTAGAGGAAGAACCAAAACCAGAGCCACAGACAGTTAAAATTGCTGCGTTGTCTGGCCCAACAGGAATGGGCATGGCCGAAATGATCGCCGAAGGTGTTGAACTGGGAGAGCAGGTAGAGCCTGAATGGACAATCGCCACAGCCCCCGACCAGGTGACAGCGGGAATCATCAATGGTGATTATCAGATCGCGGCAGTGCCAACCAATCTGGCGGCCACCCTGTATAATAAAACAGAGGGTAAAGTTATTTTGGGTGCTGTGAACACATTGGGAACTTTATCAATAGTAGCGGATAAAAGTGAGAATATTAATTCCATGGCGGATCTCAGAGGAAAGACGGTTTACGCTACCGGGCAGGGTTCTACACCGGAATATGTCTTAAACTATCTGTTAGATAAAAATGGCCTGACACCAGGGACTGACGTAACCATTGAATGGTTTGGGGAACACAGTGAAGCGGCCGCGAAGCTTGCGTCTGGAGAAGGCTCCATTGCCATGCTGCCGCAGCCTTTTGCCACAGCGACTCTTGCTAAGAATGAAAACTTGAAGTTGGCTGTCGACATGACGGATGCCTGGGAGAAAGCTACAGACGGAACAAAGCTGGAGATGGGCTGTGTAGTAGTAAACAAGGAATGGGCTGAAAAGAACCCAACGATTGTCAAAAAGTTCATGGAGGCATATAAAACCTCGGTTGAAACGGTCAATGTTGCTGATGAGCGCGCTGCCAATGATGTTGTGGAAGCAAAAATTATGGATAATCAGCAGATGGCTCAGAAAGCTATTCCAAATTGCAGTATTGTTTTTATTACACCGTCTGACGCCAAAGGAGACCTGCAGAAATACTTTGATGTTCTGGTTTCTTTTGAACCAAAATCGGTAGGAGGAAAGGTACCGGGTGAAGATTTCTACGGACTCACATATTAAAAAAATGCCGCCAGGAGTTTTAAAACTTCTGGCAATCCTTTTTTGGATTGGTATTTGGGAGCTTGGAGCCAGTATGGTGGGAAACAGCCTCGTTCTTCCATCGCCGTGGACAACCTTGACCGGTGTGGCTGGAGTCGTTGGTGAAGCCGGATTTTTTGAAGATCTTGGAATGACCTTAATCCGGGTTTTTGGCGGGATTGCTGTCTCTGTGGCGCTTGGGGCAGTGGTCGGAATGCTCAGCGGTCTTAACCGTGTTCTTTATGAACTGATGCTGCCGTTTGTCACAGTTGTGAGGACGCTGCCGGTAGTGTCGGTCAGTATTTTGATTAACCTTTGGATCAAGTCAGGCTGGGTACCGCTGATGGTCACCTTTCTTGTCTGTTTTCCCATTACCTGGACGAATGTGGTGGAGGGCATCCAAAATACCAGCAGAAACCTTCTGGAGATGGCGGCGCTGTACCATGTGCCCTTTAAGCGTGTATTAAAAGATATCTATCTGCCCACATTAAAGCCTTACTTCGCTTCTGCTTTAATGAATGTTATCGGAATGGGGTGGCGATCAACCGTAACCTCTGAGGTCTTAGCCAATGCCCTCCCGTCTGTGGGGATGAATTTATACTATGCTAAAGTATATCTGGAAACAGAGACGCTGTTCTCATGGACGCTGATTGTCGTAATATGCAGTTTTACCCTTGAAAAACTGACTGTTTGGTTTTTGAGAAAAATAAAGGCCGGTGACGATTATGGATATTAAAATAGAAAACCTGACAAAGGCTTATGGAAATGAAGTGATTTATCGTGATTTCAGTATAAAATTTCCAGAAAATAAGATCACCGGAATTATGGGGCCGTCGGGCAGCGGAAAAACCACGCTGCTGAACCTTCTGGCTGGCGTCACAGCTCCAGACAGCGGCATTATTGAAGGTGTAGAGGATGGGAAGGTTTCTTATATTTTTCAGGAGGACCGCCTTTTACCCTGGCGGACGGTTAAACAAAATCTGTGCTTTGTACTGGATAAAGAGCAGGAATCGACCGTGGCACCCATTCTTGAAATGGTGGGCTTGGCAGAGTATGCAGATTATTATCCAAAAGCTCTGAGCGGCGGAATGCGCCAGCGTGTTTCCATAGCCAGGGCTTTTTGTTATCCTTCGAGCCTGTTGTTGATGGATGAGCCCTTCAGCAGTCTGGACTATGAGCTTAAGGACCGTATGGCTGAAGATTTCAAACGCCTTTGGCGGCAAGATCCCAAAACAGTTATCTATGTAAGCCATAACCGGAATGAGCTTACAAAGATCTGCGATGCGATATATTTATTAAAAGAAAAACCTGTTAAGGTTGAGAAAATTACATAATATTAAAGGAAAAAGTGTTATAATCAAAAGAAAACAGCATTAACAGGAGGAACCTTATGGATTTTGGCGACTTTAATGTATATCACATTTTTACGATGGGCTTTGCCGGAGCTGAAGAATACCAGGAGCAGTGCGGACAAACAAAGCACCGCCTCTGGAAAATAGAGAATCTTCTGGAATACTTAAAAAAGCTGGGCATTAATACGATCTTGCTTGGGCCTCTGTTCAGTTCAGTATCGCATGGATACGACACAACAGACTATTATACGGTTGACAGGCGTCTGGGCACAAATGAAGATTTAGCGGCGCTTATGAACAAACTCCATGACAGTGGTTTTAAGGTGGTGCTGGACTGTGTTTTTAATCATGTAGGAAGGGATTTTTTTGCCTTTCAGGATATGAAACAGAACCGGGAAAACTCGCGTTATAAAGATTGGTTCCTCGGCGTTAATTTTTGGGGAAATAACAGCTTTAACGATGGCCTTAGCTATGAAAACTGGGCGGGGCATGACAATCTTGTCAAACTGAACCTTTATAATCCAGAGGTAAAGGATTATTTAAAAGAAGTCATGCGTTTTTGGATTGAAACATTTCATATAGACGGCGTCCGGATGGATGCTGCCAACGTTATGAACACTGAGTTTTTAAGAGAGCTTAGTGATTTTTCCAAAAATTTGAAGCAGGACTTCTGGTTTGTCGGTGAGAGTGTCCACGGCGATTATAATGTGCTGGTACAGGAGGGGCATCTTGATTCTGTAACCAATTATGAGGACTACAAAGGGTTGTATTCCAGCCTGAATACCAAAAACTACTTTGAGATTTCCTTTTCCCTGAACCGCCTTTTTGGCGAGTATGGCATTTACAAAAGCTTTTATACTTTCAATTTTGTGGACAACCATGATGTAGACCGGGTGGCCTCAACCCTGACCCGTGAAGCGTGGTTGTATCCGCTTTATCTGATGCTTTATACCATGCCGGGGATTCCTTCGATTTACTATGGCAGCGAACAGGGCGCCAAGGGTGTAAAAGGGAATGGGACAGACGCGCCGCTCAGACCAAATTATGAAAGCATGCATTTTGACGAGCACTGTGATTTATATCAGAAAATCTGCCGTATGGCTGCGGTTAGAAGGGCGTCGAGAGCCATCCGTTATGGCGATTATAAAGAATTATTTGTAAAATCGCAGCAAATGGGATTCATGAGGCGTTTTGAAAATGAACAGGTCTACGCCCTGTTTAACAGCGAGGAGAATTCTGTCAGAGTTGAGCACCATGACTTGAGAGGAAAGTTCAGGGATCTGTACAACGACGAAATTGTGGAGTGTGACGGCAGTGTTGAAATCCCTGGAGATTCCGGACGTGTGCTGGCAGCTGAGAGCTGCGGTCTTGTCGTCGAGGAAATAACAGAACAGCCAAGCAGCAGCCAAGCAGAAGAGCAGTCCGCTGGGGAGATCAAATCCCGAGAGGAGAAATGCGACCAGACTCTTGAAATTCCTATAGGGATGACCATGCAGGATATTATGTCTAAAGCAATAGAGGAGGCTGAAAGGGGCATCGAAGAAGGTGAGGTGCCTGTTGGGGCAGTGATCCTGCACAATGGAGAGATCATAGCAGCGGCCCACAACCAGAAAGAAACGCTGCAGGACCCAACGGCACATGCCGAGATGCTTGTTATTCGTGAGGCTTCAAAAAAACTTGGACGATGGCGTCTGGACGACTGTGAACTTTATGTGACAGCGGAACCGTGCCCCATGTGTATGGGGGCAGTTATTCAAAGCCGAATCAGGAAACTGGTTTACGGGACATGGGAAACGCGGTTTGGCGGTGTCGAGACAACGGCAGAGTTGGGAAAGCATCCAATGCTTTCAAATGCAACGGAAATTTATTCCGGTATCTGTGAGGAGAAATGCCAGGAACTGCTTGAACGTTTTTTTCAAAATAACCGTTAGATAAAACAATGGCACAGCGGAAAGAGGCATAGTAAAATAAAAGTCTTTTCGCTGTGCTTTTAAGATTTAAGCCTCTAAAGTGATAAAATAAAAATAATTCCATTGGGGGTAAGCGGTTTCAGGTTGTTAAAATTAAAACAAGCAAAAATAAGTGTTGACAAAGGTTTTAGAAACAGATATAATCTTTTCAACATCAAAAATATCTAACAGCTATGACCAAGAGAAAGATACCGTAGGTCTTTATTCCAGAGAGTTGGCGAATGGTGTGATGCCAACAATAAAGGGGTATGTAATACTCACTTGCGAGCTGCTGACCTGAAAGTTTACCAAACTAGTAGGGGAAGCCGTTATCCTGTAACAGGAGTGTCAGCGTTAAATGACTAGGGTTAAGAAAGACAGATGTCTGTTCCGACCTGAAGAGGAAATGGCCGTGAGGCTGTTTTAAAGAAGAGTGGTACCGTGGATATGTATATATTATCCGCCTCTTTTTATACAATGACAGAATTGTATACAAAGAGGCGGTTTTTTTATATAAAAAATTATTCTTAAGAGTTTTTTAGGAGGAACTAAAAAAATGGCAACATTATTTTATGACAAAGATTGTAATTTAGGTTTATTAGATGGTAAGAAAGTAGCTGTTATCGGTTATGGCAGCCAGGGACATGCTCACGCTTTAAATATGAAAGAATCCGGAGTGGATGTGCGCATCGGTTTATATGAAGGCAGCAAATCCTGGCCTAAGGCTGAAGCAGCGGGCCTTACAGTCAAAACTGTCGCCGAAGCGGTAAAAGAATCTGATGTCATCATGGTATTGCTTCCAGATGAAAAACAGGCTCAGATTTACGCAACCGAGATTGAACCAAATCTGGAAGACGGCAACTACCTGGCATTTGCTCACGGTTTTAACATCCATTTCAAACAGATTGTTCCACCGGCAGGCGTAAATGTATTTATGATCGCGCCAAAAGCTCCGGGTCATACTGTAAGAAGCCAGTTTGAAAAGGGTGAAGGTGTTCCAATGCTGATTGCCGTTGAGCAGGACCCATCTGGTAATACTCATGATATCGGATTGGCTTACGCAAAAGCTATCGGCGGTGCGAGATCCGGTATTCTTGAAACCAGCTTCCGCGAAGAAACAGAAACAGATTTATTTGGCGAACAGGCTGTTTTATGCGGCGGCGTTACAGCGTTGATGAAGGCAGGCTTTGAAGTATTGGTAGAAGCCGGCTACGAACCGGAAAGCGCATACTTTGAATGTATCAACGAAATGAAACTGATCGTTGACCTGATCTTCAAGGGTGGTTTCTCCATGATGCGTTATTCCATCTCTGATACTGCTGAATACGGCGACTATGTCACAGGCTCAAAGATCATTACCGAGGACACAAAAGAAGCCATGAGAGAAGTATTAAGAGACATTCAGGAAGGTACTTTTGCTAAAAACTGGTTACTTGAAAACAAATGCGGCAGACCATATTTTAATGCGAAGAGACGGATTGAGTCCGAACAGCAGCTTGAAAAAGTCGGTGCAGAATTGAGAAAGATGATGACCTGGGCTGACTGATTGTCCAGTTAACGCTTATTCACCAAGAAGGCAGAAGGTTATCCTTTTGCCTTCTTTCATAAAATAAACAAATTGCTAAAATCCCTTCGTAACGGAGAGTAGAAAGAGGAACAAGAATGTCCGAAAAAATAATTTTATTCGATTCTACCCTTAGGGATGGAGCCCAGGCAGAAGGAATATCCTTTTCTGTAGAGGATAAAATCCGGGTGCTGGAAACGCTGGACCGGGTAGGCATTGATATCATCGAAGCGGGCAACCCGGGATCAAATCCAAAGGATATCGAGTTTTTTGAACGCGTTAAGGATATTGAACTGAAGCATTCAAAGCTGTGCGCATTTGGCAGTACAAGAAGAAGCGGCATTGATGTGGAAGATGATGCAAACCTCCAGGCGATTATCCAGGCGGATACACCGGCGGTTGCTATTTTTGGAAAAGCGTGGCCTTTTCATATCACAGAGATTATTAAAACGACACTGGACGAAAATCTTGCGATGGTTGAGGATACGATGGCTTTTCTAAAAGCGAATGGAAAAGCTGTAACCTTTGACGCAGAACATTTCTTTGACGGCTACAAGATGGACCCGGCATATGCTGTTGAGGTTCTGAAAGCAGCTGAGCGCGGCGGAGCCGAATGCGTCGCCCTTTGTGATACCAACGGCGGTACTCTCCCCATGGAAATCATGGAGATTGTAAAGCATGTTGCCAGTGAAGTCGGCATTGCCGTCGGCATTCATTGCCATAATGACAGTGGTCTGGGCGTAGCAAATAGTATTATGGCAGTACAGGCCGGTGCAAGACAGGTGCAGGGAACCTTTTTAGGCTATGGAGAACGATGTGGAAACGCCAATCTTTCTTCGATTATTCCCAATCTTCAGCTAAAGCTGGGGTATGACTGCCTGAGCCCAGAGTCAATGGAAAAGCTGACCAGCTCGGCCATCCGTATCGCGGAAATTTCCAATTATGTTTTGTCCGGGCGAGAACCCTTTGTGGGTAAAAGCGCCTTTGCTCATAAGGGCGGCATGCATATTGACGCGGTATTAAAAGCGCCGACTTCCTTTGAGCATATTCCACCAGAGTCTGTAGGGAACCAGCGGCGGATTTTAATGTCAGAGGTTGCCGGGCGCAGTACCATTATCCAGCTGATCAATGAAATTGATCCAAGCCTGACAAAAAAATCAGAAGAAACCACGCGGGTGATGGACAAAATTAAAGAGCTCGAGTATCAGGGCTATCAATTTGAAGGTGCTGAGAGCAGTATCAAGCTTTTGATTCGCAAAGAACTTGGAAAATACCGGCCGTTTTTTCAGATTGAAGATTTTAAAACCATCGGTGAAAAGCCTGTTGAAGGCCGGGCACTCAGCGCTTCTGCCGTTGTAAAGGTCAATGTTGAGGGACAGTCTGAAATCAACGCTGCTGAAGGTGACGGCCCTGTAAATGCTTTGGATAAAGCGCTCAGAAAAGCTCTGGAGGTCTTTTATCCCAAAATTAAGGAGGTTCGCCTCACAGACTTTAAGGTCCGCGTGATTGATAAAGGCGCGACAGCCTCGAAAGTCCGTGTTTTAATCGAAAGCACAGATGGCGAGGATATCTGGACAAACGTCGGCGTTTCCACTGACGTTATTGAAGCCAGCCTTATCGCGTTAATCGATTCGATTGAGTACAAGCTTCTCAACGATATGGAAAGAAAATTGAAAGAGTTTAAATTTATATAAATTAAGAAGGAGAGTGATCATTTTGGGTATGACAATGACTCAGAAAATATTGGCGGCACATGCTGGTCTGGAATCCGTAAAACCGGGTGATTTGATCATGGCAGACCTGGACCTGGTGTTGGGGAATGATATTACCTCACCGGTAGCCATCAATGTTTTTAAAAATATTAATAAGGAAACCGTTTTTGACAAAGACAAGGTTGCGCTGGTCCCAGACCATTTTGCGCCGAACAAGGATATTAAGGCTGCGGAGCAGTGCAAACAGGTGCGCTGTTTTGCCTGTGAGCAGGATGTCACCAACTATTTTGAAATCGGCGAAATGGGTGTAGAGCATGCTCTGCTGCCGGAAAAGGGGCTGGTTGTTGCCGGCGATGTCGTGATTGGGGCAGATTCTCACACCTGTACCTATGGTGCGCTTGGGGCTTTCTCAACCGGTGTGGGTTCTACCGACATGGCGGTTGGTATGGCAACCGGTAAAGCCTGGTTTAAGGTGCCGTCTGCCATTAAATTCAATCTGACTGGCGCTTTCAAAGAAGGTGTTTCAGGAAAAGACCTGATTCTTCACATTATCGGAATGATTGGTGTGGATGGTGCGCTTTATAAATCAATGGAATTTGCCGGAGAGGGTGTGTCAAGCCTGACGATGGATGATCGCTTCACCATTGCAAATATGGCCATTGAAGCTGGCGGTAAAAATGGTATCTTCCCTGTCGACGATAAGACCATCGAATATATGAAGGAACATTCCACCAAGGAATACAAGGCCTTTGAAGCAGACGCCGACGCCGAGTATGACGCTGTGTACGATATTAATCTGGCAGATATCAAGTCTACGGTGGCATTCCCGCACTTGCCTGAAAACACTAAAACCGTTGATGAAATTACTGAACCGGTTAAGATTGACCAGGTTGTTATCGGCTCATGCACCAATGGACGTTTCTCAGACTTTAAAAAGGCCGCAGATCTGATGCGCGGTAAGCATGTTGCCAAAGGAATCCGTGTTTTGATTATTCCAGCAACTCAGCAGATTTACCTGGATTGTATGGAAGCGGGATATTTAAAAGACTTTATTGAAGCGGGCGCAACGGTGAGCACACCGACCTGCGGGCCATGCCTGGGCGGACATATGGGGATTCTGGCAGCGGGAGAACGCTGTGTTTCCACAACAAACCGTAACTTTGTCGGACGCATGGGCCATGTGGACTCGGAAGTCTATCTGGCGAGCCCCGAGGTTGCGGCGGCATCTGCTATCCTGGGCCGTATTGCCGGACCAGAAGAATTATAAAAAGGAGGAACGCATCATGAAAGCAAAAGGAAAAGTATTTAGATATGGCAACAATGTTGATACAGACGTTATTATTCCCGCAAGATACCTGAACACCAGCGATCCTCTGGAATTAGCGGAGCATTGTATGGAGGATATTGATAAGGATTTTATAAAACGCGTGGAGGACGGCGATATCATCGTCGCTGATGATAATTTTGGCTGCGGCTCTTCAAGAGAGCATGCGCCCATTGCCATCAAAGCCTCAGGCGTCTCCTGTGTAATCGCCAATAGCTTTGCGCGTATTTTTTATCGCAATTCCATCAATATCGGGCTGCCGATTCTGGAATGTCCGGAAGCGGTGGCAGCGATTGAAGCAGGCGACGAAGTAGAAGTGGATTTCGACTCTGGCGTTATCACTGACGTGACCAAGGGACAGAGCTTCCAGGGACAGGCATTCCCTGAATTTATGCAGAAGCTGATCGCAGCAGGCGGCCTGGTAAATTACGTCAACGAGAATCTCATTTAGCTTCATTATATACAGGCTGGATTTCCAGCCTGTGCTTTGAAAAAAATTGAGTAGGTTACAGAGGAGAAAAATCAATGAATTATAAAATAGCAGTTATTAAAGGGGACGGAATCGGTCCTGAAATCGTAGAAGCCAGCATGAAAGTGCTGGATAAAATTGGTGAAAAGTACAATCATACCTTTGACTATACAGAAGTTCTGGCAGGGGGCGCAGCTATTGATGCCTGCGACACACCGCTTCCGCAGAAAACGGTGGATATCTGTAAAGCCAGTGACGCTGTATTGTTAGGTGCCCTCGGCGGTCCAAAGTGGGATAACCTGCCAGGGGACAAGCGACCAGAGGCCGGCCTCTTAGGCATTCGCAAGGCTCTTGGCCTGTTCGCGAACCTGAGACCAGCCATGCTTTTTGAAGAACTGAGAGACGCTTCGCCGTTAAAATCTGAGATTATTGGCGATGGCCTGGACGTTTTAGTCGTCCGTGAGCTGACTGGCGATGTATATTTTGGAGAAAAGAAAAAAGACGGCGATTTCGGCGCCTCTGACTTAATGAATTACACACGGCCAGAGGTAGAAAGAATTGCCCGGGTAGCCTTTGACAGCGCGAAAAAGCGCGGCGGAAAAGTAACCAGTGTCGACAAGGCAAATGTCCTTGAAACCTCACGCTTCTGGCGTTCAGTGGTTCTTGAAATTGCCAAGGAATATCCAGATGTCGAGCTGGATCACCTGTATGTCGATAATGCGGCCATGCAGCTTGTCATTAATCCGCACCAGTTTGATGTTATTTTGACAGGAAATCTTTTCGGCGACATTTTATCCGATGAGGCCAGCATGCTTACTGGGTCGATTGGGATGCTGCCCTCGGCCAGCCTGGGTGAAGGCAAGTTTGGCATGTATGAACCGATCCATGGCTCAGCGCCAGATATCGCTGGGCAGGATAAGGCCAACCCGATTGCCACAGTGCTGTCTGTTGCAATGATGCTGCGCTATTCCTTAGGCCTTTCGGACGAGGCAGATAATATTGAG
Organism: Eubacterium sp. BL-380-WT-2B; assembly: GCF_009696115.1. NCBI lineage: Bacteria > Bacillati > Bacillota > Clostridia > Eubacteriales > Eubacteriaceae > Eubacterium > Eubacterium sp. BL-380-WT-2B. Next base: position 150,735 of record NZ_VUMP01000008.1, read on the forward strand.
GAGGCAGTGAAAAAGACACTTGCCCAGGGTTACCGCACTGGCGATATTGCCGGTGACAATAGCAATGTTGTCGGCTGTGTCGAAATGGGTGAGAGAATTATTTCTAATTTATAATAATAAGGAGAAAAATTATGCGTAGTGATTCCGTAAAATCAGGAATGCAGAATGTGCCGAAACGGGCGCTTCTGAGAGCGCTTGGCCTGACTGAAGAAGAAATGACAAGACCCTTGATTGGTGTTGTTAACTCTTATAATGAAGTCGTTCCGGGGCATATGAATCTCGATAAAATTACAGAAGCCGTAAAAGCCGGCGTTCGTCTGGCTGGCGGCGTTCCCCTGGAATTTCCAGCAATCGCTGTCTGTGATGGAATAGCAATGGGCCATCAGGGAATGAAATATTCTCTGGTTACCCGAGATCTGATTGCCGACTCTACCGAAGCCATGGCAATGGCCCACGCCTTTGACGCTATGGTAATGATTCCGAACTGCGATAAAAATGTTCCCGGACTTTTAATGGCGGCAGCCCGCCTTAATCTGCCTGCTATTTTCGTCAGCGGCGGCCCAATGCTGGCCGGACGGGTAGGTGATCTGAGAACAAGCTTTTCCAGTATGTCAGAAGCGGTAGGCTCTTATACTGCTGGGAAAATGTCTCAGGAAACACTGGAAGAATATGAATGTAACACCTGCCCGACCTGTGGCTCTTGCTCGGGGATGTATACTGCTAACAGCATGAACTGCCTGACTGAGGTTTTGGGGATGGGTCTGCGGGGTAACGGCACAATCCCGGCCGTTTATTCCGAACGTCTGCGTCTGGCAAAACGCGCGGGTATGCAGATCATGGAACTGCTCGAAAAGGATATTCGTCCAAAGGATATTATGACAGCGGATGCTTTCAGAAACGCATTGACAATGGATATGGCACTGGGCTGCAGCACGAATTCGATGCTGCACCTGCCGGCGATTGCCCATGAATGTGGTGTGGATCTGAATCTGGAAATTGCCAACGAGCTCAGCGAGAAAACACCGAATCTGTGTCATTTGGCGCCTGCGGGCCATACCTATGTGGAAGACCTGAACGCCGCTGGTGGGATTTATGCGGTTATGAGTGAAATCAACAAGCTTGGTCTGTTAAAAACAGATTTAATCACGGTCACAGGAAAAACAGTGGGCGAAAATATCGAAGGGGTTCGTAATCTGAATCCTGAGGTTATTCGCCCTGTCGAAAATCCTTACAGCAAAACCGGTGGTATTGCGGTTCTGAAAGGAAGTCTGGCACCAGATACCTGTGTGGTTAAGCAGTCCGCGGTCGTACCGGAAATGCTCAAGCATGAAGGCCCTGCCAGAGTGTTTGAGAGCGAGGAAGCAGCACAGGAGGCCATTAATAATGATCAGATTAACGCTGGCGATGTAGTGGTTATCCGCTATGAAGGACCAAAAGGCGGCCCGGGCATGCGCGAAATGCTGAATCCAACTTCTGCCATCATGGGAAGAGGGCTTGGCAGCTCTGTTGCGTTGATTACAGATGGCCGTTTCAGCGGCGCCACCAGAGGCGCCTGTGTCGGTCATGTTTCACCAGAAGCGGCGGCCGGCGGCCCAATCGCTTTTGTAGAGGAAGGCGATATCATTTCCATTGATATTCCTAACCGCAGCATTGAGCTGAAGGTCAGTGAGGAAGAACTGGCTAAACGCAGGGAGGGCTGGACGCCAAAAGAACCGGAAATTAAAACGGGTTACCTGGCCCGTTATGCAAAGCTTGTGTCTTCTGCAAATAAGGGAGCTATTTTAGAATAGTCAAGGCTAGCGGCTCTTATAAAATATCGTACTGCCAGATATTATTTTAGGCAGTACGATTGATTTATATTTGCCGTTAACCAGAGAAATAGAGGAGAGAACTATGAAAAAAGCAGAAAAATTATTAGGATCAGAGATTGTCGTACGCTGTCTCGAAGAATTGGGAGTTGAACATGTTTTCTCTTTCCCGGGCGGCGTTGTCATACCACTTTTTGATGCTTTCTACCGGATGGATCATAAAATTGCTCAGATCGAGCCATGTCATGAACAAAATGGTGTTCATGCGGCTGACGGCTATGCCCGTGTCAGCGGCAAGGTGGGTGTTGCGATTACGACATCTGGTCCGGGAGCCACCAATGCCATTACCGGAATTGCCAATGCTTATCTGGACTCTGTGCCTTTGGTTGTTTTTACCGGACAAGTGGCACAATCCTTGTTAGGAAAGGATTCTTTTCAGGAAATTGATATTGTCAGCGTAACGATGCAGATTACAAAGCACAGCTTTCAGGTAAGAGATGTCTCCATGCTGGCGCCATCCATTTACGAGGCATTTAACATTGCATCTACAGGACGGCCGGGTCCTGTCGTCATTGATATCCCAAAAGATATCTTTATGACTGAAACAGAGTATGTTCCTCTGAGCGATGAGCGGAAGCCTGTAAACTATTTTCCAACGCCGAGCCGCGACGCGCTGGTTCGTTCCGCGGAGTTTATTAACCGTGCTGAACGGCCAATGATCTATGCCGGCGGCGGTGTTTTAAAATCTGGCGCAAGCGAAGAGCTGGTCGCTTTTGCGGAAAAAGCTGGGATTCCTGTTGCTAATTCCCTGATGGGCCTGGGCTGTATCCCGAGAGATAATCCGCTTTCACTGGGCTTTGTCGGAATGCATGGTTCTCAGGAGTGCAACTTAGCGGTGATCAATTGTGATACCCTGATCGCCATAGGTGCCCGTTTCAGTGACCGTGTAACCGGTAATATTAATGAATTTATGCGGGATAAAAAAATTATTCACATTGATATTGACCCGACAGAGTTTGAAAAGAATATTCAGGTTAATGTTCATATTCAGGCTAATATCAAGGATGTGCTGCCAGCGCTCTCTAAGCTGGTGGAAGAGAAGAAGCATCCTGAATGGTATAAACAGATCGCGGAATGGCCGCTGCCTGAACGGCCTAAAAATGAATACAATCCTAAAAATATGCTGGAGCATATCAACGATGTTTTCAAGGACGCTTATGTTGTAACCGAGGTTGGCCAGCATCAGATGTGGGTTGGCCAGTATTGGAAATTTAAATTCCCAGGCCAATATGTTACCTCCGGCGGGCTTGGCACCATGGGCTTTGGCTTAGGCGCTGCGGTGGGTGTTCAGCTTGCTAAACCGGATAAAGATGTTATCCTGGTTGCAGGCGATGGAAGCTTCCGTATGAATTGTCAGGAGCTTATTACGGTGAAGCGTTATAACCTGCCCATCAAGATATTCCTCTTTGATAACCAGACGCTTGGCATGGTGCGTCAATGGCAGAAGCTTTTCAATGAAAAACGTTATGCCCAGACCGATTTAGATCAGGGAACTACGGACTATCTTCAGCTGGCGGCTGCCAGCGGCATCAAGGGCTTTGAGGTTAACAGCCTTGAAGAGCTGGATGATGCGCTTGAAAAGATCAAAGATATGAAGGAGCCGGTGCTTGTTCATTGCAATATTTCCAAGGAAGAGGGTGTATACCCGATGGTTCCGGCTGGAAAACCAATTGATGAAATTTATTATGAATAATCGGAAAAAGCCTCATTCTTTAATGAGGCTTTTTTTTAAATGGAAAAATATGAGAATATTTCGTTGTTTGTTTATAAAAAGTAAAAATGGGTATATAATAGAATTGACAAAGACTGTTTTTTAAATTAAAATTATTCTAAAATGTTTTATTATTGAGAGTAGAAAATTAAAAGAAAGTGGTGAATACTTTGAAAAAATGGAGATGTACGGTCTGCGGTTATATTCATGAAGGGGATACACCGCCCGCGGAGTGCCCGATCTGCGGTGTGGGACCGGATAAATTTGAATTAATTGAAGAAGAAAAGCCTAAAAGATGGCGCTGCACAGTCTGTAATTATATTCATGAAGGGGATACACCGCCGGAAAAATGCCCGATCTGTGGCGTGGGACCGGATAAATTTGTGCTGGTAGAGGATGAGCCCGAGGATGGTCTTTCTAAAGAAGAAAAGGATAAGCTGCAAAGCCTGCTGTTTAATGTCAGCTATGGATTATATATCATTTCTTCAAAGGATGGGGACAAAATTAACGGCATGACCTCGAACAGCTTCATTCAGATTACGGACACGCCGCTGCGCGGCAGTGTGTGCATTAACAAAGGAACCCGCACAGCTGAAATGATCGAAAAATCCGGTGTGTTTGGCGTTTCGGTCCTTGGCCAGAATAACCATGATCTGGTAACGCATTTTGGTTTTCAGAGTGGTCACACCGTAGATAAATTTAAAGATGTTTCTTATATTACAGGTGAAAAAACAGGGTGTCCTGGCCTGCCAAATACCTTATGCTTTATTGAGCTGGAGGTAGAAAAAACGGTTGACCTTGGAACACACAATATGTTTATCGGCAAAGTTGTCGGCGGCGAAGCTTTTCACAAGTCAGAGCCTATGACCTATGCGTATTACCGGGCAACGCGGTAAGAAAATTATAAATCTGTCATGATGACGGATTCAATCTGCCAAAGAAGTGGCGCAGGCCGAGACTGCGCCCTTTATCCAGATAAGAAAAAGGGTCCAAGCGCTGCGGTAAACGGTCGGGAATCACGCCTTTTTACCAGAAATGCCGGACACTGGGGAGATTAAGCGTCTTTTTTATTGAAGAAAATACAGGTGTAAATGCAGTGCCCGCAGGACACCTTTTTCTTCCTTCGGTAAAAGGCTCCATCTCTTGAGGTTTTTGATATGCTGAATCCGTCATGATGACGGATTTTTTTTATTTTTCATTTGACATTAAACAGTTTTAAATTTATAATTAGTTTCACATGAAACCATTAACTAGCTTTTACTTAAGAAGAAGAGAGGAAAAAGTATGTCGGAAGAAATGATTAAGAAACAGGATAGTTCGTATTTTGCGACTGAGCGAATCGGAAAGCTTATCGCTAAATTTGCAGTGCCCTGCGTTGTGTCAATGCTTGTCAATGCACTCTATAATATTGTTGACCAGATATTTATTGGGCAGGGGGTAGGATACCTTGGAAACGCCGCCACAAATGTGGCTTTTCCGCTGGTAACCATCTCTCTGGCCATCGCGTTGCTTATCGGTGACGGGTGTGCGGCTTATTTCAGTCTGAAGCTGGGCGAAGGGAAAAATGAGGAAGCCGCCAGAGGTGTGGGAAATACGATTACCATGCTGACGATTGCTGGAATTCTTTTTTTTGTTTTTGGGATGCTCTTGTTAAAACCGATGCTGCATCTGTTTGGTGCAACGGAAACTGTTTTTCCTTATGCTGAAGCCTATACCCGCGTTATCGTTATTGGTCTGCCTTTTGTACTGGTGGGCGCGGGGTTAAATTCAGTTGTTCGTGCAGACGGAAGTCCGCGTTTTTCGATGGCTGCTATGATTGTAGGCGCTATTATCAACACTATTCTGGACCCGGTATTTATTTTTATCTTTGGGTGGGGCGTCTCGGGTGCTGCTTTTGCGACAATTCTTGGACAGATTGCCACCTTTGTCATTACGATGTTTTATCTGGTGCGCTTTAAAAATATTACCTTAAAAAAAGAGTATCTGAAGCTAAAGGGAAAAATTTGCAAGATGGTCTGCTCGCTTGGCATTTCAAGCTGTGTAAACCAGCTGGCAGTTACGGTCGTCGTCATTGTGACCAACAATGTGTTGGCATATTACGGCGCAATGTCTCCATATGGCGCGGAGATCCCTTTATCTGCCATTGGTATTGTCATGAAGGTAAACCAGATTCTGATGTCCATCCTTATTGGAATCGGCGTGGGCTCACAGCCAATCATTGGTTATAATTACGGAGCTCAGAATTACGATCGTGTGAAGAAAACCTTTTTTATGTCTGCGGGAATTGCGACGGTGTTTGCCTGTATCGGATTTGTGCTGTTTCAATTTTGTACACAGGGCATCGTCAATATTTTTGGACAGGAGGACGCATTGTACAATGATTTTGCACTCAGGACCTTTCGTGTTTTTCTGTCAGTCTGCTTTTTAAACGGTTTTCAGATGGTAACCTCGATCTTTTTTCAGGCCATCGGTAAACCGTTAAAGGCTACCTTGATTTCGCTGTCAAGGCAGATTCTTTTTCTGATACCGCTGTTTATCATTCTTCCCGCCTTTACGGGTGTCACCGGCGCCCTATATGCAGGGCCGATTGCAGATGCCATGGCATTTTTGTTAGCCTTGATTTTAGTCATGTTTGAAATGAAACACTTGAATTTATTGGCAAAAACAGGTAAACTAGAATTAGAAATCAATGAATAAAGGGGGAAGCTGACATGAGTGAACGTATTATTATAACCATTGCCCGTCAGTTTGGCAGCGGAGGAAGAAACATTGGTAAGAAACTGGCAAAAGCACTGGAGATTCCGTTTTATGATCAGGAGCTTATTGATGAAGGCGCTAAGGAAAGCGGTATTAATCCGGAAATGGTTAAGGATCTGGAAGAAACTCCAACCAACTCCCTGTTGTATTCCATTGCCACCAGTTCATTCTTTGGTGCCGGGCATTTTTCACCAACCGTTGAGCTGCCAATGACCGACCGTTTGTTTTTGGCCCAGTCTGATGTGATTCGTAAATTTGCAGCCGAAGGCTCCTGTGTCATCGTGGGACGCTGCGCAAATTATGTTCTCAGGGATGATGAGGATACTGTGGATGTCTTTATTCATCGCGATTTTGAGGAGCGGGTTAATCAGGTATCTAAAATCTATGATTTAAATCTGAAGAAGGCTGAGGAGACGGTTAAAAAGATTGACAAAAGAAGAAGCAACTACTACAGCTATTATTCTGACAAAAAATGGGGACAGGCAGATAACTATGACCTGTGCCTGAACAGCGGTGCTTTAGGTGAAGACAGCTGTGTGGATATTATTAAGGCTTTTATTGAAAAACGAAATATACGAAAAAAAGCAAGAGGTTAAAAATCTTGCAGCCCATTGGAGATTTCCAATGGGCTTTTTTGTTTTTTGGGTATAAAGGAAATATGGTGTCAAATCAAAAAAGTTTTATGAAAACGTGACATTTTTGAGCCTTAACCTGTTCGTAATACGCTCTTAACATGGGTTCGCTATAATTGAAGAGTCCTGAACAGAAAAACAAGATTTTGATCAGATAAGAAAAACGAAGATTTAAGGCAAAATACCGCGCGTGATAAACCGGAGTGTAAGTGGTGCGATTTAACCTGATTTTAACATTGGCTTAACATTCTCTGCACGAATCCGGCGGCTTTCTTTGATATGATTACCGTAATGTTAAATTTAGGTTAATCATGAAGGAGAATGAATAATGAAAAGATCTTTGTCTTGGATGGCGGCATTGACAGTGCTGGTTCTGCTGTCTTTTTCGCTTTCTGGCTGCGGTAATGAGGTGACGCCCTCTTATTCAAGTGAAATTTCAGGAGAAATAAATGGAGGGGGCTCCACCTCTGTTCAAAAAATTATAGACGCTGAGGGCGCGGAATTTGGAGCGTTGCATCCGGCAGTAAAATTTACCTATAGCGGCACAGGCTCTTCCGATGGCATTAAAAACGCGGCAAATGGCACGTATTCTTTTGGATGCGCGTCCAGAGAGCTCAAGGAGTCTGAAAAGACAGATCTGACTGAATTGATATTTGCCTATGACGGTATTGCGGTAATCGTCAATGACGAGAACCCTGTAAAAGATCTGACAAAAGATCAGATTAAGGCGATTTATACCGGAAAGATTACAAACTGGAAGGAAGTCGGCGGTGAAGACCGCCCTATAGCGGTGGTGTCGAGAGAAGACGGCGCCGGAACACGAACCGCGGTGGAAGAGCTTCTGGATTTTACAGAACAGCTGAAGCCCAGCGCTACAGTCAAGGAAGGCAACGGAAATGTTCAGTCCACAGTCTCAGCAAATCCCAATGCCATCGGCTATGTGTCCATTACCTTTGTGGACCGGTCCGTCAAACCGCTCAGGGTAGACGGGGTGGAGGCGACCATGGAAAATGTGCTGAATGAAAGCTATGCCTTGTCACGGCCATTTTTAGCGCTTTATAATGAAAAAAACCTCACACCGCAGACCAGAGCTTTTCTTGATTTTATTATGACAGACGAGGGACAGACGATTGTAGAAAAAAATGGTGGAATCAGCGTAAGATAGGGTTCTGCTTTTAAAATAAAATTCTTTAAGAAAGTGAGATCATTTACTTGGAAGAAAAGAAACAAACCAAAGTAGGCGAGAAAGTTGTTGAAAAGATTTTTTTACTTTGCGCCCTTGTATCGATCATCAGCGTCGTTACCATTACCATCTATGTGTTTGTCAACGGGCTGGAGCCTTTTGTTAACGGCTCTTATTCCTTCTGGAAGTTCATTTCAGGGACAGAATGGCGGCCGGGATCAGACATGTATGGTATTTTTTACATGATTGTCGGCTCAGTTTACGCGACCCTGGGGGCCATTGCCATTGGCGTTCCCATCGCACTGTTGACAGCTGTGTTTATCTCCGAGCTGGCAGGCACACGGATTGGAAAAATAGTCCGGTTTGCCGTTGAACTGCTGGCCGGTATTCCCTCAGTGTTGTACGGTGTTTTTGGTCTTGGGATCATTGTGCCCTATGTACTTAAAATTTCGCCTATGGCCCAGGGCGAATCCCTTTTAGCGACGATCATTGTCTTGGCAGTCATGATCCTGCCGACAGTGGTCAGTATCTCTGAAACCTCCATATCCGCAGTTCCAGACGCATACCGCGAGGGCTCCCTGGCCCTGGGCGCTTCTAAGATCCAGACCATCTTCAAGGTGATTATCCCAGCGGCCAGATCGGGTATTATCACAGGTATTATTTTGGGGATTGGCCGGGCGATTGGTGAGACCATGGCGGTTATGCTGGTATGCGGTAATCCTATCGCTGGCATTCCCACCAGTATTTTTGACCAGATCCGGCCATTAACCACCAATATCGCCCTTGAAATGGGCTATGCTTCTGGGGTACATCAGCAGCTTCTGTTCTCTACAGGTGTGGTTCTGTTTGTATTTATTATGATCATCAATTTTATCGTTAATAAATTTGTCGAATCAAAAATTGGAGGCTGAGGAGCATGAGCAGAAAAGTAAAAGACAATTGCGTAAAAGGAATTATTTACGCTGCCACAGCCATTACTCTTGGTATTTTATTATTTATCATTGGTTTTATCTTTGTAAAAGGGATTGGCATGGTGGACTGGAACTTTATCACCCGAGATTTTAACGATAAGGTCGGCTATCAGATGGCGGAAAAGAAAGAGGTTCCCCTCTCGATCAATGAGGCGGATCTTTTGTCAAAATCGGATTACTACAAAAAATATGAAACGCCGGATGGCGAGCCGCTTTATATCGAGTCCTTAGGGGCGGCCATTATGAAGGTCGACTATTCAAAGAGAAACGAACAGCACAAGCAGGTGATTTTCAGTTATATCGAAAAAGATTCGAGCTTAAACGCCACGAAGGACACAACCGGCAAAGGCACAGCGGTCAAAACAGACTATGTACTGGAAAGCGTGGATGGCGCTGACGTGGCAGATTTATCGCTGCAGGAAATTGCCCAGCTGGTCGATGATGGCGGCAGTACGCTCAAGCTGAAGGTGGTCAACCCTGGCGGTGGCATTTTCAGCAATATTATCACAACACTGTATATGGTGTTTCTGTCACTGATCATTGCGCTGCCAATCGGTATTTTGGCGGCCATATACATGACTGAATACGCCAAGCCCGGCAGACTGGTCAACGCGATCCGGTTTGCCACAGAGTGTCTCTCAGGTATTCCGTCGATTATTTTTGGTCTCTTTGGGATGGCGTTTTTCGTTGTCGCCCTGAAATTTCAGATATCTTTACTGTCAGGCAGTTTAACAGTGGCGATTATTCTGCTTCCGGTTATTATAAGAAGCACAGAAGAAGCCCTTAAGACTGTTCCGGTCAGTTATCGTGAAGGCTCCCTGGCCCTTGGCGCGACGAAGCTTCAGACGGTGTTTAAGGTCGTGCTGCCCTCAGCGGTTCCTGGTATTGTGACCGCGGTGCTCCTGAGTATTGGCCGGGTAATTGGCGAATCGGCAGCGCTGCTGCTGACGGCAGGGACCGTTGCGCAGATCCCAGGAACGCTGTTTTCACCGGGAAGCACACTGACGGTTCAGGCTTACTATGTGGCTAAGGAAGAGGGAAACATTGAGCTGGCCTGTGCCATTGGCATTGTCATTGTATTGATCGTTATTGTATTGAATATTTTATCGAGGCTGGCAGCGGACAAGCTGGATGTTGCCCATAAAAAATAGACGAGGTTAAAATGGATAAGAAGAAAAAATTTGATGTGAAGGATCTGGATTTATATTACGGCGATTTTCAGGCCCTGAAGAAGATCAATATTGATATTTATGAGAATGAAGTAACCGCTTTTATCGGTCCTTCTGGCTGTGGTAAATCTACATTTTTGCGCTGCCTGAACCGTATGAACGATTTAATCGACTCTGTCCGTATTGAAGGGACGCTGAATTTTGACGGCAAAAATATTTATGAAAAAGATACGGATGTTATTCAGCTCAGAACAAAGGTGGGCATGGTTTTTCAAAAGCCTAACCCGTTCCCGATGAGTATTTATGACAATATCGCCTATGGACCAAAATGCCAGGGCTTGAAAGATAAGAAGAAACTTGATAAAATTGTCCATGACAGCCTGGTGGGGGCGGCGCTGTGGGATGAAGTCAGCGACCGTCTGGGCAAATCGGCTCTTGGCCTTTCCGGCGGACAACAGCAGCGTCTCTGCATTGCCCGAACCATCGCCATGCAGCCGGAGGTTATTCTGATGGATGAGCCAACCTCTGCCCTTGATCCCATCGCTACTTCAAAAATTGAGGATCTTATGGAGGAGCTTAAAAAGAATTATACGATTATCATCGTAACACACTCCATGCAGCAGGCAGCCAGAATCTCGGACAGAACGGCATTCTTCCTTATGGGAGAAATCGTTGAGTATAATGAAACTAACACCATTTTTATGAATCCGGGAGATAAACGTACTGAGGATTATATTACCGGACGATTTGGTTGATAAAGGAGCGAATAATGAGAGAAGTTTATAATGAAGAATTAAAAACCATTAAGAATGAAATTCTGCTGATGTCTTCCCAGGCAGAACGGATGCTGTCCGATTCAATTACAGCGCTGGAAGAACAAAATGTAAAGCTGGCCAGGAGTGTCATCAGCCGAGATGATATCGTGGATTTGAAGGAAATTCAGCTTCAGCAGATCGTCAGCGAGGTTATTGCAAGACAGCAGCCGGTTGCGGGAGATTTGAGAAGGCTTTCTTCAACCTATAAGATTATTACAAACCTTGAGAGAATCGCGGATTTAGCGGTTAATATCTGCCAAAAGGTGATCTGTCTGCGCAAGGAGGAATACTACAAAAAGCTCGATAATATTCCACAGATGGCGAAGATGGTGGAAGACCAGCTGAAAATGTGCATACAGGCTTATATCGATGAGGATATCAGTAAAATGGACGATGTGGTCCGATATGAGGATGAAATTGACCGTTTGAACAATACCCTGCACAGTGACTGTATTGCAGAAATCAACAAAAATCCAGAGATGGCGCTCCAGGCCATGAGTTTTTCCTTTATTGGAAGTCATTTGGAGAGAATTGGCGATCACGCCACCAATATTTTTGAAACAGTATATTTCATTGTGACCGGAAATTACATGGATTTTAATGATTTAAACACAATTCCTGAAGACGAGTAAGTCGTAGCTTATATTTTTGACCAGAGTAGCTTTTTACTCTGGTCTTTATCTTTTTATTGCGAAATAATCAATGATTCTTGACGCGGCGAATCGTGCCTGTTATAATGAGACATAGTCTATAGTGATTTTAATTTAATAACGTTTTTAAAACGTAAAAAGGGCAAATCTGTTGAAAGGCAGAGACGCAAAACTAAAGGGCCTAAAACCGGTAACCGGTAATGGCAGCCAGCTGCTACGGAAATCCATCCTCATCGATGGACACTGCCCGGCTGCGCCCTTTCGCAGTCGTTTTTTGTTTGTACGAGCATAATAAGATGAGCGGCAAAAGACTGGGAGTATTTATATAAGAGAAGGAAAGGAAAAAAACATGAAAAAATGGTTAGCTTGTTTTATGTCAGTTGTTATGCTGTTTGCGAGCTTTCCGGTATCTATTCTGGCGGAGGAAGCGGGACAGGAGCCTTCAGCCCAAATAACAGAGAATAATACCGTGACAGAAAATCAGGAAGTGGACAAAACCGCGGAAAGTGTGGAGGAGGCATCTTCTGAGGCAGTTGAGTCTTCTGAGCCTCAGCCGGAAAAGAAAGAGGCGGGTGCCCTCTATGCAGGAGCGTCTGTTGACCTGGTGGGAAATATCGAGGTGGAAATCCACTTTAGCCAACCAAGAACAAAGCTGTCAGAAACAGCAGTCCTGACGCTGGCAGCCAGCGACGGTACGTCCAAGGAAATCCCTTTAAAGGATGTCGTCAGCGAAAAGGCCACAACGGATTTTGGCAGCAGGAGTATCCAGTATAAGACACTGCTTTTTGACAGAGATTCTAATGAGATGGACAGCAGCAGCGTTCTTTACAACGAGCAAAAGCCCGATGCAAAGATTTATTTTGCCAATGTCAATTTTTACAGTCTGCCGATTGGCGACTACACTGTCACCGTCTCTGACAAGGGAGTAGTGCCAGCTCAGGCGCAGGTAAGTCTCCAGGGAAGCTCCAAACGTGTCGAATTTATGGGCGGTTCAATTTTAACAGGCGATGTCGACCAAAACGGCAGCATTGACGATGCCGATTACGATGCGGTTATGAAAAGCCTTGGTTCTTCTGAAGCGGACTGTGACCTGAATGGAGATGGAACCGTGGATATTGTCGATCTGGTCTATTTACAGGAAAATATGGGTGTGTCCCATGACTCAGGAAAAGTACAGATCAGTGACACCTCCCCGATTGTAGATCCTGACAACGTGGAAATCAAAACAGGTGAAAAGGATCCTGTGACGATAAAAAGCGGGGATATTGCAAAACTTTTCAGTACGGCCTCCGACCAGGCAGGCGCGGTTCAGTTTGCAAGGGAAGATGGAAACACTATTTCGGAGGATACGCCTCTGAGAATTCCGCTTGTAATGAAGGAGCCAGTCATAGCGACAGAGCTTCGCATTGCCCCCAGTGAACTGGGGCTTGAAAATGCGCCAAAGAGGGGAACCATTGAGGTAACCGATGAACTGGACAACATAAAATCTGTGGATTTCGATCTCCAAGGACAGGCGGATTATCTCTTTTTGACAGATGAAGCCTCCCCGTCAACCATTGTTATTGACCTGAAAGGGCAGGTTGCGATTAAAAAGGTTACGATCATTGTAAAAGAAACCAATAAGGCGAGCAGTAATTTGGCGGAAATTTCAAAGGTTGAATTCTTGAATAATACCAAGGATAAAATAGTCGAGCAGGTGACGAGCATCCCGACAAACGTTCAGGTAGCCTCTGGCAATGAAAGTCTGACTGTCAGCTGGGAAGCACAGAGCAATGTAACAGGCTATGAGGTTAAAATGAGTTATACAGACCCCAAAAGCGGTAAGGCAGAGACTGTGCTGACACCTGTGGATGGAACTTCCCTGACGATCAGTGATCTGACCAACTTTGTGGAGTATAAAATTTCGGTTCAGTCTGTTAACCGATCAGAGGGCGGAAACTGGGAAAGCGGCTTCAGCGAGCCTGTAATTGGAATACCTCTGCCAACCTCAGTGCCTGAACAGCCAGAGGGAATCACCCTAAAAGGCGGATACCGCCAGATTACGGTTAACTGGGAAAAACAAAAAAATTCTACTGGATATAATGTCTACTACCGTGAAAAGGGAAACGGTGAATACACCAAGGCTGGAAATTTAGAAAACACCAGCTATGTGATTGAAAACCTTAAGGATCAGGCTGAATATGAAGTTTACCTGACCGGCTATAACGCCATTGGTGAAGGGGCAAGATCATCTGTATATACCTGCACCACAGAATCCATTGAGCCGCCGGTTACATCAAATTATAAGCTGATCAACCGTGCCGGTGAGGTTAACCAGCCCACCGCCCATATTAAGGACGTCACTTATCCTTATTTAAAGGAAAGTGATTATGAACAGGCCTATGATAAATTTGATATTGTGGACAATGACTATACCTCGTATTGGAATTATGGGGGCTGGAATGCCGGCGGCTGGTCAGGCAAGCTTCAGGCGCCGGTCGTAGAATTTGACCAGTCCTATGAAATGAACGATATTGTGCTGGTGCGCGGCGAAGGTGAGCCAAGCACTTATAACGCCTACATGAAAATCCGCTGGTGGGATGAGGCCGGACAGGCACACGATCTGAACATCGGAAAAGACTTTGCGGTTCAGGCGAAAAAGAGCACCAATGGAAAAGAATACTATCGTATCCGCATCAATGAAAAGATTAAACCCGTCAAAATTCAGATGAATCCAGCGCTCTACTGGGCCGGCGCACCCAATGCGCGCTGCCGAATTTCGGAAATAAAATTCTACGCTTACGACAGTCTGGCAGATGAAACAAACGCCCTGTTCATGGATGATTTACATGTGGAACTGAGAGACAGCGTAACCATGGAGATTGTGGATAAGCTTATTGAGCGCGCCAATACTCCAGATACTGTGAGCGGAGAGTTTCATCCAGATAAGGATTCCATTCTTTCAGAGCTCATATTGGCAAAAGCGATTCTGAGTGAAACCAATATTGATGATACGGTTCTTGTAGACCAGAATGTATCAAACGCCAAAAATGGCAATCTGGGCTTTGCCATGGCGCTGAATGATTTTCAGCCGCTGGGCCTGGCCGCAAAAGCGGGCGACACCATCAACGTTTATGTGGGAACAGAAGGAAATGTTCTTCCGCAGCTTGTCTATACCCAATACCATCCTGACGTCAAAACAGGCTGGAGCAAGACCGTTAATTTAAAGAAAGGGAAGAACGAAATTACCCTTGAGCAGATTGGCGGTGAAGACAGTGAACGCGGCGGAGCCCTGTATATCCGTTATCCTAATGCCAGCCCATCCGGTAAGGATATCAAGGTGAGAGTGGCAGGAGCGACAAAGATCCCATACTTGAATTTAACGGGAATCACAGATGAGAATGACGCAAAAACGGCGATCCAGTCCTATATTAAAGAACTGAAAGCTTTTGTCGCCAAAGTGCCGGACATGTATGCCGGTGAAGAATCGAAACATCAATGGGATAAAAAATCCAGCATTTACAACAGCACCGATATTATGACGAACCAGATGCTGCTTTCTGTACCGGCGACAGCTGTGCTCGAAGCCCTTAACGGCAGTGAAAGCGAACAGATTGAGCAGCTCTATCAGAACAGTCTGGCCATGGAACAGCTGATGGACATTACCTATAATTCAAAAGGACTGTCCAGAGATGCGGAGAATGCTAAAGATAAATGGCCTGGCTCCAGAATTAATATCCGTTATACCCGTATGTTTACCGGCGCGTTTATGTATGCCACCGGCCAGCATATCGGCATTGAGTATGGCTCAGTCGGCGGTCTGACACATGGACGGCCACATACGAAACAGGCGGACGGAACCATGGGAGGCGGAAACCTCTATGGCTGGGGAATCGCCCATGAAATCGGACATGTGACCGATGAGGGTGATATGGTCTACGGTGAAACCTCCAACAATATCCTCTCTCAGCTTGTAAAAACCTTTGATGAGAAAGCAGAAGCACGGGCCGATTACCCCGCAATATACCAGAAGGTCACTTCTGGCACAAAGGGCTACGCGAGCAATGTATTTACACAGCTGGGTATGTTTTGGCAGCTGCACCTCGCATATGATGATACCTACAACAATCTCGATGATCCCGACAGCTTCTATGGCCGCCTGTATCAAAATTACCGTAGAAATACGATGAAGACAGACAAAGATAACCTGTTAATCCGTATGGCGAGTGATACAGCCAAAAAGGATTTAACCGCTTATTTTGAAAAGTGGGGGCTGACGCCAAATGAAGAAACCATTGAGTATGTGAGCAAGTATCCCAAAGAGGAACGGGCGATCTATTATCTGAACGATGACGCCAGACACAAACGGATTGAAAGGGCGCCGGCAATGGCTAAGAATACAAAGGTTGAGGCGACTCTGAACCATACCGTGGAAAATGGGAAGGACTCAAAGAAGATTATTTTCAATTTGGGTGTAAACAAAAGTTCCGAAGCGATTTTAGGCTATGAAATTATCCGAAATGGCGAGGTGGTTGGCTTTACAACAGGCAATTCCTACACAGACGTGATCTCCTCAATGAACAACCGTGTGCTGAAATACGAGGTGGTCGCTTACGACAATTACCTGAATAAAACCGAAGCTCTGGCGCTCGAGCCGATCAAAATCCAGCACGACGGAAGCATCGCAAAGACAAAATGGACCATGGATACCGATATGACTTCTGAAGGCGATGAATATATCGAGGATTGTACGGGCTCAGGTCTAAGCCATCCGGCGCTGGCCAAGCTCTATGACAATGATTATGGCAGTATCTATGAAGGAACTAAGACCACAAACAATCCGCAGATTACCATCAATTTGCATGAAAATATGCCTGTTGTCGGCTTTAAATACACAGCAGCGGTAAAAGATGGAGCCTTTGTGGAGAATACCATCAAAAATTATACCATCCAGGTAAGTGAGGATGGTGTGAAATGGCAGGATGCCGCAAAGGGCAGCTTCGCAATGACTACAGAAAAGCCTGAAGCGACCGTTTATTTTAATGAAAAGGACCAGGAGGGTGCGAACCAGCTGATCACCTACCGGGCAGAGTATGTGCGGATAATAGCAAATGGTGCGGCAGGCGTAAGCGCGGCAGAGCTTGATATTATTGGACCTCCGGGAGATAATGTGGAGCTTGAGCAGAGTGGCATAGGACTATTGGAAGAGGATTTCGTCTATGATCCAGACCAGCCGGCCATTAAGGCTGGATCCCTTATTTTTACGGGCAGCTATCGTGGGCATCCGGGCTTTAACGCTGTGCTGCTGAAGGATCAAGACGGCAACAACGTTGTCGGTAAGGATAATGAAGCAGCGAGTATCTTTATGGCCAATATACCGGAAAATGGCAATATCGGTGAAATCAGCCAGGGAACCTGGATTTACTGGATTGATAAGGATCAGCTGGATATGAAGAAGCTTCCGGTGACGGTTAAGGTTGAGCTATACCGAGTCAATAATATGGAAACCAATGAAGGGCAGCGCCTCACCAGTGATACATTTGACGTGAAATTACCCGACAGCCTGCCGAACATCAGGCTGACCGGCGAACAGATACCAGAGGAATAGGAGAGCAGTAATGAAGCAAAATAAAAAACTGAGAAAAATAGGCATTGGCTGTCTTGCAACCCTCATGGCAATCCTTTTTTCAATGCCAGTCCTGGCAGCAGATAACAGCCCTGAGCTGTTGGTCACAAAAGGACAAAATGCGAATCAGGTTAATCTTTCGCTGACAAATCTGGGGGATAAAACCATTAAAGGCTTTTCCCTTGAATTAAAAATTTCCGGTGACGGAGCAGCCTTCACCGGAACAATTCAGGCAGGCAGTGCCCTCAGCACAGAGGACAGCCGTGTGAAAATTATCACAAGAAATGATGGAAAAGAAGCCACGCTGGCCGTTACCCGAAAAGGGCAGCTGCCAGCAGGTAAAATTGACATCGGTACGTTGACGGTTAAGGGAAAAGCAGGTGAAAAATACACCGTTGAAGCCAGCCAGCTTGAAATGGTCGATGTTTCGGATTATCAGAAAAGCAGAGCTGAGCTAATCGGACTGGACAAAGATTCCGACGATAATCTGGTCATCGAACATCAGGATACAGCAGATCCTGATCAAAAGCCGGACACCAGACCAGACAGTCCGGAAAACGGCCAGGGCAATGAGAATCCAGACAGCATCGCAGAAAATAATCTTGCGCCGTCGTCCTCTGCACCTTACGGAGCCGGCAACCCGGCAACCGGTGTCATTACAGACCCGGGTGCCGCGGCTTTTATAACAGCAGGCATACTCATTGTCATGCTGGCAGGGCTGATGGCCTTTAAACGCAAAAGAATCTTATAAAAAATAAAAACAAAAATCCCGCTGATAGATTCAGCGGGATTTCTGTTTTTTGAGAAATTGATTAATCTTTTCAGGCGTTAAAGCTAGAAAAAGGGAGGACGGTATTAATAAATAATACACAGTATTTTAATAAATATTGGGAACTGTTTAAATTGTTTGGGGAAAGGGGTGTTACACACCACCCCTTTTGGCGTTTTAAAATGGCAGATTTTAATCCCAAACAAGTGTCAAATATTGAGCGATGATTAAATTGTTGGAGATGTAGTTTCTGTGTTCATTGAAGTCCAACCATGTACGGGAAGGAGGAGAAATAAAAAATCCTTCTCCGGATACGAAGAAGGATAAAAAATACTAACACAGTACATGGTAGCTCTCAAACCCTCTAAATCGGAGGCACTTAAGAATAAACTCCTATATAGGTCTTCTGGCTTGGTAATATCATCCGGTTTCCCTTCCCATCCGTCAGGACAGTGGATTGAAACGGGCATTTTACCTTACAGCTGCGATTACAGCAAAGGATTTTCACCTTTTTCCCTTGAACATAGGATCATTCAATATTTAACTAATCATATGATACACCAGATATTGTGGTTTGTCAAGGGTGAAAACGAAAGAAGGCTACAATGTTAAAAAAAGGTCAAAAAAGAACGGGCGATACGGCTCAGGGTATGTCCTTTTCGCCAGATCAGGGCTACCTGCGTATTCAGAACTTTGGCGTCAATATTTTTACAGACAGTATTGGCAGAGTCGATGATCCGGCTGGCGGAGCTGGGGATTACCGCAACGCCGATGCCAGCATTGGCCCACATGAGAGATGTCCGGGCATCATCATTTTTGCAGACCGCCTTTGAGGGCAAGCCTGCCGATTCAAAAGCGCCTTCAATCAGAGACTCAAAGCGGCGATAATAGATCAGCGGCTTTTGAGACAGCGCCTGGAGTGTAATAATATCGGAGGCAATACCCTCAAAAAAAGCAGGAGCGCCGACTGCAACCATGGGCTCAGACTCTAAAAAATGCGTTTCAAATCCTTCTGAATGAAAAGGCGTGCGCACAATGCCGAGCTCGATAATGCCGGCATTTAACAGGTCGATGACCTGAAAGGTAGTGCCTTCGTGAAGCTCGAACCGGATATGCGGGTGAAGAGAATGAAAAGCCGGGAGCGCGTCCGACAAAATGATAGCGCCGGAAGAAGAGATGGTGCCGAGGGTGAGCGTGCCCTCCAGGCCGTCGTGAATATCGCGGAGCTCCTGCACGGTCTGTTCTGCCAGTGTGAGCAGGGTACAGGCCTTTTCATACAACACTCTGCCTGCTTCGTTCAGAGTAATTTTTCGGGCGCCGCGCTCCATCAGCGTGACGCCCAGCTCGGATTCCAGCTGTTTGATCTGCTGGCTGAGCGGAGGTTGAGAGAGATTCAGCTTTTTAGCCGCGGCGGAGATTGTTCCCTCCTCCACCACTGTTTTAAAATAAAGCAGCTGTTTGAGATCCATTGGGATTCCTTTCTATTTGTTTTTTGTATAGAAGATATATAAACTAAATATTATTCATATGGTTATTTTTATGATAACATAGTCCTGATGAGACGTAAAGACAGGAGAAGAGAAATGTTAAAACTAGCGCATTATCTTAAGCATTTTAAAAAAGAGATGATACTCGGACCATTTTTCAAGCTGACTGAGGCGGTTTTTGAGCTGATTGTCCCGCTGGTCATGGCCAGCATTATTGATGTGGGAATAAAAAATGGCGATACCCGGTATGTCTATCATATGGGTGGGCTGATGGTGGCTCTGGGCGCGGCGGGTCTGTGCTTTGCGCTGATTGCCCAATATTTTGCCGCCAGGGCTTCTCAGGGGACAGGCACGCTTATGCGGCGTGATTTTTTTGCGCACATTAACCGGCTTTCCTATGCCGAGATTGATAAAATCGGCACACCTTCACTCATTACCCGGATAACCAATGATATCGACCAGCTGCAGGTGGCAGTGGCCATGACCATCCGGCTTTTGCTTCGGGTGCCTTTTTTAATTATCGGCGCGACGATTATGGCGATGACCATTGATCTGAAGCTGTCAGTTGTTTTTTTGGTAGCGGCGCCGCTCATTGCGCTGACCATCTATTTTGTCATGAGCCGCGCCGTGCCCGTCTACAAAAAAATCCAGTCAAAGATTGATGGGATATCACTCATTACCCGTGAAAATCTGGACGGGGTACGGGTAATCCGGGCATTTTCAAAGCAGGAGAGCGAGACAGCCCGTTTTGCGGCGGCAAATGAGAATCTGATGAAAGCATCGCTGAAGGCCGGGCGTATTTCGTCGCTGCTCAATCCTCTTACCTATGCCATTGTCAATGTCGCCATTCTCTTTATCCTCTGGTTTGGCGGCATCCGTGTCAACGCCGGTGATCTGAGCCAGGGAGAGGTGATTGCCTTTATCAATTATATGACGCAGATTTTGCTGGCGCTGATCGTTGCGGCCAATCTTGTGGTGATCTTTACCAAGGCAGCTGCCAGCGCGGCGAGGATTAACGCGGTTTTTGATACCAGGCCTTCAATCACCCCAGGCAGTGCGCGCTTATCCGAAGTATCCGCCGAAACGGATGATGAAATACAATTTCAGAATGTTTCTTTTTCTTACAATCAAAATAATGAATATGCCCTGAGAAATCTCAGCTTTTCGATCAAAAAGGGCGAGACCATCGGTATTATCGGCGGTACAGGTGCCGGGAAGAGTACACTGGTCAATCTGATTCCCCGATTTTACGATGTAACGGGGGGAAGCGTCCGCGTAGATGGGATCAGGGTACAGGAATACCCTTTGGAGCAGCTGCGCTTAAAAACCGGCATGGTTCCTCAAAAACCAGTCCTTTTTACCGGAACGATCCGGGAGAATATGAAATGGGGAAATCCAAGGGCTAATGATGAGGAAATCGGTCGGGCGCTGGAAATTGCCCAGGCGGCTGAAATCATTCAAAAAATGCCAAAGGGGTTAGATACTGAGATATACCAGGGCGGAAAGAACCTGTCAGGAGGCCAGAAGCAGCGCCTGACCATCGCCAGAGCACTGGTGCGCCGTCCTGAAATTCTGATTTTGGATGACAGTGCCAGCGCCCTTGACTTTGCGACAGATGCGGCTCTCAGAAAGGCTATAAACAGGGAAACAGGCAGCATGACGGTGCTTATGGTGTCGCAGCGGGTTACCACTGTAAAAAACGCCGACCGGATCATCGTGCTGGATCAGGGAAGAATGGCGGGATTCGGCAGCCATGAAACGCTTTTTAAGACTTGCGGTGTATACCGCGAAATCTGCCTTTCACAGCTGAGCAGTCAGGAGGCCAGCCAATGAGAAAAGAAAATAAAGTACCGGTTATTCCAAGATTATGGGCTTACGCAAAGCCATATGGCATTTTTCTTTTTCTGGGCCTTGTCTGTGCGGTAATCAGCATCGCGCTGTCCTTATGGATGCCTATCCTGATCGGCCGAGGGGTCGATTATATCGTAGGGCCGGGACAGGTGGATTTTTCAGGCGTTATGCGCTATGTGATCATTCTCGGGGTCAATATCGGCGTCACTGTTGTTTTCCAGTATCTCATGAGCCTGTGCACCAACCAGATTACCTATAAAACGATTCAGAATATCCGAAAAGATGCTTTTGAGAAGTTTAACACTGTGCCGCTGAAATATATCGACAGCCATTCTCACGGCGATTTGATGAGCCGTTTTGTCAATGATATTGAGCTGATTTCAAATGGCCTGCTGCAGGGCCTGACCCAGCTCTTTACCGGAGTGGTGACGATTCTGGGAACGCTGGCGTTCATGCTGTCAATCAATATGAGCATCACAGTGGTTGTGGTGCTGGTAACGCCCTTATCCATCTTTGTGGCAGGGATCATCGCGAGGCTTTCATACAGTAAGTTTAAAGAGCAGTCTGTGGTGCGCGGTGACCTGAGTGGTTTTGTGGAAGAGATGGTTGGAAACCAGAAGGTCGTTACAGCTTTCAGCCATGAAGAAAAGGCAGAGCAGGCGTTTGAGGCCATCAACCAGCGTCTTTACCGCTGCGGCGTGCGCGCCCAGTTTTACTCATCGCTGACCAACCCCTCCACACGTTTTGTCAACGCCATGGTTTACGCCGCTGTGGGTATAACAGGGGCTATTTCAGTCATTGGGGGTGGCCTGAGCGTCGGACAGCTGTCAAGCTTTTTATCTTATGCTAACCAGTACACCAAGCCCTTTAACGAGGTGACCGGCGTGCTGACAGAAATCCAGACAGCCTTTGCCTCGGCGCGGAGAGTCTTCGCCCTCCTGGATGAACGGCCTGAGCCCAGCGATGCAGAGCTGCCGGCACTGCCACCGGCAGAAGGCGCGGTGTGCGTGGAGCATGCAGACTTTTCATACCAGCCGGATACGCGCCTTATTAAGGATTTGAACATCACTGCTGAGCCAGGGCAGCGGATCGCGCTGGTCGGACCGACAGGCTGCGGAAAAACCACGATTATCAACCTGCTCATGCGCTTTTATGATGTGGACCGCGGCAGTATTGCAGTGGACGGGCACCCGGTAAAAAGCGTTACCCGCAGCAGCCTCAGGGGGCAGTATGGCATGGTGCTTCAGGACACCTGGCTGTTCTCTGGAACGATCCGGGAAAATATAGCCTATGGCAGGCCGGACGCCACCGATGAGGAGATCGTAGAGGCGGCACGAAAAGCCTATGCGGACAGCTTTATCAGGCAGCTTGAAAAAGGGTATGATACCCAGATTGCCGAAGGCGGCGACAATCTTTCCCAAGGACAGCGTCAGCTGCTCTGTATCGCCAGAGTGATGCTGACCAAACCGCCGATGCTGATTCTGGATGAAGCGACCAGCAGCATTGACACACGGACGGAAGTGCGTATCCAGAACGCCTTTAATGACATGATGAAGGGGAGGACCAGCTTTGTGGTTGCCCACCGCTTGTCCACTATCCGCAGCGCCGATACAATTCTGGTTATGAACCAGGGGCGTATTATTGAGCGGGGAAACCATGAGACCCTGATGGCGCAGAACGGTTTTTATACAAAGCTTTATAACAGCCAGTTTGAGGGAAACGAATAGCTGTTTTACTTTACGATTACAAGATATTAAAACAAGTACCGAAACCGACAGGTTTATGATAAAATAATTTGGAACAATTCAAGGAGGCGTTAAATAAATATGAACGAAAAAGCAAAGGTCTATTTTACGAATTTCAGGGCAAATCCAAAAATGAATCTCCTGCAAAAGCTTAAGAAGCTGATCATTGAGGCAGGAATGACCGAAATTGATTTTGAAAATAAATTTACAGCCATTAAAATCCATTTTGGAGAGCCCGGAAATATCGCCTATCTCCGGCCAAATTTTTCCCGTGTGGTGGTGGAGCTGATTAAGGAGCAGGGAGGCAGGCCGTTTCTGACAGACTGCAACACCCTGTATGTAGGCCGCCGGAAGGATGCCCTGGAGCATCTCGACGCTGCCTATGAAAATGGCTATAATCCATTTACTACCGGCTGTCAGCTGATCATTGCCGATGGCCTTAAGGGAACCGATGAGGTGGAGGTGCCAGTGAATGGTGAATACATCAAAGAGGCAAAAATAGGACGTGCCGTTATGGATGCGGACATCTTCATTACACTGAGCCATTTTAAAGGCCATGAGAACACTGGTTTTGGTGGCGCTCTTAAGAACATAGGGATGGGCTGCGGCTCCAGACGCGGAAAAATGGAAATGCACAATGCTGGAAAGCCCCATGTCATTGAAAAGAAATGCCGTGACTGTAAAGTCTGTAAGGATATCTGTGCGATGAATGCAATCTCTTATCCGGAAAAAGCCGTGATTGACCATGACAAATGTGTAGGGTGCGGACGCTGTATCGGGATCTGTCCCTTTGACGCCATCGCTACGCCAAATGACGAAAGCTTTGATGTGCTCAACAAGAAGATGGCTGAGTACAGTCTGGCGGTTGTAAAAGGCCGCCCGAATTTTCACATCAGCCTGGTAATGGATGTTTCGCCGTTCTGCGACTGTCATGCCGAAAATGACCTGCCGATTATTCAGGACGTCGGCATGTTTGCTTCTTATGATCCGGTCGCTCTTGACATGGCATGCGCCGATGCCTGCAACAAAGCGCCCATCATCCCCGGTAGCTATCTGGCAGACCAGATCCATAAAAACCATGTCCATGATCCTGAAGACCATGACCGTTTTATCTGCACACACCCGGAAACGGACTGGCGCGTATGTCTGGAGCACGCAGAAAAAATCGGGCTTGGAACCAGACAGTATGAATTAATTGAAGTAAAATAGTGAAAAAGCTGCCTGAATAATCAGGCAGCTTTTTATTTTGGGAGGCATTAATTCTTGTTTTTCATGAATGGATGTCTTTTTTTATTTGGCAAAAACATTTAATTTACAAAAATATATAAAATTTTAAATGGAATGCAAAAAAATATTGCGGTTAATAAAATACAAACTTAATATGTAAAGGTTTTAAAACAAGTTACACAAAAAATTGCGCGCAATTTTTTGTGTAAAAAGAATAATAAAAAATTTGAAATCTATATTTATCATTGTCATAAGAGAATAAAAGATATAAAAAAAAGAGTTTAAGTAAATTTTCGTAAAAAAATAAAAAATATGCTTGGCATAAAATTTGCAAATATTAATTACAAGCCATCTTATATGAAAGGGGGAACAATAAGAAGAAGGCTGAAGGCTCGCGGTAACAATGTTTTTATAATAATCCAAGGGGGAAAAAATGAAAAAATTTGATTTTAAACGAGCGATTCAATTTATTTGCCTGTGTGGCGCAAGCATTATCTATTATGTGCCCTATATGAAAGCAAGCTTTTATGACGCGTTAATTCAGGCGTTCAATGTCACAAACGTAGAGCTTGGAATTATGACAAGCGCATACACAACCATGACAATTGCCACATATTTTTTAGGAGGGTTGGTAGCGGATAAATTTTCAGCAAGAAAGCTGCTGGCTTTTTCATATATGGCTTCAGGGCTGTTGTGCGTAGGGTTTGGCACAATTCCCGATTATCGTGTAGCGGTAGTGCTCTTTGCTATTTTAGGGGTTACCACCACCTTAACCTTCTGGTCGGCTTTGATCAAAGCCATCCGTATTTTTGCCAGACCAGGTGAAGAGGGGAAAGCCCAGGGAGATGTTGAGGGGACCAGAAGTATTCTGGCAGCAGTTCTTGGGACAATAGCCATTTTTATTTTCAGCCAGTTTTCCAATATTGTAACAGGTATGCAGGTGGTTATTTTTATCTTTGGCGGCGCCTGTATATTAATCGGAATTCTCATTTGGATTTTCTTTGAAAGAGATGAACCAGATAAGGACCAAAATCTCGGCATTGGAAAGATCCTTTTAACCTGTCTGAAAAACCCAAATGTCTGGCTGATGTCCTTTATTGTTTTTGGCGCATTTATTTCCTGCACGACAACGCCTTACATGACACCATACGGGACGCAGATGTTTGGCCTGTCAATAACCCTGGGAGCGATTCTGGGCATGTTCAGGGATTATATGCAGCCCATCGGGGCCCTGATCTCAGGGAACGTCAGCAATAAAACCGGGATTTCAAAATTGTTGATTATTGTGACCGCGCTGCTGGCAGTGATCAATATTTTCATCGCGATTATTCCACAGCAGGCCTCTCTTGTGATTCTGGTATTTATCGGAACAGCGCTGGGATATATTATCCTTGGGGCAGCCAGAGGCATTTATTTTGCAACCCTGCCAGAAGCGGATATTCCAATGTATATGTCGGGCACAGTCATTGGGATTATCTCGACCATTGGTTTTTTACCGGACAGTTTTATGCCGATCATCATCGGTAACTGGCTGGACACATACCCGCCGGAGCTGGCGTACCGCTTTATTTTTATAGCGGCAGCGGCAGGCGCCATATTTGCATGTATTATCTCCATTATTTTTCATAAACGAAATAAGGAAACCATCGCAAAGCTGGCAGTGATTCAAAAAGAAGGGAAAATTGCGGATAAAAAAAACACAGAGACTTCTGTATGAAATGGGGAGAAGATAGAATATGAAAGCCTATGAACAGTATATTTCTAAAGCGTCGGTTGAAAAAATACATGAAAATACGTTGAGGGTATTATCTGAAATCGGTGTTAATTTTGAAAATGAGCGCGCTCTGGAGGTATTTAGAAAGCACGGTGCAAGAGTAGAGGGCGAGACCGTTTTTATCGATGAGAAAATGCTGGATGCAGCCTTACAAGCAGCGCCTGAAAAATTTATGCTTTATTCCAGTTCTTATAAAAATATGGAAATTGGCGGCGGCAGCATGATGAAAATCGCCCTTGCTTCCAACATTTACATTCAGGATGGGGAAAGAATTCGAAAAACAACGAATGAAGACAATATTAATCAGTTTAAAATGGGAATCATGAGTCCTGTCATCGACTCCGCCGTACTGAACCAGTTTCCGGATACAAAGCAATTTACAGCTGAGGAAAAAATATTTGGCGTTTACGCCATGGACTTAAAATATTCGGGGAAAAGCCATATAAATGCCAATGAAATGACCCTGGGCCTGGACCCAGGAGCTGTTTATGATTTGACGCGGAAAGGTATCCAGCTGATTAAGGAATTTGAAGGGATCAGGGACCGGTATGTGTGCTACCGAAGCCTGAACGTGCTGTCGCCCTTGACCTATGACAGCGCGCCCATCGAAAAGATTTTTGCGGCCTGCGATGAGAAACAGCCATTGATTTTATCACCCTGCGCAATGCCAGTGCTGACAGGACCGCCCTCGGTAGCGGGCATCCTCTCAATGAACAATGCGGAAATACTGGCAGGGCTGGTGCTCATACAGCTGATACGGCCAGGAACGGGCTTTGTCTATGGGAATACATCTGGCTCTTCAGACTTAAAAACACTTCAGCTGACCATCGGCACACCCGAGACAGCGTTAATCGCCTACGGAACTGCTGCGCTGGCGGACCGCTATGGCCTGCCCTTCAGAACAGGCGGCTCCTTATCAGACGCCAAAGATTTAGACGGACAGGCTGGCGCTGAAACGATGATGCTCCTAAAGGCAACAATCGATGTTCAGCCGGATGTAATCTACCATACCATTGGGACATTGGGCACCTTTAATGTACTGAGCCTTGAAAAATTCATTATGGATGAGGAAATTATCGGCATGCTTGAGCGTGAGCGAAGCGGGATTGACTGTTCGGAAGAGAAATTATGCTTTGACGCCATCCGAAAGGTTGGGCCTCGGGGAACGTTTTTGAAGGGCAGAACACCGAAGATGTACCGAGAAGAGTTTTATAAAACGTCTTTGTTCAATAAAGAGGACCCAAATCAGTGGCAAAATGAAGGGGGCATCAGTATTAAGGAGAAAGCCGGGAACGAGGTTCAAAAGCGTCTGGAGGCCTATGAGGCGCCAGACCGGACAAAAGACCAATGCAGATTATTGGACGCATTTATCCCGAAAGCATACAGGGAAGGGATATAGCCCGATGAAAGCATATGAAAAGTACATAAAAAAAGAAGAAATTGAAAAGATACATGAAAAAAGCCTGTACATATTAAAAAATACAGGAATCCGGTTTGAGCATCCGGAAGCTCTCGATATTTTCAAAAGAAATGGCGCTGTGGTTGAGAATGATACGGTTTATCTGAATGAAAAAATGGTCCAAAACGCGCTAGCTACAGTGCCGGAGAGCTTTACGCGGTTTTCCTTAAAAGGAAGCTACGAGGTAGGGCGCGGAGCCAGAATCATGCGTCCGGCAGACGGGGCGATCTATTTATCGGAGAACGGCCGCATTCGCAAAATGCACAATGACGATATTATCAGGCAGTTTAAATTAGGTGAGACAAGCAGGGTTGTCAACAGTAACGACGTAAACGGTTTTCTGGAAACAGCGCATTTCAGCAAAGAACAAAAGATATTTTCAAATATTGCGATCGCTTTAAAATACAGCCATACAGCGCCTGTGGCGCTTATGCCAAGAACCTTTGCCTTATCTGAGAAGGAAAGCGTGCGGGAAATCTTCGCGGCGGGAATCCGGCTGGTCAAACGTTTTGAAGGCGTGGAGGAGGATGAAAAATATGTGATTTCTTACGGGGTGAACACGCTGTCGCCGCTATGCTATGATCATGACCCCGTTGAGCGCATTTTAGCGCATTGTGATGAAAACCAGCCGTTGTGGATCAGCCCCTGCGGGATGGCGCTTTTGACAGCGCCTCCGTCAATTGCGGGCATGATGGCCATGACAAATGCTGAGACCCTGGCAGGGATTGTCCTCACACAGCTTTGCCGGCCGGGTCTGCCGGTTGTTTACGGAAACACCTCGGCAGGTACAAATCTGAGGACTCTGCAGCTGAGCATCGGCGCTCCGGAGTCTGCGCTGATCTGTTACGCGACAGCAGGGCTGGCAGATTTGTATCATATGCCATTCAGAACAGGGGGAGCGCTGAGTGACGCCAAGGATTTTGACATTCAGGCAGGAATCGAGTCGGAGATGCTCACCTTTGCAACGCTGGACTGCGGCGCCGATCTGGTCGCGCACGCCTGTGGAATTATGGGCTCGTTTAATGTTATCAGCTTTGAGAAGTATCTTATTGATGAGGAAATAACAGCCATGTGTGACCGTCTTATTAGCGGTATTGACTGTGATGAAAGCCATTTCTGCCTTGATGAAATCGAAAAAACCGGCGCGCGGGGCACTTTTTTAAAAGGCAGAACGCCAAAGATGTATCGGCAGGAGTTCTATCTTCCTCAATTTTTGAATAAAGAAGATCCTAATCAATGGATGAACAGAGGGGCCCCAGGTGTTTATGAAATCTGCAGAGAGGAGGTTGAGCGGCGCATTGCCTCCTATCAGGCGCCCGATATTACAAAAGAACAAAATGACTTGCTTACACCCTATATTCCTGTTGAGTATAGAGAAAAAATATAGACAAAATAGTGAGTCTTAATGAAGAACAAAACCATTTTGACATACCAGTATTTTAGGTTAAAATACCATCACCAAAAAACAAGAGGTGCTTTATGAAAAATGGGAAAACAGATCAAAAATTGATGCCGGCGGAATGTCTTGAAAAAATAGAGGATTTCTGTGTGCTGGTTGTCGATAAAAACAAAAAGATTATCGCTTATTCAAAAGGCTGTGAACGCATTGAGGAAATGAAACGAGAGGACGCGATCGGGAAAAACCCCAATGAAATCTATAAGCCGAACGATCCGGATAAGACCATCAGTCTGGAGAATGAGGGCCGGTCTTTACTGTTGAATACCCTGAAGGATGGACGCTGCTATAAAGACACATTTTCCTATTATAAAACACAAAACGGCAAGGAGTGCACAGTGCTCTTCAATTCTTTTCCTGTTTTTGATGAAAATGGGAATATTGAAATGAGCGTGGGCACCTACCGGGAGATATCCGAGTATTTTAACCTGATTGATACAATCAATAAGAAAAACCATGACAACGGGACGCTGGGCGCTGTGAGGCTGAATAATAACACACAGTATACCTTTGAGGATATCATAGGAGAAAGCAATGAAATGAAGCAGTGCGTTGAAAAGGCAAAGTTGGCTGGAAAGACGGACGTGCCGATTATGATATCCGGGGCTACGGGAACGGGAAAAGAGGTCTTTGCCCAGAGCATCCATAATATCAGTGATCGGAAAAAGAACCATTTTGTGGCTGTTAACTGCAGCGCTATTCCAGAAAATCTTCTGGAGAGCACACTTTTTGGCGTGAGGAGCGGCTCCTTTACTGGTGCGAAGGAGCGGAAGGGGCTTTTTGAGGAGGCTGAAGGCGGCACGCTTTTTCTGGATGAGCTGAATTCTATGAACATTACAATCCAGTCCAAATTGCTGAGGGTACTGGAAGAGAAGAGGTTTAGAAGAGTGGGCGGAAACAAAGAGATCATTGCGAATGTCCGTATCATCGCCGCCATTAACCAGGATCCCCTTGAGGCCATCAAGGAAAACCGGCTGCGCTCAGACCTTTATTACCGGCTCAGCGTATTTAATCTTCAGCTGCCGCCACTGAAAAATCGAAAAGAAGACATTATCGCTCTTTCAAACCATTATATTTCTGAGGTCGCGGCCTTCCTTGGGAAAAAAGTAAACAGCCTGTCAAAAACAAGCAGAAAAATTCTGCTGAAGCATGACTGGCCCGGGAACACAAGGGAGCTGCGGCATGTCATTACACAAAGCCTGTATTTGGCCGGAAACGACTGTTACGCGCTGGAAAGCGCATGTCTGCCTGAATACCTGCTGGACCGCTACAAGGCGATCGAAGAAAAACAGACGGCTTCGCTGAGCTTAGGCGCCAACAAAAATCTCAGGGAGATGGTCGATAATTTTGAAAAAGAAACCATTATTAAGGCATTAAAACAAAATAAAAACAATGTGACCCAGGCGGCAAGGCTTTTGAATATTTCAAGACAGAATTTACAGAATAAAATGAGAAAATATAAAATTTCCGGATAGATATCCAGATGGGAGAATGAAAAATGAAAAGCTATGAACGTTTTATATCCAGAGAAGAAATTGAAAAAATTCATGAATACTCATTAAAAATTTTATCAGAAATCGGTATGCGGTTTGAGCATGAGAAAGCCCTGGAGGTTTTCAGGAAGCATGGGGCCCGTGTGGAAGGGCAAACCGTTTTTATTGATGAAAAAATGGTGAATGAAGCTCTCTGCCACGCGCAGCGCTCCTTTACGGTAAAATCCTGTAAAGGGGATCTGGAAATCGGCAGCGGCAAACAATATAATGGCGCCATCGGCGGCAATGTGTATTGTCATTATCCGGATGGGGCCATTCGGAAAATGAGCAATGAGGATACGCTTAATCAGTTTAAGCTCGAAGATACCAGCGATATCCTTGATTTTGGAACCATCAATTATTTCCAGGATTACTCCAAGGGCTTTACCTTAGACCAAAAGATATTCAGCAACATTGCCCTGATCTTAAAGTACGGGCATAAGCCGCTGTTTCTGACAACCGCTAACACCTTTGCGCTGTCCGATAAAAAAGCCATCAAAGAAGCCTTTAAAAAAAGCGTACAGCTTTTAAATGATTTTGAAGGAAACGACGCGGTACATAATGTTTATATTTTAAATACTTTATCGCCGCTCACCATGGATCATGATCCGTTAGAGCGGGTATTTGTCCTCTGTGAGGCAAATCAGGGCATCATGTTCGCTCCCTGCGCCATGCCGCTCATGACAGCGCCGCCTTCCATTGCTTCGATGGTGGCAATGACAAACGCCGAGGTGCTGGGTGGTTATGTACTGGCGAAATTATTAAATCCGAATGTGCCGGTTGTTTACGGAAACACCTCGGGCGCGACAGATATGCGGACCGTTCAGCTTGCAATCGGAGCGCCCGAATGCGCATTGGTCGTTTACGCGACCGCCGGTTTGGCAGACTACTATGGACTGCCCTTCAGAACCGGCGGCTCGCTCAGCGATGCGAAAGATGCAGATATTCAGGCAGGGGCTGAATCCATGATGATGATTACAGCGACACAGGACGTCAACGCCGATATTGTTTTACATGCCTGCGGCTGCATGGGATCATTTAATGTAACCGACTTTCGTAAGTTCCTGATCGATGAAGAAATTCAGAGAATGAATCAGCGGTTATTTGCGGGAATTGATTGCAGTGATGAAAAATTCTGCATGGATACTCTTAAAAAGGTTGGCCCGAGGGGCGCCTTCCTGACAGGCCGTACCCCCAAGATGTACCGTGAAGAGGTTTATCTCGCCCGATATTTTAATAAGGATGACCCGAACCAATGGCAGAATAAGGGAAGTATCAGCGTGGCGGACGTCGCTCAGCAGGACGTTGAAAAGCGCCTGGCATCCTACACAGTGCCGGAAATTACAAAAGAGCAGAACGATCTGCTTCAGCCTTATCTGCCCGATGCGTATAAGGAAATAATTTAAGGCGGGATGTAAGGGAACAGCGATGAAATCCTATGAAAAATACATCTCAAAACAGGGGATTGAAAAAATCCATGAACAGACATTGCGCATTCTCAGCGAGGTTGGGGTAAAGTTTGAAAACCAGGAAGCGCTGGAGGTATTTAAAGCTCACGGCGTCCGGGTGGAAAATGACACGGTATTTATAGATGAAAAAACATTGATGGAGGCCCTGCAGAATATCCCGTCTCAGTTCATTCTTTCTTCCTTTAAGGGCGATTTGGTAATAGGGGGAGATAATACTGTTTTCAGGCCGCTTGGGAGCAACATTTATATTCAGACAGGCAAAGAAATAAGAAAAATGGATAATGCGGATATATTTGATCAGTTTAAGCTGGCGGATACCAGCCCGGTGATCACAGGGTCGCATATTAACCTTTTGGCGGAAACCAAAAATTTTACACCCGAACAAAAAACTTTTGCCAATATGGCGCTTCAAATGAAATATGCCAATAAGCCGACCGTGACGCTTTATCCCAACACATTGGCTTCCGGAAAAGAGAGCCACTTAAGGGCATTGTTTAAAGAAACCATACAGATTGTCAACCGTTTTGAGGGCAATGACAAATACCATATTCTGCCAATGCTGAACTCCCTGTCCCCGCTTACCTTCGATAATGCGCCCATCGAGAAATTGTTTGCGACCTGTGAAGCGAACCAGCCCCTGTGGATTGTGCCCTGCGCTATGCCGCTGATGACAGCGCCGCCGTCTGTTGCCTCGATGATGGCCATGACAAACGCCGAGCAGCTGGCCGGGATTATGCTGGCCCAGCTTTTGAGACCAGGTATACCGGTAATCTATGGTAATACCTCGGCATCAACGAATATGCACACCATTCAGCTGAGCATTGGGTCGCCCGAGACGGCGCTGGTCTGCTATGTAACGGCAGGGCTTGCGGATTATTATCACTTACCCTTCAGGACAGGCGGCGGGCTCAGTGACGCAAAAGATTTTGATGCCCAGTCAGGCATTGAGAGCATGATGATGCTTTATGCAAGTCTGGACTGTGGGTCTAATTTTATCGAGCATGCCTGCGGGACACTGGGAACTTTCAATGTCATAAATTTTGAAAAGTTTCTGATGGATGAAGAGATCATACAAATGACCACACATCTGCTGAGGGGAGTAAACTGTTCAGAAGACCGCTTCTGTTTCGAGGAAATCAAGGCGACAGGTGCGAGAGGAACGTTCTTAAAGGGACGGACGCCCAAAATGTACCGGGAAGAATTCTACCAGTCGCAATACATGAACAAGGAAGACCCAAACCAATGGCAAAACAGCGGCTCAAAATCTTTAAAGGAATCGATGGAGCCAGCTGTAAAAAAACGGTTGGAGAGCTATCGGCCTCCGGAAATTTCAAAGGACCGTTTATCTGTCATTGAACCGTATATTCCGGAATGCTACAGGCTGGGGATATAAGTTTAAAAAGCAGAGGCAGCTTTGTCTCTGCTTTTTTAAAAGGAGAGGAATCGCTATGTATAAAAACAGAAAGATACTGAAAATGGTCAACTGGTATGTGCTGCTGATTTCCGGAGCCGCCCTTATTTTCTTTGTGGCCTTTGCCTGCATTGCGCCAGATGCATTTTCAAGAACTGCTGACACAGCACTTGCGTTTGTATTGAAATATTTCACATGGTTTATCACGCTTGTTGCGTTTTCGGCCATTATATTTTGCCTGTGGGCTGGTTTTAGCAAATATGGAAAAATCCGGCTGGGAGGCCCGGAGGCAGTGCCCAGGATAAATAAATTTGTCTGGTATGCAATCGCCTTGACCTCAGGAATAGCAGTGGGGATTAATTACTACGGTGTCTATGAGCCGATACAGTTTATATATAATCCTCCGCCATTTTTAGACGCTGCGCCTTTATCCAGCGCCGCTGTTTTCGGCGCCCTGAAATATACCTTTCTGCACTGGTGTATCCATCCCTACTCAATTTATACAGCGGCAGGCCTGAGCCTTGTCTTCTTAATCTATAACAGCAAAAAAGATTATCGGGTTTGTACGGCGCTGTACCCTCTGGCGGGGGATAAAATCTATGGCGCGGCCGGAAATGCCGTCGATGCACTGGTTATTTTCGCGATCATTGGAGGAATTGCGACCTCACTCGGATTTGCCACACTGCAAATCGCCCGGGGCTTCGATATTATTATGGGATTTACAAGCAATTTGTACAGCTGGGTTGTGATCATAGCAGTGATCACCCTGTTTTATACGCTGTCCAGCATCTCGGGGCTGCACCGGGGGATTACATACATCAGCAACCTGAATACCGTGCTGTACTTTTTCGTTTTGGTGTTTGCCTTTATTGCAGTAGACCCTGTAGGTGTAACGGAATTGACCATTACGGCTGTGGGGCAGTATTTTAATGATTTTATCAACCTGTCCCTGTTTCTTGACCCCATTGAGAAAACAGGGTGGATCGGAGCTAATAATGTATTCTTTAACACCTGGTGGATGGTCTTTGCGCCGCTGATCGGCCTGTTTTTAGTAAAGCTGGCCTATGGGCGCACCATACGGGAATTTGTGGTCATAAATCTCATCGCGCCAGTAGTGTTTTCCTTTGCCTGGTTTGGTATTTTTGGCGGAGGAAGCATTCTTCTTGAAAAATTTTACGGCGCCAATATCGGTGAGCTCATTGAGCAAACCGGATCAGACATGGCCCTGTACGCTTTCTTTAAACAGCTGCCGTGGAGTACCGTCATGAACGTGGTAGCCCTTGTTATCGTGGTATTGTCTTTTGTCACGTTGGCCGAGTCGATGACCATGTCCATATCCGCCATGTCTATGAAACAGTTTAAAGATGTAACCGGAGAGGCGGCACCGCCCAGGAGTATCAGTATATTCTGGGGGAGCATAATGGCGGTAACCGCCGCTGTTTTGCTGAGTGTGGGCGGAACAGAGGCTCTGCAGACGGCTTCCATTGTATGCGGCCTGCCCATTGCGCTTTTAATGGTATTGATGATGGCTTCTTATTACCGCGCTATGAAGCACCTGCGTCAATATGATGACTACAGCCGGGGAGATCTGGATATTTATAAAAAAGATAATCCGTAATACCGGATTTTGTGGAAAAGATAAATCTTTCTTTAAAGCTTTCATGCTAAAATAGAATCATCAAAAAAAGGAGACCCCCGGCCACTTTGGCGCTGGCCGGGGATTTGAGAGGAGTAAAAAATTAATTTATATAAAAGGAGACCGGTGTGGTTTCCCTGCCAGAAAGATATATACCCCTGATTTTTTAAAACTAACATATAAGGAGAAAAAGAATGACAATTTTTGATGATTTGGGAAAAACCCTGAATGACGTGGCCGCCGCAACAGCCGATATGCTTGGCGACCTGGCAGAAGCCGCAAAGGTAAAAACCACCATTGTGTCCGAAAAGCACGAGCTGGAGGCGCTTTTTGCCGAGCTGGGTAAAACGGTTTATGAAGCCCGAAAAGAAAATCTGGCTGAAAACAGTGACGATCCTTGTGATGTGCTGTGCCGCAAAATTTTAGAAAAAGAAGAAAAGATCGCAGAGCTTGAGGCCAGAGAAGAAGAAATGAAAGCCAAAGAAGAAACAAAGGAAGAAACAAAGGAAGAAACAAAGGAAGAAAACGGGGAAGCAGCCAAAGATACAGATGAAGAAGCCGTTTCTGACGCGGAAATAATCGAGGAAGAAGAAACCAAGGATAAAGACGATTCAAAAGAAGAATAAGAAAAAGCGCAGGCATCAGACCTGCGCTTTTGTTATTTTTTGGTAATAAACCATGCCGGCAGCCAGAAAAACAAGGCAGATGGCAATGTAGAGAATAAACAGGGGACTTTGCAGACCGCCTGAAAAGATGATCAGCGAGCCGACCGCTGCTAGAACCGGACACAGAATGCCTCTGAAAGCCCCAATCTGCTGTTTTCTCCCAAGTTTAAAGACCTGGTAGTATAAAGGAAGGTAGAGCAGGTAAGAGACCACAATGGCGATTTCTGACACATCGGAGTTGGTCAGCAGTCCAAAGCGCTGTGTGAAATAATGGACGACAAACCAGCAGGTAACAATCAGGTAGGATGCAATGGTCGAGTTGAGCGGAAAATCCGACTTTGGTGTGAGAACCTTGAGCTTATCCGCGCCTGGGATCATTTTCTGAAGCGCCAGGGAGTAGGGCATCTGCGAAATCCCCATGACCAGACCGTTCAGACCGCCAAGCACAGAGATTAAAACAAAGAAGCCGATAAGCTTAGCGCCAAAGGGGCCAAAAACCATGGCCGCCGCCTGGTCCAGGTGGGCGTCGCCCAGCTGCATAATGGCCGGGGCGCCCAGCAGGTTGGTAACACCTACAAAGTAGAGGATGTACATGAGCAGAATAAACAAGGGGCTGATGACCAACGCAATGGGCAGGTTTCGCCGGCTGTTTTTGATCTCATGAGCCACCGAGGTGGAGATGATCCATCCGTCAAAGGAGAAGGCCACCGAGGGGATCGCCATAATCCAGGAAACGTGAAGCATCCCTGTGGCCGGGGCCGGCATGGCGGCTGTGGCGGTTTCCGTATTCCCGTGGAGCAGGCCCGCTGCCGCAATGATCAGAAGTGGAATCAGCTTGATAACCGTCGCAGCGTTTTGAAAAAGCCCGGCAAGCCTGGCCGAGAGCATATTCATGAGGTACAAACCTGTCAGCAGGCCAAAACCCACGAGACACTGAAGCTCCAGAGAGGCATTGATGTTAAAGAAAATACAAAAGTAAATGCCCGAAACCCAGGACAGCACAACGGTGATGGTGGGCAGATAGACAAAGGTTTGAAACCAGCCGTAGGCCGAGCCCGCCATGGGGTTTATAAAAATCCGGGCATAAGTGAGTACCCCGCCGGGCTCGTCGGTCCGGGAGGCCAGCTCCGCCACCGTCAGGCTTCCAAAAATAATGCTGACGGCCGCAAAGCAGAAGATGATTACACCCAGAACGACATTGCCGCCGGTGGCAATTAAAATATTATCGCTTTTAAAAAAAATACCGGAACCGATGACGATTCCGATAATCATGGCAATGGCTGTAAACAGTCCATAACGTTTTTTGATTGTGTCTGTTGTCATGGTAACAGACCTCCTGTCCTATTTAGTCCCGAAGAGGCGGTCTCCCGCATCGCCAAGGCCTGGAACAATATAGGAATGATCGTTCAGCCCTTCGTCGATACAAGCACAGTAAATAGGTACCTCGGGGTGTTTTGCTTGTACAGCCTTTATACCCTCTGGAGAAGCTAAAATAACAACCAACTTAATATTTTTGCAACCCGCGTCCTTCAAGATGTCAATGGTGTGGACAGAGGAGACGCCAGTGGCCAGCATGGGATCGGTGATGATGGCCTCACGCTCAGCGATATCCGTGGGCAGCTTGCGGTAATACTCCACGGCTTCCAGCGTTTCAGGATCGCGGAATAAGCCGATGTGTCCGATTTTGGCATTAGGGATAACATGGGTAAAGCCCTCGACCATGCCCAGACCAGCGCGCAGAATCGGCACGATAACCACATCCTTGTCTGCCAGCACCTGCTTGGTGGTTTTACAGATCGGGGTTTCAATCTCAATATCTTTAAGAGGAAAGCGCCTGGTGACTTCATAGGCCATGAGCGTGGCCAGTTCCTTGACCAGCTCTCTGAAATCCTTAGACGGTGTATCCTTCATACGGAGTAAGGTTAGCTTATGGGTGACCAGAGGATGGTCAATGGTAGTTACTTCATTCATAAAAAAAGCTCCTTTGTCTTGTTTACTAAACACTATAATACATTAAAAAAAGCTGAAAGGCCATTGTTTTTTACTTTTAATTCTTGACACTCTGCCAGAATAAGGTAAAATGGTAAAGAAAAGGACCGATATTATCAAAGCTTGAATAAAAATAGCCAATCAGGATATAAACATAAGAAACGGAAGGAAGTTTGATTATGAAAGAAATAAGATTATATACCTGGCCCCACTGCCCATTTTGCAATAACGCAAAGCGTTTGTTAGACCAAAAGGGCCTGACTTACAAAGATGTCGACATTTATGGCAATAATGAAATGAAACAGGTACTGGCCGAAAAGACCGGACAGCACACAGTTCCCTTTATTTTTGTCGATGAAAAGTTTATCGGCGGCTATACCGAGCTGGCCGAGCTTGATAATCAGGGAGACTTTGATAAAATGCTCGCATAAGCGGGATAAGATAAATAATTAAAAGGAAGAAGAGGAAGTATGGCATTTTCGTTTAAAGTAGTAGAAGAAGTTGGAGTATTATCCGAAGGAGCAAACGGCTGGCAGAAGGAATTAAACCTGGTCAGCTGGAATGACCGCGAACCCAAATACGATATTCGTGAATGGGACGCAAACCATGAAAAAATGCGCAAGGGCGTAACCCTGACCATCGATGAGCTGGTAGAGCTGCGCAGCATTTTGAATGAATTAGAGCTTTAATTTTATTAGAAAAACGAATAAAAAAGAGAAAAAACGGACTCGAGAGGGTCCGTTTTTTACGTTGCTTTTAAGTAGGAAAAGTTCGCAGAGATTTGAGAGCCTGGATGCTTTTCTAGAATTAGCATTTATAAAATTTTCTATAAAAAATAATATTATGGGAAGCTATTAATTATAATAAGGCAAAAGAAATATATACGCAGAGTTGAAAAACAGAAGAAAAACAAAGCATTATCTGCGAGATACTAGAAGAGCAAGATATTGTCAGGAGAGAAAAGTCTGCAGATTAATTTATTTAAGTAATCATATTAAGAATAAATTTTTCTAAATAAAAAAGTACTGTATTATTGTGTTAGATAGTATTGGCTGATATAATGTAATTAGAGACATAAATAAAAAGGTGAGTGGTGTCTTTAATTTTCAAGTGTTTTTTAAATATAGTAAGGAAAATTTATTCTTTTTGAGTAAAATAAAACCAACTTTTTTAATTATTAGATAGTTAGGGGTATAAAATGCTTAGAATAGCGATTTGTGATAATAATCAAGAAATATTAACGAAGTTTCAAAATATTTGTGAGAACATCAGTATTGGCGAAAACATAGAAATTAATGTCCAAACTTTTGTAAACGGAGAAATATTAATTAAAGAAATAGAAACTGACCAAATAGATATTCTTTTTCTTGATATTGAAATGCCCAAATTAAATGGTATCCAAATTGCACAAATTTTAAGAAATAAAAATTTTTACTTTCCTATTATATATATAACAAATTTTACTTCATATTATAATAAAGCATTTGAAGTCCATGCATTTGCATATTTAAACAAACCACTAAATCAAGATAAAATTAAAAAGATAATTAGAGAAATTTTAGTTTTTTATCCTATCAAAAAATCTGATTTCATAAAATTTCTCACAACAGAAGGCCCCAAAAATGTTTTAACAAAGGATATTGTTTTCATTGAGTATCAATTTAGATCATTAAAAATTTATACAAAAAAAGATGTTTATTTTAGCAAAGGAAAAATTGGAGATATGTTAACAAGGTTAAAGCCCTTTGGTTTTGATATGCCACATCAGAGTTTTATTGTTAATTTTTTCTGGATTAAAAAAATTATCGGATTTGAGATTATGCTTAAAAATGGTTTAACAATTCCTGTTGCGCAAAAAAAAGCTTCAGTATTTCGTAAATTATGGAACGAATACTTGCAAAAATATTCATTCTTATCTTGAGGGTCAAACTATGGGTATACAATTTCTATTAAATGACTTGATTTTATGGGGAATTACAAGTTTTGTAATCATTAAATTTTTAAAAAAAACTTTTAGGGCAATTTATGAAAATACAGTTTACTATATGATGATTATATTGTTTGCTTTTCTAGGTATATATAGTTCGTTTTACGAATATAGTTTTTTATGGTTAATTTTTTCAGTATTAGGTTATTTTTTGATTGGGTATATTGGTTTTGATTGTTCTGTTAAGAAATTAATTTATCACACATTGTTTTTTTTCCTTTATTTAATGTGTATACATTTTTCAGGACAGTTTCTTTGTTTGGTACTTCCTAATATTAATGAAAATTATATTTCTTACAATCAAAAAGAGCTGTTGCTTACTTTAGCAAAGCCGATTTTAATTATTTTTACGTATAAAATTTATATAAAAGCTATTCTTCGATACAAAATAGAGAAACTAGAAAGCCAACATTTTTTTATGATGCTTTTGTTTTGTGTCTTCCAATTATTTCTTCTCTCAACAATATTAAGTGACGTAAGTACTACCAAAAAAGCTTTTTATTTCAGTATCATTCTCATTGCTTTACTGATTTTTGATATGTATTTTTCTTATATTTTTTCATTATTATCTAATAAAATAGAACAAGAAAGAATACTATCGTATGAAAGAGAACAAACGAAAACAATGATAGATCAATATAATGAAATGGAACGAAAGTTTGAAAATACAAAAAAATTTTTGCATGATGCAAATCAGCATCTAATAATTCTTGAACAACTTTATAAAAAAGAAAGCTTTCAATTATCGATTGGTTATAAAGAGGAATTTCAAAAAAACTTATCCAGTGTAGAGAAACTAATATTCTCTTGCCAGAATAAGGTGCTAACTATTTTAATCAATGATTTAGCAGATAAGTGTACTGAAAATAAAATTAGATTATGGTTGAATATTGACAACCAAATAAAGTGTGTTCTATCGGATTATGAAACAACAATTGTTTTTTCAAATATATTTAAAAATGCATTTGAAGCTTCATGTGAAGTTCAGGAAAAAGAGCGCTTCATTGATATAACAATTATAAATTTTAATGACCAGTGTTTAGCAACAGTAAAAAATCAATGTAAAAACACTGTCAAACAATTCTCCCAACAATACAGTTCTACCAAAGTGGGTCATTATGGTGTTGGACTAATTAATGTTAGAAAAGTAATAGAAAAATATGGTGGGGTTTTAGTAACTGACCAAAAAAATCGAATTTTTACAGTAAATATCAATATTCCAAATTAAGACAACTTGGCAAATGAGAAAAAAAAGTGGCAAATATGTAACAGATATTGAATCTTTTAGACATGTGCTATATGATTTGAATCATAAAAGATCAGGAAAGGAGAGGATTCCATTGTGCAACCTAATCGCGAAAGCTTTAAAAAAATAGTTGTTTTATTAGCTTTTATTATAGTGCTTGCTATTATTGCAGATATTTTGGGAGAGATTTTAATACTAAACTCAATAAAGCCTATACAAGACATTGAAATACTTTCTTCTGAGAAAGAGGAAAAAAGCATCCAAAATGTGGGTTGTTCTGAAGAGGTTAAATGTCAATTAATGAATCTTGAGGGTGAAGCTAATTCTAATGTTATAATCGATACCAGCACCTAACGCACCGAGAATTCCTTCTGCTTCTTGTGAAGCTAATTCTAATGTTATAATCGATATCCCAATTCAAAAGGTTAGTACTGTAAGAAAAGGTTCTCTTATTGGTCAAACTTATTTTGTTAGTTTAGAAGATAACAATCAATCTATCGAGCAAGGAATTAATATAAATGATAAATTAAAGTCTAAAGTTTATATTACCGTTTATTACGCTAGAGAACCTCTTGGAAAGCTAAAGATAGCAGCAATTTCATCGGGGTGGAAACCCGAAACTGAAAAAATAAAAAAAGTATATGGTTATATGTATTATCATGAATATACGAATAACAAACAAATAAGCGGTACAAAAGAAATCAATGGAAATGACAGCCACTGTTTAGTTATAACAGGTTTTAAACGTTTTGGCTATCGTATTGACACAACGTTATGGTTAAGTTTTATCCAGAACGATAATTTAGATAGTGGTTGGAATTTAAAGTTGGATTTTTCTAAATTTGTAAAATGACGATAGTATAGTGTTTAGAAACTAAAAATAAAAGGGGTAAGAAATGAAAAAAATATTTTCGATATCAGTGTGCTTAATCTTTATAATGTCTTTGTTTTGTTTTCCGGTATTCGCAAATGAAAATAAAACGGATTCTGAATTAGATCAGATGTTTGAGCAGGCCTTAAATAGATACGAAGAAAAGCTGTCAGAAAATGAAGATCCTGGTATAAAATATGGAACGGTAAAAAATGAAAATAATTCAATAAGCTATAAAATAAAAGTTTTTCCTTTAAATGATCCAGAATTATCCACATTTTCTGGAGAAGACATAAAATCTCAAACATATGTATTTAAATTGGATGAAAAATACATGGAACGAGAAGGAGTCACAACATATGGCGAAGATTATGGAGAAAATTGGTTTGCACATAGTGGTGTAAAAGGGTATCTAACTATCTATTTTACTGGAACGAAAAATTATGGAACATTATATCGTGTAACTGGTGGTTGGGATTTGTACGATGGTTCAATGCAGATTACTGATAGACGAATAATTGCTTGGACAGGTGGTTCACGTGCAGAGTGGTATCCATCAGGATTCTATTTTGACTACTCGACAGGTTTTTCAGAAGTAGGAGCCAGTCAGGTAACGAGTCATGCGAATGTAGTTCGTGGAGGAGATGTTTGGTCTTGTCTGTTTTACGTTTAAAATTTTTGTACTAACTTAGAAATTTGGCTTTGTTAATTCGAATAAAAAGGCCTCCAATTTTAAAATAATAAAACTGGAGGCTTTTTATATTATAGAAATAAAGTATTAGTTAAAAACAGAAAAAGTTATTTTGGATTTATCTAGATTTAAAGGCATCATTTTCAAAACCGTGTTTGTTGAGTGTAATGACAGACATAAAAGTCCAGCGGAAAACTATAATCGAAGATTAACTGGCAGATATTTTTGTCTGTTGTATTGTAGATATTACAAAAGCTTTAGGATATAAATTTTTCCATAGACAAGTGATTAAAAAACGAAATCGGAGAAACTTCATCGACATAGATTTTAATCTTAACATTAGGCTAAAATGGATATAATAACCACTTTAGAGCAGATAAATAGTATAAGGTACATGAGTTGCAGAGTTGGATCAAAATCATTGATGCTTTTTTAAACGAGATGAGCACTCTAGTGTCGTTTTGTAATTGATTACGATGTAGCACTGCTTTCAATGAAGTTAATAATGTTATATGAATATAGATCAACTTTGAGAGGTAAGTTTTTGAAATTACCATTGGATATAAACAGATTGTAGAAAAGGAGTAGTAGAGATTAATATGAAACCGATAACAGAATTAAAATACGAATCCCTTCCCATGGGTTTTGACAACGGGCAGGTCAGACTGACAGACGAAAACATTGGCAGGATTTTGCGGTTTTCGGGTGCGCCGCTGGGGCTTTTGCGGTGCTGTGAGGCAAAGGGCAGCGGCACGGTGGTTCTGTATGGGGATGGACAGGCCTTTATCATCCCGGTGGAGACCAGCTATTTTCTGGACTGTATCGGGGAGTATCTGGATATGAACATGGCAAGACGGCGGAAGACCACCACGGGGCTGGTGGGCAAGAAAAGCAACAACGTCATTTTTCTGGGGGCGGGTCTTGAGTATGTCCCTGTCAAGGTGGATGTGCCCTGGGTGAGCGCAAAACAGTTCAGCTATCTAAACTGGCACGCGGTATACAGAGGGCATGACCGCAGGGCCAGAGCGCTGGTCACCGCCCCGGGCCTTGTGATCCCTTACCGGCAGCGGCCTGGCAGGGTGCAGGAAAAGCTGGACGAGGGCTGGCGTGTCCGGGAAATGTTTATCGAGCGGCACTGGCCCGTTTACGGGGAATGGCTGCACTGTAAAACATGCGGGATTCAAAGCGTATGCCTTGAGTGGCATCATCAAACAGCGTCGCCCAACGAAGCTTTTTCGGTTTTACCGGAAGCGCATAAAATAAAAAATTGTTCCACGGAGATGCAGAGGTTTACAAGAATTTAAAAAAACGGTAATTTTTAAACTTTAAAGAGAAAAATATTGCCATAAAAAGGCATAAAACGTGGCGTTTTATGTTTTTTTACTGCTTATCATCCCCTGAAGGCGAGATGCACTTTCTCAAAAAAACGCTATAATGAAACCTAACGTCAGCGCTGGCGAAAGTAACCGAAAGGAAATGGTATGAACGAAGATTTAAAAAGAAATGCGTTTTATGAAGAGCCCTGGTATGATTTAAAGCAGATGTCTGAGGGCTGCAAAGAATGCGCTTACCGGGCAGATGAAACACACTGTAGGTTGTACTGCCGCTTTTTAGACGTGCAGGGGCAGTGCCGGTGTTTTCACAGGGAGGGAGAGCCCTTTGTGAGCCGCAAAATCGAGCGGGAAATGAGCGATATTGAAAAGCGTCTGCTCAGGGCAGAGACGCCAGATTTCAGGGAGGTACGAATGATCTGGCTGAACAATATTTGGCTCATTGAGGATCCGTTGCTCTACAATGTACACGACATGGGGAATGTTTTTGGCTTTGAGTTCCATGAAACAGAAATGTTTCTGCTTAAACATATCAAAAAGCAGGATTTTCTCCAGATGCTGGTGCCTCGGCGGGATAATGGCCCCCGAGACTTTTACATGACGGCTGACGGCGTGCGGCGGATGGCCCTTGTGGGCTTTGAAAAGGCTGAAGCCGAGGACCGGATGCGTT
Organism: Eubacterium sp. BL-380-WT-2B; assembly: GCF_009696115.1. Lineage (NCBI taxonomy): Bacteria > Bacillati > Bacillota > Clostridia > Eubacteriales > Eubacteriaceae > Eubacterium > Eubacterium sp. BL-380-WT-2B. Next base: position 195,362 of record NZ_VUMP01000008.1, read on the forward strand.
TCTTTAGCAATGATTGGAAGTGGATCAGCCGGACTTATTTTAAATGGATGCCGCAGATGGCAAAGCGTTTTTTCGGCGGCCTGTCTTTATTGAATGTATAATAACCGGAGGTAGAACCAGATGAACAAACCCGTTTTAGCGACTTTGGAACAGTGTTTTGGAAGTGATTTTCATAAACTGCGAGTATATACCGATCTTTACGAGGAGGGCAGTCAGAGCTATTTTGTCCTGAAAGAGATCGGCAGTTACATGGGCTGTAAAAGCTATCACAGGCTTTTGAAAAAACTGCCGGCGTCAGCGGTCCAGAAACGATTGATTAAGAACAGTGGTGGGCGGATGCACAGAATGCTGCTGGTTAGCGAGGAGGGGGTTCTGGCCCTGTTAAAACACTGCGGCCATAAGGCAGCCACAGGGTTTAAGCGGTACCTTGAAACCTGTGTGATCCCCGTGATCCGGCGTGAGATCGACACAGCCCGGATCATGCTGCCTGAAAGCGAAAAAACACACAAGGATCAGGAGGAAAAAGAGAATATGGAGGAGGCCATCCGGATGCTCTCAAGCGCTCTGGCCTTCCAGGTCATTAAAAATCAGGAGCTTGAAACGCGGCTCGAAATAGTGGAAGAGCGCCTTTTGCAAACAGCAGCTGCCTGAGGGGCCTCATGAACTTTTTTTCGGAGCTGGAATCTTTCATCGAATGGCAATCCGATCTGCCTGCAGACCGCAAGCTTTCGGAGGGCGCTGTGGCGCTTTGGATTTACCTGCTTTACCGGTGCAACTGCTGCGCGCTGCCGTCCATTGATGGACGGTGGCTGTGGCGGGTGGAGTTCTTTGTGCGGCCAGAGGGCATCGAGCACTTCTTTGGGCGGAGCGAACGCAATATCCGCCGCTATCGCAAGGAGCTGGTAGACGCCGGACGGCTGAAATATCAGAAGGCGGTTAAAAACCGGCGCAAGGGACTTTATACCCTGGTTCCTTTTGCCGATAATGTGGCGCCCACAAGCCTGAAGAATCTGGCGGATGAAACAGTGTCGGTTTTCGGCCTTGTGGATAAGTACGCCGGATAGGGTAAAGCGGCCAGATATGACCGCAATGTGGACAAAAAGAGCCATATTGCGGCAACATCGCGGACACAGGTGTCCGCCATTAGTAATATTATAAATAATATTATATATTAATCTTTATTAATTCAGGAGGTGCGTTTGTACACAAACCGATACGGAGCAGGAAGACCCTGCACAGGGCGGATAAGACCCTACACAGTGGAAGCGGCATGCCGGGTGCGCAAGGTGCTGCCGGCCAGAAGCCGCGAGGAGGCAGAGGATTTCTTTTACGAGGAGGCTGGCGCGGTGGAGGATCATTTCCCCGAGGCCGTTTTGGAGATTATATCCATTTGCGAAGGTGAGTAAAGGAGGGTGTGCTTGAGTAAAAAATACGCAGAGATCGCTGCATTGGTCACAAGGGCTCAGGCGGGAAGCAAGGCGGCAGCGGAAACGCTGCTGCTGACCTTTAAACCGTTGATTTTAGCCACCATTAGCGAGTATGTTTACGATAAAACCCAGATGGAGGATGCCTATCAGGAGGCCTGCGTCCTTTTTATGGAACGTTTAAAGGATTTTAAATCAGAGCAGCCCGGTTATTTTCCAGCCTATATCAAAAAACAGCTCTTTTACGCCTTTGTCCAGAACGCTAAAAAACGGCCGGGAACCTCGGTTCAGGCGGCGTTTTCGCTGGACGTGGAGACAGCGGAGGGCGTGAGCCTGGCAGAAGCGCTGCCGGCTGAGGAGAGCGCAGAGACCGATGAAAGACGGTGCGCGAGGGAAAAAAGAGAAGACCGCCACCGGGCTTTTTTAAAGCTGCGGGTGGCCCAGCTGCCAAAGGCTCAGAGGGAGTGCATTGAAGCCCATTATTACAGGAGGCAGACCTACCGGGCCATCGCAAAAGACCGCGGCGTCAGCGAGCAGTGTGTGGCGAAGACCCTGAATAAAGCCATGAAGGGTCTGCGCAAAGCCTATGGTGTTGAGGAAACTTAAATAAAACTTAAAGCCGGGTTGGGTGTTTTGGGAATTTGCCATATTGTAAGGTGTAAGGCAGCGCTGCCGGAATCGAACACAGGAGGAAAACAATATGGCAACCATTCAGAAAAGCGTAGAATCGGTGGGAATGAAGATCACCGTCAATCATGGCGAAGTGGACGGAAAAATTGTAAAGACTTCAAAAACCTACGGTGACATCAAGGAGGGCGTGACAGACGAAGCCTTTTTGGCAACCGCCGCCGCCATCACCAGCATGCAGGAGCCCATCAGGGAAAAGCAGGTAAAGGTGACAGCAGAGGATTTGGTGGAAGTGGCGTAGTGGACTTCCACAATTAAAAATTAATGGGCGAGGAACCATACCCTCTTCGGCTTGACCATAAGGCGTCAAGCCTCGGGGGCAGATCCCGTGGGCGTGGTTCCCTACAGCCTAAAGGTAGGGCACGACGTCCTCGTCGTGCCGCAAACAGGCATCAAAATTTAAAATTAAAGGAGATCAAAACATGGCAGTAACAACCAGCAAAGATTTAACCATTACCTTTCAGCGGACCGATGGAAATCCTCATAAGATTACCATTCCAGATTATAAAGAAGGCATCACTAATACCGAGATCCAGACTGGAGCACAGGCCATCGTCGACCAGGGCGCCTTTGAGCCCGATGGCTTCGCCCTGGCAAAAGTAACCGGAGCCGTCAAAACCGATACCACTAAAACCGATGTGGTCATTGAGGATGCGGCATAAAAAGGGGGCGAAAGCCCCTTTTTTAGATGGGATTAGAGATTACAGACAGAAGTGTGGAAGGGGAATATATGAAAAAATTTTATAAACGTATTTTTATCACACTGGCCGCTGCGCTGGTCGTTGTTACCAGCGCGGTGTTTTTCGCAAATTTTCAGGACATGCCGAAGTCGGAGCCAGAGGTATCAATGCCGGAGCCGGAAACTACGGCCCCCCGGCCTGCGGAGGAGATGGGCGCGGAGACACCATCTGCGCCGGAAGCTCCAGCGCCGCCTGAAGACCTGGAGCCTCGCGCGTCCACACATTTTCTGATGTCGGAATATGCCTGCGATTGTGCGGGCTACTGCGATGGCTGGCCTGTGGACATGAATCCAGAGCTGCTTGAAAAAATAGAGGCGCTGCGGTGCACTTTCGATTGTCCGGTCATCATTACCTCGGGTGTGCGCTGCGTTGCGCGGAACGAGGAGGTAGGCGGCGTAAGCTGGTCCTTTCATAAACGTGGCTGCGCGGCAGACCTGTACTGCCCGGGCGTGGCGGTGGGCGATCTGGCGCTGGCGGCCAAGGAGCTGGGCATGAATGTGCTGCCCTACTACAGGCAGGGGTATGTGCACGTCGAGGTCAACGGCTAGGAAGCTTTACTTTTCCGATGCGGCGCAGTCGGCTGAGCCTGAGCTCAGCAGCATTTCAAGCCCATGATCCAGCGCGGGCAGGATAGCGGCCAGGTTTTCGCGGACAGCCTTTGGGCTGCCGGGCAGGTTGATGATGAGGGTACGCCCGCGGATGCCGGCAGCGCTCCGGCTCAGCATGGCCTTTGGTGTGATCTTCAGGCTTTCATAGCGCATGGCTTCCGGAATGCCCGGTGTCAGCCGGTCACAGACCGAGATGGTGGCCTCGGGGGTAACATCTCGGGGTGAAAAGCCTGTGCCGCCCGTGGTCAGAATGAGATTGACCGGGTCGATGGCGTCGCACAGAGACTTTAAATTACTTTCGATAATGTGCTTTTCGTCGGGCAGGATGGCGGTGTGCACCACCTCGTACAGGTCTTTGTCCAGCATTCCGGCAATGACCGGGCCGCTTTTATCCTCACGTTCTCCGCGTGAGCCTTTATCGCTGAGGGTTAAAATGGCTACAGTAAACATGGTGTCCTCCTTAAAGTTCAAAGGTTGTGAATTCGTTGTCGAGCAGATCGATATACAGCAGTTTTTTGCGCAGGATTTCCCCTTTTCCGGTCAGGACCTTCAGGGCCTCACTGACCTCCACCGCGGCGGCCAAAGCGGGCGTAAACGCCGGATTCCCGCCGCTCTGGGGTTTGTAGGCCTCGTCGCCCTCCTTTACCTTATAGAGCAGTGAAAGGGTATCGTCTCCCGGGAAAATGGTGGTAACCTGGGCGTTGAAGCCGCCAATGGCGCCGTGTATCAGAGGCTTTTCCAGCTTTTTACAGGCTTTTTGGAGCGCGAAGCGCGCCGGGATGTTGTCCAGAGCGTCGATGACAACGTCGCTGTCGGCAATAAATTCTTCAGCGTTGCTCTCATTTAGAAAGACATCATATACGGTGACGGTAACGCCGCTGTTAATGGCGTGAACTCTGGCGGCAGCAGCCTCGGCCTTTGGGCAGCCGATGTTTTCCTCGGTGCACAGGAGCTGGCGGTTCAGGTTGGAGACATCGAAAATATCGCCGTCAACCAGAATGAGCCCATCGATGCCAATGCGGGCCAGCGCCTCGATAATATAGCCTCCCAGGCCGCCGCAGCCCACCACGCTGACGGTGCTGCGCTGGATAATGGCAAAATCATCCGGCGAAAAGGCCGGAAAGTTGCGGTCGTATCTTTTGGTAAAAAGGTTCATCAGAAGGCCTCCTCAATGCTTGATATGCCCATTATAGCACGGTTTATAACGAAAAACCAAGATTTCCTGCATAAAATTACTTTTGATGGATTGACAGACACACTTTAACATGATAGAATTTAAAAATCGAAACTGCAATGTTAAAGGCTGTGACCAGAAAGAAGTAGGAATGCTTAAGTCTCCCAGAGAGCTGCCGGTTGGTGTGAGGCGGTGAGAACGGCGTTTTGAATACATTTTGTGAGCTGTGTACCGAAAGGGTTTTCCGAGTAGGCTGCAACGGGAGCGCCCGTTAGAGCGCAAGGGTATAAGCGTGTGTGCGCCGTACCCTGTGAGCGTGTCCGCTGTGAAGCGGCGCGAAATTGAGGTGGTACCGCGGGTATATTAGCTCCCGTCCTCTGTCTGGAGGACGGGATTTTTTTATTTGGCATTTTCCTGTCCGACGGATGTTTCTGTGGCGTTTTGGTAAAGCGGGTTATCCGCAAATTAAAAGGAGAGGATTATGGTTTAAAATGACAGAAAAGATTGTTTTACTCGTGGCGTTTTTTGCCAGTATGGTGATCGTTGGTTTCTACTGCCGGAAGCATTCCACCGATGTCAATGGGTTTGTGTTGGGAGGCCGATCCGTGGGTCCGTGGTTAACGGCTTTTTCTTACGGGACTTCTTATTTTTCCGCAGTTATCTTTGTGGGCTATGCCGGACAGTTCGGCTGGAAATTTGGGATTGCGTCCACCTGGATTGGCCTGGGGAACGCGGTTTTGGGCTCGCTGCTGGCCTGGGTAGTGCTCGGGCGGCGCACCCGTATCATGACCCAGTATCTGGATACCGCCACCATGCCGGAATTTTTCGGCAAGCGCTTTGAATCAAATAAGCTGAAAATCGGGGCGTCTATCATTACCTTCGTGTTTTTAATCCCCTATACTGCCTCGCTTTATAATGGGCTCTCCCGTCTTTTCGGAATGGCCTTCAATATTGACTATACCGTCTGTATTGTCGTCATGGCAGTGCTGACAGGGATTTATGTAATAGCTGGGGGATATATGGCCACAGCCATCAATGATTTTATCCAGGGGATTATTATGATCTTTGGGATCATCGCCGTAGTGGCAGTGGTTCTCAGCAATAACGGCGGCTTTATGGAGGCCCTCAATACCCTGTCCCATGTCAATGACCCGGCGGTTTCCAGCCAGGCAGGGGCCTTCACGTCCTTCTTTGGCCCAGACCCCTTGTCGCTGCTGGGGGTCATTATCCTGACCTCCCTGGGAACCTGGGGCCTGCCGCAGATGGTCGGTAAGTTCTACGCGATCAAGGATGAGCACTCCATCAATAAGGGCATGGTTATTTCCACCTTTTTCGCCATTATTGTCGCTGGCGGCTCCTACTTTTTAGGCGGTTTTGGCCGCCTGTTCTCTGACCGGATCGACATTGCGACAGGAGGCTATGACGCCATTATCCCAACCATGCTGGAGGATCTGCCGTCCCTGCTCATTGGGATTGTGGTGATCCTGGTTTTGTCGGCGTCCATGTCCACACTGTCTTCGCTGGTCATGGCGTCCAGCTCGACCCTGGCCCTTGACCTGATCAAGGACAACCTGATTAAGAACATGGATGAAAAAAAGCAGGTCTTTACGATTCGGTGCCTGATTGTGGTCTTTATCCTGATTTCAGTGATTATTGCCATTGTGCAGTACAAGAGCTCGGTCACCTTTATTGCCCAGCTCATGGGCATATCCTGGGGTGCTTTAGCCGGTGCGTTTCTGGCGCCGTTCCTTTACGGCCTGTACTGGAAGCGGACAACCAAAGCAGCAGTCTGGGTTTCCTTTATTTTCAGCACGGTGCTCATGATCTGCAATATGCTCTTCCGCACGGCTTTCCCGTCGATTTTGCAGTCACCCATCAACGCGGGCGCCTTTGCCATGATCATGGGCCTGATCTTTGTGCCGGTCATCAGTCTTCTGACCAAAGCGCCCAGAAAGCGCCTGGTGGACGACGCCTTTGCATCCTACGATACCAAGGTCATTGTATCGGTTAAGGAAGATCTGGGAGAATAAAACAATATTTAAGACACCCTCTGCCTTTTGGCAGAGGGTGTTTTTTATGTCTGAGGCGGTTCCTTATGCGTTTTTTAAAAAACTGAAAAGGTTTGACAAGCGGGCTTTTTGTCACTATACTGAGTACAGGTAAATGATTACAGGAGGAAAAACAATGGCAGATAACGCTAAAGACAGGACCTTTGAGACGGCTGAGCTGCCGGAATACCGGGTGGAGGCCTACGTGGCTGAGGTACCCGTTCCCGAATATATGGAAAGCTGCGTGGATATTCCCACCTTTTTGGGTTATTGCGAGGCCTGTCCAAGCTATGAAAAAACCTGGGCCTGCCCGCCCTTTGATTTTTCGGTTCAGGATTTCTGGCTGGGCTACCGGAGCTTTTACATGAGCGGCAAGAAAATTGTCTTTGATACCCAGGAGCTTGGGCGGAAATATGCGGTGGAAGATTTTAAAAAGATTTCCAGGCAGATCCTTAAAAAAGAGAGCCACGCTCTCGAGGATGAGCTCATAAAGCTTGAAGCCCAGTATCCGGGCAGTGTGGCGCTGTCGATGGGCAGCTGCGATGTCTGTGGAGAAGCAGGTTGCAGCAGACCTCTGGGAGAGCCCTGCAGGAGACCGGAAAGAATGCGCCATTCGGTAGAATCTGTAGGCGGCAATGTGGGGCTGTCGGTTAAGAAATACCTGAAACAGGAAATACAGTGGATGTCTGAGGAGAGGCTGCCCGATTATTTTATACTGATGGGCGGGCTTTTGAAGAAATAAAAAAAGGGCTGCAAAGCCCTTTTTAACATGTAGACAAATGTTGTCATGAAGAGGTGAAGCGTTAAAGAGAGGACGGTTCAGTTGAAAGTGGCTAGTGGAAAGTTCAAGTGCAAATCTGCCGCTGGAAGATTTGATGTGATGCGGCCTATGGCCGCATTTTTAATCCCTTTGGCGTCAGCCAAAGGGGTCATGAACCTTCCATCTTCCAATTTCCACCTGAAACAGTTTTCTGCTTTAACTTTGAATCAAGCTTTCGGTTTTTTGACAGCCTGAAAAGGGCTGAGAAGCCGTTTTAGCTTGTGACGCTGATGTTTAACGTGCGTGTATAGGTGGTTTCGTAGGTTTTCACCTGGCTGCCCTGCTGATAGTTGACAGAGACCTTCTGGGATACAGTGACCTGGGTAACGCCGGGGCTGACCGCGGTAATTTGAATCTGATTGCCGTTCTGGGAAACCGAGGCGGAGGAGCCGCTTGCGGAAACCACTGTGGCCGGGTTGTTGGGGCCATTGGCAGTAACGGTGATGGATTTTCCAGACTGCATGTTGAGGGTGCCCCCAACAGCGCCGCCGTTTACCAGGAATGTGATCTCAACCCCGGGAGCGGTGGTGTGTACCGGGCAGGTCTGGGATTCGGGCGGGACCATGACGGACGCCTCGGAGGAGGCAATATAGTCCGAATCTACCGGCGTGATCCCCTGGGGGAAATTCCGGTTGACCTTTTGCAGGCGCACCACGCTCTGCACCGAGCTGGCCGGGCAGTAGGGAGTCGCGTAGCTGTTTGTGGTGACATCCAGCGTAACCAGTGTATGGCAGTCATCCTTTTCGGTAGGGGCGGTGCCGTCGATAAACATTTCATTAAACACCATGGACCCTCTTGGATCTCTGGCCGATAAATCGGTGGCCAGCTTGCCGGAGACGCGGTCAATGGCCGCGGTGACAATGCCGCCAGGGTTATCCGGGAAAGCAGCCGGCTCAAGGCTTTCGTGAATATCGTTCATCACGGCCTCAAACATGGACGCGGGACCGGGCTTGCTGCCGCCAAAGATACCGATATTTAGATAATAGGTGCCTTCGTTGGTTTCCACGACATTTTCATCATAGCCATACCATACCGCCATGGAATAATAGGGGGTGTAGCCGCAGAACCACGCATGGCGGTTTTCATCGGTGGTACCGGTCTTTCCTGCCACAGGCTGGCCGTCCACATAAATATTGGTGGTTCCGCCGTTTACAACCCCTTTCAGGGCGTCGGTCATCAGATAGGCGGTCTGGGGCTTAAAGACCTGTTCAGAGCTGTCTGATTTTTCAAGCAGGGTTTTTCCGCTTCGGTCTACGACCTTTGTGTAGAAAGATGGTTTTTTGTGAACGCCCATATTTGGGAAGGTAGAATAAGCGCTGGCCATAGCCAGTGAGGACTGCCCGTGGGTATAGCCTCCGAGAGCCAGAGCTGCTGGCGTCATGTCATTGGCGTCGCCGTCCTGTACAATGTCCAGGCCAAGACGGGTGCCGTAGAGAGCAGACTGGGTGAGCCCGGTCGCCACATTGGCCTGGACGGCAATGGTGTTCACCGAGCTGGTGATCCCCTCGCGCACAGTTGTCAGGCCTTCAAAGGTGCCGCTGGAGTTGTTTGGGCGCCAGCCCTGATAGGCGATTGGCACATCGGCAAAAACAGTGCCGAGGGTGATGGCTCCGGTGTCAATCCCGGGGCCATAGGCAGTCAGGGGCTTGGTTGAGGAGCCAGGCTGGAATTTCCGGGTGGCCCGGTTCAGAGACAGGTTGGTCTTTTCTTCCCGGCCGCCAACAATACCGGCCACATTGCCGGTGTTGTTGTCAATGACGGTCATGCCGACTTCAGGAATATAGTTTGTTTCCACGCCTGTATCAGCCGTTTTAGCCTCAGAGGCCGCCGCTGCCGAGCCAGACTGGGAAGGGTAGAGATCTTCGTTCAGAGATTCTGCTTCCATGGCGCTCTGGACCTTTGGGTCGACGGTGGCGTAAATGGTGAGCCCGCCGCCAAGCAGCATATCCGTCGCCTCGTTTTCGGTATAGCGGTATTTTGTCTGAAGATCATTTACGACTTGTTCATAGACGGCGTCGGTAAAATAGGAATAGGTGTTGTCTGGTTCATTATAGACAAGCCCTACCTGATTGCCAGAAAGCTCCGCACTGGCCTCGTTGTACTGAGCCTGGTCAATATAACCCAGCTCCAGCATCTTATCGATGACCAGCAGTGAGCGTTCCATGTTGTTGGGGTTCAGGGTATAGCGGCCGTCTGGCTCAGTAGCAAAAACATCATTGCCCTGCTCATCGGTCGTATAGACATAAGGGTCATAATAGGACGGCGAGTTCGCAATGGAGGCCAGTATGGCCCCCTGGGCCACATTCAGGTCGGAGACGCTTTTGCCGAAATAAATTTCGGAAGCGGCCTGAACACCCCATGCGTGGGAGAGGTTAATCTTGTTCAGGTAGGCCTCCAGAATCTGGTCTTTGGTATAGACCCGTTCCAGCTTAGTGGCCAGCACCATTTCCTGAAATTTGCGGGTGACGGTTTTTTCTGAGGTCAGGTGCGTGAGCTTTATGAGCTGCTGAGTAATGGTACTTCCGCCCGGCCCGTCCAGGCTTCCGCCCGAAAAAAGCACACCGGCCAGGGCCCGGCCAAAGCGTTTGTAATCCACACCGTGGTGGCTGCGGAAACGCTGGTCCTCAATGGCGATAAAGGCATTCTGCACATGGTCTGGAATGGTGTCGATGGAGACGATCTCCCGCCGCTCAGCACCCTGGAGGTCCTGGTAGAAATTGCCATTGACATCCATGATACGGGCGTTTTCGATGTAATTAAAATTGTCGGTGTCAAGGGGCGGCGTCTGGGCATAAAGCACGCCAAAGGCAGCGCCGCCGCCTGCGAGCGCTAAAACAAAAAGAATGATAAAAATCAACCCGACCTTTTGGGGAATGGTCCGGTCATCCCAGCCCTTTTTCTTTTTTTTAGGGTTTTTGGAAACTGGTTTCTCCGTTTTTCTGCCGTTTGGGGCGGCGTCTTTTCGGAGCGGTGTTTTCGGTTTTGAACTTTGTTTTTTCCGGGGTTCATTTTCAGGGGGTGTTTTATCTTCTAACATTATAAAACCTCCTACTTACTTAAGTTTCTGACCGTACTATTATATCTGTAAACGAAAAAAATAGCAATAAAATCGACAATGGAGAATTCCAGGGTAGAATAGATGAAGTAAATTACCGACCTTTTTTTAAGGCATTCGTGTTATAATAAACTCGCTGTCTGTGCAGACTGTCTGCGGCAGCAGCGGCGATTACTATATATTAAGGAAGTATTTATGACTGAAGTAAAGGCAGAAGGGGTGCGCCGGAGCATCCTGGAAGAACTGAATAAACTGATTGGCTATACCATGGAGAACCAGGTACTCCTGGATGAGGATGTGCTTGCAGTGCTGGTCCGGCTCACGAAGACCCTGGGACGGGAAATTCTGGTGATGACCAATGACAAAAGCAAAATTGAATATGTGGGGATCGGCGACGCATCCAAGGTACCTCTGGACCACTCCAGGGTTCAGGAAAACCGGAAAAGCCTGAACCGCATCCGGGTTATCCATACCCATCCCGGCGGAAACCCGCATCTGTCAGAGGAGGATTTTTCAGCGTCGGATCATTTGTCAGTGGAATGTATGGTGGGCGTGGGCGTGGGGGAAGATAAGCCCGTACTGTTCGGTATTGGCGCGCCGGTGGTCAAAGATGGGCAGGTGGTCTATGGCATGGGCATCTGCGAGTCTCTGGGCCAGCTGAACCGCTTCCCGCTGGAAAATTATGTGCTGGCCGCTAACCGCGCTCTGCGGCGGGATCCGGGTGCGGGCTTCGACCTTGAGGGTGAGAGGGAGCGTGCGCTTCTCATCGGTGTAGAGGTGAACGGCAGCCGCGGCGGTATCGACCTTGAGGAATCCATGGAAGAGCTGGCCCGGCTGGTCGAAACGGCTGAAGGCGATGTGGCTGAGGTGGTAACCCAGCACCGGCCACAGGTTGATCCGGTCTTTTATGTTGGTCGGGGAAAGCTTCTGGAAATTCTGAAAATAATCCAGAATAAGGATATTAACCTGATTGTGGCCAACGATGAGCTCAGCTCCAACCAGATCGGCAATATTGAGGGCATCACCGGCGTCAAAACCATTGACCGCACCACCATCATTCTCGATATTTTCGCCCGCCAGGCAAAAACCCGGGAGGGTAAGCTCCAGGTGGAGCTGGCCCAGCAGAAGTACCGCCTCAGCCATTTGAAGGGCCTGGGGATTGTGCTGTCCCGTACCGGAGGGGGCATCGGCACCCGCGGTCCGGGTGAAAAGAAGCTGGAAACGGACAGGCGCCATATCCGCAGGCAGATTGACGAGCTGGAGCGCAAAAACGCCAAAATCAACCAGACCAATGAGCTGAATGCCAAGGGACGCAAGAAAAACAATATCCGTACCGTTTCCCTTATTGGCTATACCAACTCGGGCAAGAGCACACTGTTTAATGTGCTCACAGAAAGCGACGCGGTCATCAAGGATGGCCTGTTCATCACCCTGGACTCCACCATCCGAAAGGTACGCCCCGAGGCCGGGGACTACCTGGTATCCGATACGGTAGGCTTTATCGAGAAGCTTCCCCATGAGCTGATCAAGGCCTTTAAAACGACCTTGAAAGAGGTGGAAACCGCCGACCTGCTTCTGCATGTGGTGGACGCCTCCAACCCTAATTATAAAAGCCAGATCGAGGTGGTCAATCAGGTGCTGCGGGATATCGGGTCAGGCCATAAGAAGGTGTTGATGGTCTATAACAAGATGGACAGGCTGCCGCCTGAAGAGCGGGAGCGCTTTGAGAACAGAGCCGCCCGGGCTGGCGACGCCATCTGCATTTCTGCAAGGGAGAAATGGCATATCGGGGCACTGACAGAAATAATTGACGGTGATCTCAGGGGCATGTCGCTTGAAAAGACCTATTGTATTCCTTATGAGGACAGCCGCGCCATGGCCGTGCTCCATGAAAAGAGTACGGTTCTGGATACCCGGTACGATGAGGGCGGCACACGGGTCCGGGTTTCCATAAACGCAGACTTTCCAGCGCATCAATATGAAAAGTATGAAGTAGAAGCTGAGTAACAGGAGGATAGAATGGAACAGCAGGATTATCTGACAGTGCTCACCCCCTTTGAGACAGAGCTTGAGATTAAAAAATCCCGTTTTATCGGGCGGGTTTACCCCATTCAGGATGAAACCGAGGCGGATACGATTCTCGCCGCGGTAAAAAAAGAGCATTACAAGGCCACCCATGTTTGCTCTGCCTGGGTTCTGAACACGGTTCCGGCCCGCCAGAAGGCAAGCGACGACGGCGAGCCCTCGGGAACGGCTGGGAAGCCGATTCTGGAGGTCATTAACAAGCGCGCGGTTAAAAATGTACTGGTGCTGGTCATCCGCTATTTTGGCGGGATCAAGCTGGGCGCTGGCGGCCTTATCCGGGCCTACAGCGGGACAGCGGCCGAAGTTCTGAACCAGTGCGAGGTGGTCAAGAAGCAGTTTTCTGACATTATTAAAGTTGAGATCGACTATACGAGCTACGGCGGACTGATGAATGTACTGGCCGCCGCAGGCTATAAGCCAGCCGCCGAAAGCTTTGGCGAAAAGGTGGGTCTGGACTTTGAAATCGAGGTAAAGAAAACCGAGGGTTTCCTGGCGCTGATCCGGGAAACTACCAACGGGCGTTTTGATTACGCGGTTGTGGAACAGCGCTACGTGGACATACCTTTTTTAAATTAAGCGTTGATGAACCGAAACGTGTATGATACAATTAATAGTCGGAACAAGAATTTATATAAAGCATTGCAGTAAAGGCGTATAACGCGCTTTGTTGCAGTGATGATTGAACTTTAAACGGAGGAATAATATGTCAGGACATTCAAAATGGGCCAATATTAAAAACAGAAAAGGGAAACAGGATGCTGCCAAAGGTAAGGTTTTTACTAAAATGGCAAAATACATCGCTGTCGCTGCGCGTGAAGGCGGATCAGACCCTGAAATGAACGCGAAACTGCGCGACGCCGTGGCAAAGGCAAAGGCTGCCAACATGCCGAATGATAACATTGACCGCGCCATTAAAAAGGGTGCCGGTGAGCTTCAGGGCGCTGTGTATGAAGAAATTACCTATGAAGGCTACGGCCCATCAGGTGTTGCGGTTATAGTGCAGTGTCTGACTGACAATAAAAACAGAACCGCGGGCGATGTGCGCCACGCTTTTGATAAAAACGGCGGAAACCTTGGAACCAGCGGCTGTGTAAGCTTTATGTTTACCAAAAAAGGCCGTATCATGATTGAAAAGAGCGACGCCATCGACGAGGATGAACTGATGATGGTTGCCCTGGACGCAGGTGCGGAGGATATGGAAACTTCAGATGAAGGTTACGAAATCTCCACCACCCCAGAGGATTTCGCGGCGGTTATGGACGCCTTGAGAGATAACGGCATCGAGGTGTTATCCGGCGAGATTGCCATGATCCCATCTACCGAAACCTCATTAAGCGAAGAGGACGCTAAAAAAATGGAAAAAATGCTGGATATGTTTGACGATAACGATGATATCCAGGAAGTATGGCACAACTGGAACGAAGAATAAATACCCGCGGGCCGATTTGGAGGTACCCAGATGAGTAAAAAGAAAAAAAAGCCGGTAAAAGAGCCAAAGGTTAAGAAACAGGGAAAGGGTAAGGACTTTCTGGTCTTTATCATCATTGCTTTCGTCATGGTCTTTTTAACCTCATCCTTTATTGTGGAGGATGTTTATAATTATGCAGACCGTATTGTCATGACGCCGGAAGGTGTGAAGGAAGTATATGCGGCCAGTATAGGCCAGTCAACCTTTGTGGAAGAAGTGAAGGAAAAAAACAATTCGAGCACGACCACACAGAAAGCACAGCCGACAGCAGAGCCGACGGTAACGCCTGAGCCGACTACAGCAGCGACGCCGGAGGCCACCCCAGAGGAAAATCCGACGCCGACCCCGGCAGAGAACGAGTAAAAATAAAGGTTGTTTAAGAGAAGTAAGGACTTTCACCGGTTCTTACTTTTTTATGCTTTACAAGACGTTAAAGTCTGATATAATCTAATCATCTTAAGATATAAAGACGCCCGGCCTTTATGAAAAAAACGCGTTTGCGCGTACTTCGTTTACAGCTTACAGGCCGGAGGATCGATAAAGAAAAGAGGACTAAAATGAAGGTGGTAACGCCACAGGAAATGGCACAAATGGACCAGAAAACAATTGCTTCCGGTATCAGTGGAATTGATTTGATGGAAAAAGCCGGTACCGAGTGTACCCAGGTGATTGAAAGCACGCTGAAAGAGGATATGCTGATCTGTGTAATCTGCGGTCCAGGCAATAACGGCGGCGATGGTCAGGTCATTGCCAGACAGCTCAGCGAAAAGGGCTTTTCGGTTCAGGTGTTCTTCACCGAACCCGCGGATAAGATGTCTCCGGACAGCCAGACCAACTACAGCCGTCTTCAGGAGACCAGCGCAGTCGTCCAGTTTTTGTCGCATGAGGCTGGCCTTGAAGGCTTTGAGGCCTCTCTGGCCGGAGCAGATCTGGTGGTGGACGCTGTTTTTGGAACAGGGCTTAAGGACCGCCCGCTGGGAGAATGGTACGAAAAGCTGCTGAACGCCATTAACGCGTGTGGAAAACGCATTGTCGCCATTGACATTCCTTCTGGCCTGCGGGGGGATAACGGGCTGACACTGGAGGCCTCTGTGGAGGCAGATCAGACCATTATTATCCAGAACTATAAGGTGGGCTGTCTGCTGAACGACGGTCCGGACTGTGTGGGCGAGCCGGTGCTTGTGGACATCGGAATTGACGAAAACTGCATCGAAAACAACAAATATTTTGTGCAGAAGCAAAACCTGCGCTGTCCGGTAAAGCGTAAAAAGAATTCCCATAAATACGATTATGGCTCAGTGGTGATTATCGCAGGCTCAAAGGGGATGATTGGCGCAGGACTTTTGGCCACCGAAGGCGCCCTGAAGAGCGGCGCAGGCCTGGTTACCAGCTATGTCCCGTTGGAGGTTTATCTGCCAGTGGCGGCACGCTCCCCGGTTGAGGTCATGATCAAAACCTACGACTGCAATATTACCGGGGAGGATATCGAGCATGACCGCAAGCGCGTGGTGCTCATCGGGCCAGGGATTGGCCGCAAAAAGAATTACAGTATTATTTTAAACGACCTGCTGTACAATACCACAGTCCCGGTAGTCATCGACGCTGACGGGCTTTTCCACCTGTCCAGAAACCTGGACGTACTCAAAGAGTCTAAAACACCGGTGATCCTGACGCCCCATTTTGGAGAATTTTCGACGCTTACCGGCGTAGACCGGGAAGACATTCTGGAAGACCCCATCGGCTATGGCCGTCGGTTTGCAGAGGAATACCAGGTAGTGCTGGTGCTTAAGGGCTACAGAACCATGATATTCAGTCCGGAGGGCGAGGTCTTTTTTAATTCAACCAGCAACCCGGGAATGGCGACCGCCGGTTCCGGCGATGTGCTGGCCGGGATGATCGCAGGCTTTGCGGGACAGAGCGTGGACCTGCTTGAGGCGGCGAAGGCCGGCGTTTTTTACCACGGCGCCGCTGGCGATTACTACGCTAAACGTTATGGTGAAAGCACCCTGACAGCGAGAAATATCATTGATTCGTTTAAATATGTACTCAATTAGGAGGGTTAATGAATAAGACATATAAAATAATGACTTTTGGCTGCCAGATGAACGAAAATGATTCTGAAAAGATTTCGGGTTTGCTGAAAAATATGGGTTACACGCCCGAGGAGGATGTCAATAAGGCAGGAGTCGTTATCCTGAATACCTGCAGCGTGCGTGAAAACGCGGATGTGCGTGTGTTTGGAAATCTGGGCACCTTTAAATCCGTCAAAAAAGTAAATCCTGATCTTGTGCTGGCAGTATGCGGCTGTATGATGCAGCAGCCGGAGATCGTCAAAAAAATAAAAGAAAAATATCCCCAGGTTGACCTGGTTTTCGGAACGCACAATATTCACCAGTTTCCGCAGATGCTGGGAAATTATCTGCAAAGAGGCGAACGGATTTTTGAAATCTGGGACGACAGCCATGAGATTATTGAGGATCTGCCAGTGGACCGGAAATATCCTTTTAAAAGCTTTGTGACCATTATGAACGGGTGCAATAATTTCTGCACCTACTGTATCGTCCCTTATACCAGAGGCCGTGAGGTCAGCCGCCAGCCGGAAAAGATCATTGAAGAGGTGACCCGCCTGGCCGATGAGGGCTGTCTTGAGGTCACACTTTTAGGACAGAATGTAAACTCTTACGGTAACGATCTGAAAACAGGTTACCATTTTGCCGACCTTCTCAGGGATCTGAACCAAATCGAGAAAATTAAGCGCATCCGTTTTATGACCTCCCATCCGAAGGATCTGACTGACGAGGTCATTGAGGCCATCGCCCAGTGTGACAAAGTCTGCCCGGCGATCCACCTGGCCATCCAGTCTGGGAGCACCCGGGTATTAAAGGCCATGAACCGCCGTTATACCAAGGAGCAGATCATTGATCTGGTGGACAGGGTACGGAGCAGAATACCAGATGTGGCCATCACAACCGATATTATCGTGGGCTTTCCGGGAGAAACCGAGGAGGATTTTCAGGATACGCTGGAAGTGATGCGGGCCTGTAAATTTGACTCCGCCTTTTCTTTCATTTATTCCATAAGAACCGGCACCCCGGCCGCCACCATGGAGAACCAGATTCCGGATGAAATCAAACATGACCGGCTAAACCGTCTGTTGGACGTCCTGCGCGATATCAGCTTTGGCCTCAACAGTAAATATGAGGGCAGAGTGCTCCCGGTACTGGTGGAAGAACCCAGCAAAAACAACAGCGACCGCCTCAGCGGCCGCACCGAAACGGGTAAGCTGGTCAATTTTGAAGGGAGCTTTGAAAACATCGGGAAGATCGTAAATGTAAAAATTACCAAGGCCGGCAGCTTTAGCCTGACCGGAGTGGAAATTTAATGCAATGGAGAATTAAGAATTGAGAATGGAGAATTATAGGAACAAAATGCTCTCGCATTTTGAATAAAATAGCGGCCCGCCGGCCGCTGTCTAATCGCTTTTTCGATAGAAAAAGGGGTCTTAAATTTTCCATTTTCCATTCTCCATTTTCAATTAATCAAGAAAGGGGTGATCATTTGGGCCTGACACCAATGATGCAGCAGTATTTGGAAACCCACGAGAAGGTAAAGGACGCGATTTTATTTTTTCGGCTCGGGGATTTTTATGAAATGTTTTTTGACGATGCCTTAAAGGCCTCGAAGGAGCTTGAGATCGCCTTAACCGGCAGAGACTGTGGACTGGACGAGCGAGCGCCCATGTGCGGGGTGCCTTACCACGCGGCCGAAAGCTATATTACCAAACTGGTGGAAAAAGGCTATAAGGTAGCCATCTGCGAACAGATGGAGGACCCCTCGGTGGCAAAGGGGATCGTCAAGCGCGAGATTATCCGGGTGATCTCCCCGGGCACCATCGCTGAGGGGAAGCTGCTGGAATCAAAAAAGAATAATTATCTGATGTCTCTGTACCAGGAAAAAAACACCATCGGCCTGGCCTATCTGGATATTTCCACCGGAGATTTTTTTGTCACGGAAATTTCAGGGAAAAATACGCTGGCGCTGCTGATGGATGAAGTCGGAAAAATCGGCCCCTCGGAGATTTTAGTCAATCCCACGCTTTTTAAGGACACCGGAACCATTAAAACGCTGGAAGAAAAATTTGGGATTATGACCAATTTATATCCGGCCAGATATTTTGAGTTCAAGGCTTCAGAGTCAAGGCTCAAGGAGCAGTTTGACGTTTATTCTTTGACAGCTCTGGATCTGGAGCGGCGGGAGCACAGTGTTCGGGCTGCCGGAGCGCTCCTGCGCTATATTGACGAGACCCAAAAGCGGGTGCTCACACATATTAACCATGTGTCCTACTATAAGAATGATGAATATATGATTCTGGACCTGTCCACAAGACGCAACCTGGAGCTGACCGAAACCATACGCTCCGGGGAAAAGAAGGGAAGCCTGCTCTGGGTTTTGGATAAGACGGTCACCGCCATGGGCGGGCGAATGCTGAGAAGATGGCTGGAAGCGCCGCTGCTCGAAAAAAAAGCCATTGAAGCCCGGCAGGATATGGTGGAGGAGCTGTACCGCCATCCGGGAGCTCTGAAGGATTTAAAGGGCGTTTTGGGAAAAGTATACGACCTTGAGCGTATCTGCGGGAAAATATCCTTTGGAACCTGTAACCCCAAGGATATGCTGTCGCTTAAGCAGTCTGTTTCTGCCCTGCCGCTGCTGCAGGCGTTTTTTGCCGGCATCGACGCTCCGGTTTTCAGAAAGCGCTACGGAGAAGCAGATTTGTTAACCGATATTTACGAGCTCATCGATGCCAGCATTGATGATAACGCGCCCTTTGCCCTGAAGGATGGCAAGGTCATCAAGCGCGGCTACAATGAGGAGATTGACGGATACCGCGAGGCCAGCGAAAAAGGGAAGGACTGGATTCGTGACCTGGAGCTTAAAGAACGGGAGCGCACAGGCATCAAATCACTGAAGGTCAAGTACAACCGTGTGTTTGGCTATTTCATTGAGATTACCAAGACTAATCTGGACCAGACCCCCGAGGATTATATCCGTAAACAGACCCTGGCCAACGCAGAGCGCTTTTTCACTCCGGAGCTCAAGGAAATGGAAACCAGGATTCTCGGCTCAGAGGAGCGGCTGGCGCAGCTGGAATATGAGCTTTTCCAGGATGTCCGGGAAAAAATCATCGCGCAGATCGCCAGAATTCAAAAACGGGCCAGAGATGTGGCCGAAATCGATGCCCTGTATTCTCTGG
Organism: Eubacterium sp. BL-380-WT-2B; assembly: GCF_009696115.1. Taxonomy (NCBI): domain Bacteria; kingdom Bacillati; phylum Bacillota; class Clostridia; order Eubacteriales; family Eubacteriaceae; genus Eubacterium; species Eubacterium sp. BL-380-WT-2B. Next base: position 214,722 of record NZ_VUMP01000008.1, read on the forward strand.
CGCAGGTTGCCATAGCGGGAAACTATGTAAAACCTGAGATCACAAACGGACCGGAGCTGGAAATCGAAAATGGCCGTCACCCAGTGGTAGAGGAGATCATCGGTATCAATCATTTTGTGACCAACGGCTGCCACTTTGACGGCAAGGACCTCCGGATGATGCTGATCACCGGACCCAATATGGCCGGAAAATCCACCTATATCCGCCAGGTAGCAGTCATTGCTCTTATGGCCCAGATTGGTTCCTTTATCCCGGCAGACAGCGGGAGAATCGGTATTGTCGACCGTATTTTCACCCGTGTCGGAGCTTCCGATGATCTGGCGACCGGGCAGAGCACCTTTATGGTTGAGATGACCGAGGTATCCAATATTCTCAAAAACGCCACCCGGGACAGCCTGGTCATTCTGGATGAAATCGGCCGGGGGACCAGCACCTTTGACGGTATCAGCATTGCCTGGGCGGTGGTGGAATATCTCTGGGACGAGCAGATTATCGGAGCTAAAACGCTTTTTGCCACCCACTATCATGAGCTCACAGAACTCGAGCATCTGAAGTCTGGCATCAAAAATTTCAGCATTGGCGTCAGGGAAACCCCGGAGGGGGTGGTCTTTTTAAGAAAGATCAAGCCCGGCAGCGCCGACCAGAGCTATGGGATCGAGGTCGCCAAGCTCGCAGGGTTCCCGCCGGCGGTTACCAACCGCGCCAGGGAAATTTTGAATATTCTGGATCAGGGCGAGGACACCTACCGCGAGGGAATGATCGCGGCTGAAAAACCGTCCTTTGAGAGCGCTCAGATAAATTTCTTCGACAGGATTCCTGCTATGTCAGAAGAAGAAAAAGCAGTGCTCAACAGTATAAAAGACCTGTCCATAAATGAGATGACCCCGATGGAGGCCATGAATCAGCTTTACGGCCTGCAGAGCAAGCTGAAGGATAATTAAGGGCGCGCAGCCAAGAGGTGAAACATGAAAATAAAAATGCTCAATAATGAGACCATTAACAAGATCGCGGCCGGGGAAGTGATCGTCAGGCCCGTATCGGTTATTAAGGAGCTGGTGGAAAACGCCATCGACGCTGATTCCACCCGCGTTTCCGTAGCGGTGGAGAAGGGCGGAAAAACCAGTATCTGCGTGACGGACAACGGTGTTGGTATTGCCTATAATGAGGTGCCTCTGGCCTTTAAACGTCACGCGACCAGCAAAATATTAAAGATTGAGGACCTCGAAAGCATTGATACCCTTGGCTTCAGGGGCGAGGCGCTCTCCAGTATTTCGGCCATTTCGCGGGTTCGGATCACCACGAAAACCGCGGAGGAGGAAATCGGCAGCCAAAGCTTTTTTGAGGGCGGAGCTTTCATTAACCAGCGTGTCTGCACCTATGACCGCGGAACTGAGATTATGGTGACAGACCTCTTTTATAACACGCCTGCCCGCCAGAAGCATCTGCAAAAGGATAAAAACGAGGAAAAGCTGATCAGGGATATTTTGGAAAAGCTTTCGCTTTCACACCCAGAGATAAGCTTTACCTATATCAGCGACGGACGCGAGGTATTTAAAACGCTGGGTACTGGAAATCTGAAGGATGTGATCGAGAGCCTGTATGGACGGGATTTCTTTAAAGGGCTCCGGGAGCTGAATGTGGAAAATTCGCCCATGCGCCTGAGGGGCTATATCAGCGACCTTACCCTGACACGTTCTACCAGAGAAGAACAGATTTTCTTTATCAATAACCGTTTTGTGAAAAACAAGAGTCTTTCGCGGGCCTTTGAGGACGCTTATGAGGGTTATATGATGGTGCACAAGCACCCGGTCGGCATTGTGTTTATGGATCTGCCCGGCCGCATGCTGGATGTCAATATTCATCCGGCAAAAACAGAAATCCAGATTCTCAATGAAAGTCTGGTCTCCATTCTGTTTAAGCAGGGGATACGGGATTGTCTGAAAGCGCAGAATCTGGTGGTGGATGTGAGCGATGTGACCGCAGCGACGGAACTGCCTGAGGAGACCGCCCGGACAAAGCTTGTGGAGGAGCCAGTCAGCTTTCTGTCAGGAGAGAGCAAAAACTTTACCCCGGTCGATGAAACAAGTAAGGCACAGGAACATCGCCCGCCCGTGCCTCAGCTGCCAAAAACCAAAGCGGTCCGGCAGGGAGCTGTAAGGGAGGAAGCAGAGAGACAGACGCAGAAAGTGCCGGCGGTTGAAAAAATGGAGGCGCGTACCCCTGAGCCGGACGTCCCAGAGCCGCTCCCGGTGTTTACCGAGACCCAGTCCACAGCGGATGAGACGCCAAGGGTTGCCGAGCCTGCCCCAGAATACCCGCGTCGAAAAGGGCCGGATTTCAAAAACGCAAAAATTATCGGTCAGCTTTTCTCGACCTATATTCTGCTTGAAAAGGGCGATGAGATTATTATGCTTGATCAGCACGCAGCCCATGAGGCCTTTTTATACCAGGAGCTGAAGGAGCGCTTTGACCAGAAGTCCGATTTTCCGGCCCAGAGCCTCATGGTCCCCCAGCCTGTGGAGATCTCCGTGCGGGAGGCGGACCATTTTGATGAGCTGCAGCCTGAGCTCATGCGCTATGGATTTGACTGTGACCTTTTTGGCGAAAATACACTTATGGTCCGCAGTGTGCCTATTATTTTGGGAGAACCCCAGGATGTATCGCTTTTAAAAGCGTTCATTGAGGGCCGCGTCTATGAGGACGTTTCGGACCCAAGAAATCTTATTGAGCGCATTATTACCATGTCCTGCAAAGGGGCTGTAAAAGGGCATCAGGAGCTTTCGCGGGAAGAAATCGAGACGCTGCTTGACGGAATGAGCCGTCTGGACAATCCCTATACCTGCCCCCATGGCCGGCCGATTATCCTGAAGCTGCGTGAGTATGAGCTTAAAAAATTATTTAAACGGGTGGTATAAATGACAAAACCAAAGATTGCCGTGCTGGTGGGACCCACCGCCTGCGGAAAAACAGACACAGCGGTCGAGCTGGCTAAAAAGCTTGACGGCGAAATCATCTCTGCGGATTCGATGCAGATTTATCGTCAGATGACCATTGGCACCGCCAAACCTACTCAGGGAGAAATGCAGGGTATTCCACACCATCTCATCGACTGTGTGGACCCGGATGAAGAGTACAGTGTCGCGCGGTTTAAGGAGGAAGCCCTCAGGAGAATCGAAGATATTTTATTCCGAGGCAGACAGCCAATCGTGGCAGGAGGAACGGGATTATACATCAATGGGCTTACGATGCCCTGGGGTTTTCGCGAAAAAGATACAGATGAAAAGGTACGGGAGCGTCTGGCGCGGGAGGTGGAGGAGATGGGCAGGGAGGCGTTTTATGAACGCCTGAAAGCTGTCGACCCCGTCACAGCAGCGGCCCTGCACCCCAACAATGTCAAGCGTATGATCCGCGCCTATGAAATTTACGAGGTAACCGGAAAGCCTAAATCCTGTCTGGACATGGAAGCTGCCAAAGAGGAGCTGCCCTACGATTATGTATTGATGGGAATATCCATGGAACGCCCGTTGCTCTACGAGCGTATCAACCGGCGGATTGATCTCATGGTGAGGGATGGGCTGATAGACGAGGTGAAGTCCCTTTTAGACCAGGGCTATACCGAGGAGCTCCTTTCCATGAAAGCCATTGGCTATAAAGAGATTTTCCCTTATCTTAAGGGAGAAATGTCCCTTGAGGAGGCTTTGCATATCCTGAAACGGGATACCCGCCACTTTGCCAAACGCCAACTGACGTGGTTTAGAAAGGACCAGCGTATCCGCTGGTTTGAGGTGGAAAACTACGACACAAGGGTGGATATGGCAGAGGACATGAGCGTTTATTTCTCAGTACACTGAAACACGTTTCACTTATCTTTAAGGAATGTTTGGTATCCTTAACTCAGGGTATATGAGATGATACAATGATGAAAGGAGTGAACAGTGATGAAAAAATTGAGAACAATATATCTGGCCGGCGGATGCTTCTGGGGCCTGGAAAAATTCATGGAAAATATTACCGGCGTGGTGGAAACCCGTGTGGGCTATGCCAACGGCAACAAGGAAAAACCTACTTATAAAGAGGTCTGCACTGGCCGTACCGGCTTTGCGGAGACCGTAAAGGTCGTCTATGACCCTGGCGTTATCAGCCTGGAGGCTTTGCTGATTGCTTTTTACAATGTCATAGATCCCACCAGTGTTAACCGACAGGGTCCTGATGTGGGCTCACAATACCGCAGTGGCATCTATTATACCAATTCAGATGATTTACCTGTTATTGAGCATGTGACAACCATGACCTTCCGCAGGCTTGGAGGCCGTAAGCCACTCGCGACAGAAATCAAACCTCTGAGAAACTTTTATGACGCCGAGGAATACCACCAGAAATATTTGGATAAAAATCCCGGTGGCTACTGCCATATCCCAGAATGGAAAATGGGATATTCACAGGATCGGGAGCTTCGGGCTTCTTAAAAAATACAGAAAGACAGTGAGAACATGGTTTTCACTGTCTTTTTTAGTGGCAGGCTTTTTTCGGATCATCATTAAAAAAGTAGTAGCTGTCAATACCTTGTTTATTTTTTGTTTTGTGTTAAGATAGTATAAAGAAAATTGAAAATCATATAAAGATTGCATAAAAATAACGTAAAAATGACGGAGGAATGGAATGAAAATTGTCGTTGTGGGAAATGGTAAAGTCGGCACCACACTGACGGTTCAGCTAGCAAGAGAAGGACACGATATTATTATCGTCGACAACGATGAACGGGTTATTGAGAATGTTGTCAATGCCTATGATGTGATGGGAATCTGTGGCAACGGTGGTTCTTACGATGTATTGCAGCAGGCGGGGGTGGCAACGGCCGATCTTTTTATAGCCGTAACCTCCGGCGATGAGATGAATATTTTAAGCTGCATGCTGGCCAAAAAAATGGGCGCGAAGCACACCATCGCGAGAGTCCGTAATCCACAGTACACAAAGCTGCTGGTTTACATGAGGGACGAGCTGGGCCTCAGTATGTCCATTAATCCGGAATTTGAGGCGGCCAATGAAATTTTTCGTGTCTTAAGGCTGCCGCAGGCTCTGGAGGTTGACTCCTTTTCAAAGGGCAGAGTAGATTTGGTCGCAGTGAGGATTCAGCCAAACTCAAAGCTGAACGGAAAGGCCATTGCTGAGCTTTCGAACTTTTTTAAGGCCAATATCCTGATCTGCGCGGTTGAGCGCAAGGGTGAGGTGATCATACCGGACGGCGATTTTGTCATGCAGTGCGGTGATAAAATTTTTATTTCTGCAACCTCTAAAGAGCTGGATCGCTTTTTTAGAGAAACGGGCATTATCAGCCATAAAATCCGCAAGGTGATGATCATCGGCGGTGGAAAAATTGCCTATTATCTGGCCAGACAGCTCATAAGCCTGAAGGTCAATGTCAAGATTATCGAGCTGAACAAGCAGAGGAGCCGGGAGCTCAGTGAGCTCTTGCCAAAGGCGACCGTGGTCTATGGAGACGGGACAGACCAGGCGGTTTTAACCGAGGAGGGGATCCGCAATGTGGACGCCTGTGTGGCGCTGACCGATAACGACGAGGAAAACATTATTCTTTCCATGTACGCAGGCACCCAGAAGGTTGAAAAGATTATTACCAAGGTCAACCGGATTCCGCTGCTCAAGATTATGCAGGATGTGGGGATCGAGAGTGTTATCTCGCCTAAAATGCTGACGGCCAACCATATTGTCCGCTATGTAAGGGCCATGGAGACCACAGAGGATAACAGTATCCGTACCCTGTATAAAATTGTCGACGGGCAGGCCGAAGCCATCGAATTTCCGGTAACACGGGATTCGGGCTTTGTGGGCCACCCTCTTCGCGAGCTCAATATCCGTAAAAATAACCTGATTGCCTGTATTATCCGAAAGGGGCGCATTATTTTTCCGAACGGTGATGCTGTCATGGAAACGGGGGATAATGTGGTGGTGGTCACCACGACCCAGAGCCTGAAGCATCTTAAGGACATACTGGACAGCAGGGAATAGGACGGCAATATGAATTATCGAATGGTTTTTTACGTCATTGGGAATATGATGAAGAGCGAGGCGGCGCTGATGCTGCTGGCAATCATTGTGGCGCTTGTCTACGGAGAGGCCGACACCATTGTCTGGTTTGTTATTCCCATGTTCATACTGGTATCCCTTGGCTTTATACTCAGCAATAAAATGCCGGAATACCGGAATTTTTATGCCCGAGAGGGGTTTGTGGTGGTGGCGCTTTCATGGCTTGTCATGTCCTTTTTTGGCGGGCTGCCATTCTTTTTAAGCGGCCAGATCCCCTCGCTGGTCGACAGCTTTTTTGAAGCAGTTTCGGGTTTTACCACAACCGGTTCCACCATTTTGACGAACATAGAGGCTCTGCCCAACAGCATGCTGTTCTGGCGCAGCTTTACCCACTGGATCGGCGGCATGGGGATACTGGTTTTTGTCCTGACCATCATGCCGAAAACAGAAGGGAATTCCATCTATCTCATGCGGGCGGAAATGCCCGGCACCTCTGTGGAAAAGCTGGTTTCCAAGGTGCGTCCGACAGTGCGGATTCTGTATGGGATTTATCTGGGAATGACAATCCTGCTGATCCTTTTGCTGGTTGTCGGGGGTATGCCACTGTTCGACAGCATTATCAACGCTATGGGGACAGCCGGTACAGGCGGATATTCTTTAAAGAATGACAGCATTGCCTATTACAACAGCGCTTATATTGATGTGGTCCTGACAATTTTTATGCTCATGTTCGCTGTGAATTTTAATCTTTACCATCTGGTGTTCATTAAAAAGGGAAAAGACTTTTTCAAAAGCGAGGAGCTTCGCTGGTTTATTGGCATTGTGGCAGTGGCCATTGCGCTGATTACCATTGACCTTCTGCCGCAGTATGGAAACCGTGTTTTGGAGACGCTGAGGTATTCATCCTTTCAGGTTGCCTCTATTATCACAACGACGGGCTTCGCCACGACCAATTTTGACTTGTGGCCGAGCTTTTCAAAATATATTCTGCTTTTCCTGATGTTTGTCGGCGCCTGCGCCGGTTCCACCGGCGGTGGGATCAAGGTTTCGCGCTGGCTGATTATTGTTAAGACAGCGGCCAATGAGCTTAAAAAAATGATCCGTCCCCGCCAGGTCACAACAGTCAAATTTGAGGACAAGCCTCTGGGAGCGCAGGTGGTTGCCAGTGTTTACACCTATCTGGCTGTTTATATTCTGATCTTTGCGGCTTCGTTGCTGGTGCTTTCCCTTGACCAGTATGATTTTCTGACAAACTTTTCAGCGGTAGCGACCTGTATTAATAATGTCGGCCCGGGCTTTAACGCCATTGGGCCCATTGAGAATTTTTCGGATTTTTCAGTGGTATCCAAGCTGGTGCTCTGTTTTAACATGCTGGCTGGACGCCTTGAAATCTTTCCGATTTTAATGCTGTTTGCGCCACACACATGGAAAAACTAAAAATAAATAAAAAGCATGGACTTGGGGGAGTCCATGCTTTTTTAATCTTTAAGGGAAAGTAGTATGCTAAATTTAAGTTATTCAAAAACGACAATGGCTTCTCCGTTTTTAACACGGAGCGCAACTGTTTCGAGAATTCTGAAATGATGATTCAAGTCAACCAGCTCGAGATAGGAAGCGGCCATATCCTGACCAACGGCCAGATCCATGTACTGTGCTTCGGAGCAGACCAGAAGGGCCTTGCCTGCCAGTGTGTTGCTCTTGAATACACGTCCTCCTAACAGCTCGCGGATACGGTCAATTTCCATCATTCCGGTACCTGGCTGGATACGCTGCAGCTGGTAATACAGGTCTGGACCCATAGCCAGAGAATAACGGCCGATGATGCCTTTTTCATCTAAAAGGGCAGCAGCGGCAGCAATGTTTGAAAAGGCATTTTCGCCGGTTCCCCAGTCTTCACGCTTCATGGTGGTAATGCCCTGAGCGTTTAAAAGACCTTCCAGGCCTAAGGCTTTGTTGCCAAAGAAAATCATTTTGTCTTCAGCTTTGGCTAAAGCCTGTGCGGCTCTGGAGACAGCGGACAGATCAATGGGAGTACCCATTCTCTGGCTGGCTTCCAGATCGCGCCATAAAATCATAAAATCGGCGTAGAGCTGCGGCAGCTCAACAAATTTTCTGCCAGTAGTACGCACAAAGTCATCTTCAAATTCTTCTTCTTTTGTTTGGGCATCAACATTAACGCCCTGTATTCCGGCGCCTAAAGGGCCGTAAAGCGGTAAAAAGCGGCGGCCGACAATACATTTCTTGGCGGCTTCCACTACAGTGCTGTCAATCTGTTCCCAAAGGTCATCTCCGAAGGGAGCAGTTGTTCTTGCTAAATAATCCATGTAAAACGCCTCCTACTCAATGAGACTGCCGATGGTAGCACCTTCAGGGGACTGAGCGTCGCTGCTTCCGGTTGCGATGCCTAATTCTTCCATCATTTCATGTACTTCTTCGGCACCATCTTCAAAAAGTTTTGCTTCTTCAGGGTCTAAGTAACGCATCAGAGTGGTTAATTCTCCAATGTGGGCTTTTTCTTCATCACGAATATCGGCCAGTACTTTCTTGGCAACGACATTGTCAGTTGCCTGTACATGGGCGTCATATAAATAAATGGCTTCCAGTTCTCCTGCGAGATCAAGACGGATAGCCTGCGCCAATTCCTTCTTGGTCATTTTTCTTTCTACGTTTCCTGCAAACGGATCTCCAAATGCTGGCATAATCTGTTCACTCCTTTCAATTTATCTGCAATGATATATACCCTCTCTTATTTAAGAATAACCATTTATCAAAAAAGTTTTTTGTGTTATAATCAGGTTGTTGTTAATTTGAAAATTCCAACGGCTCTGACAGCCTTTGGAATTTTTTAATGCTGGAGTGGAGGGAGAATCTATGGAAGAGACAAGACAAATAAGCACAGGATACCTGATCAAAAGGTTTGCGCCTTATTTTAAGAAGTACCGCTGGGTGCTGGTGCTGGACCTTTTCTGCGCAGCGCTGACGACGATCTGTGAGCTGGTGCTGCCGCTGATCGTGCGTTTTATTACCGACAAGGGCATGAATGATATGGCCAGCCTGTCCGTCAAGCTCATTCTATATGTGGGGCTTTTTTATCTGATTTTGAGGCTGATTGACGCGGCTGCCAACTATTTTATGGCGAACATTGGACATGTGATGGGCGCGAGGATCGAGACGGATATGCGGCGGGATTTGTTTGAGCACCTTCAGAAGCTCTCCTTTTCCTATTACAGCAATACAAAGGTGGGTCAGATTATGGCCAGGATTACCAGCGATTTGTTTGACGTGACAGAGTTTGCCCATCACTGTCCCGAGGAATTTTTTATCGCCGCCCTGAAAATCACCGTATCTTTCGTGATTTTAGCCAATGTGAATGTCACACTCACCCTGATTATTTTTGCGGTCATTCCCATTATGCTGCTGTGCTCCATCTGGTTTAATAAACGGATGCGCCGGGCCTTTAAAATGGGCCGTGTGGTCACTGGCGATATCAACGCGCAGGTAGAGGACAGCCTGCTGGGAGTGAGGGTCGTTAAATCCTTTGCCAATGAAGCCATTGAAGAAGAAAAATTTAATGAGGGCAACGCGGGATTTCTGAACATTAAAAAAATGATGTACCGCTATATGGCCGGGTTCCAGACCATGACCCGTCTGTTTGACGGGGTGATGTATATTGTGGTCGTTGTAGCTGGTTCATTGTTTATGATCGGCGGAAAGATTACGCCGGGTGACCTGATGGCTTATCTGCTCTACGTCACGACACTGCTCACCTCAATCCGCCGGGTTGTTGAATTTACCGAGCAGTTTCAGCGGGGCATGACGGGTATCGAGCGCTTTATCGAGATTATGGACGAGCCTTTGGAAATTGTGGACACACCGGGCGCCAAAAAGCTGAAAAATGTAAAAGGGGATATCCGGTTTGACCATGTGGGCTTTATGTATTCCGACGATCATACCGAGGTGCTGTCCAACATTGACCTGCATGTGGAGCCGGGAAAAAACATTGCCCTGATCGGCCCCTCTGGCAGCGGAAAGAGTACGCTTTGTAACCTGATCCCACGTTTTTATGATGTGACCTCTGGTCGGATTCTCATTGACGGGCAGGACATTAAAGATTTAACCCTGCATTCGCTGCGTTCTGAAATCGGTATGGTACAGCAGGAGGTCTACCTCTTTGCGGGCTCGGTCTTTGAGAATATTGCGTACGGTCTGCCCGGAGCGGACAAAGACGCGGTTGAGACGGCGGCAAAACAGGCGGGCGCCCACGATTTTATTATGGGCCTGCCAGAAGGCTACGATACCTATGTTGGTGAGCGTGGTGTTAAACTTTCCGGCGGTCAAAAACAGCGTATCAGCATCGCACGGGTCTTTTTAAAAAATCCGCCGATCCTGATTCTCGATGAGGCCACCTCAGCACTGGATAATGAAAGTGAGCGGATTGTGCAGCAATCCCTTGAAAAACTGACCGTCGGCCGTACCACCTTTACCATCGCCCACCGCCTGACCACCATTCGCAACGCCGATATTATTCTGGTGCTCACAGAGGATGGCATTGTAGAGCAGGGAACCCACAGGGAGCTGATGGCAAGGGGCGGTATTTATCACGACCTTTATCAGCTTTATACAGAAGACAGCGATCTCAATGAAGAATTCTAAAAGGGACTACACAAAAAACTAAAAATATGTTAGACTGAACTGAGAATTTGGTTCAGAGTACAAGAATGAAGGAAAATATGGAGAACACGAAAAACGCTTATTTAAAAGAAGAATTTAATATTTCAAAGGATGTTATCTGTTTTGTCGATCAGGTGGAGGCAGAGATAGAACCGCGCCTTGCAGAGCTCGACGAAAAGGCAGAGTACCACCAGTATAAGGTGATCAAGGCAATGCAGCGCGCAAACCTGAGCGACCGCCACTTCCATCCGGCCACAGGCTATGGTTATGACGATGTGGGCCGCGAGGTGGTGGAAACCATTTACGCTGATATCTTTGGCGCGGAGGACGCGCTGGTGAGGCCCCATATTTCATCGGGCACCCACGCTATTTCGCTGTGCCTTTACGGTGTCCTGCGGCCAGGGGATGAGCTTCTATCCATTACGGGAAGCCCCTATGATACCCTGCGCACCGTTATCGGTATTGAGGAAGCGGACGCCGGAAATGGTACCCTTAAGGATTTTGGGGTAAACTACAAGCAGATTGAGCTGACAGAGGATGGAAAAATCGACGAGGAAAAAGTTCTGTCCAGTATCCATGAAAACACAAAAATGATTTATATGCAGCGCTCAACCGGATATAGCTGGCGCAAGGCCCTTAAGATTTCGGATATGGAGGAAATTATCGCGAAGATAAAGGCCGTTAAACCGGATGTGGTGGTGTTTGTGGATAACTGCTACGGCGAATTTCTCGATTATAAAGAGCCTGTGGCCGTGGGCGCAGATCTCATGGCCGGATCGCTCATCAAAAACCCGGGCGGCGGACTGGCTCCGACTGGCGGCTATGTTGCGGGGAAAGAAAAGTATGTCTATATGGCGGCCTGCCGTCTGGCGGCGCCGGGTGTCGCCAAGGAAACAGGCGCTACGCTGGATATTAACCGCACTCTGCTCCAGGGACTTTTTCTGGCGCCGACAGTAGTCGCGCAGGCCATAAAAACCGCTGTGCTCATGGCGGCGGTCTATGATAAGCTTGGCTTTGGGGTCTGCCCAGGGGTAGGAGATTACCGCAGCGATATCATCCAGAGCATCAGGCTTTGTGACCCCGAGGCTGTTAAGGTATTCTGCCGCGCGGTCCAGGAGGCTGCGCCGGTGGATTCCTTTGTGACGCCAGAGCCCTGGGATATGCCGGGCTATAACTGCCCGATTATCATGGCAGCCGGCGCTTTTATTCAGGGCTCGTCCATTGAGCTCAGCGCTGACGCCCCCATGCGTGAACCATACATCGCTTATTTTCAGGGCGGGCTCACCCATTACCATGGAAAGCTTGGTCTGCTGCTTACCCTGCAGCGCCTGATGGAAGCAGGGATCATTAAAAATTTACAGGAGGTCGGATATGATCAATAAAGATAAAATAGAACGCATTAATTTTTTAGCTAAAAAGAAAAAGGCCGAAGGCCTGACCACAGAGGAGCTGGAAGAGCAACAGAGCCTGCGCGCCGAATATCTGGAGGCGGTCCGGGCAAATTTGAAAAGCCAGCTGGACAGCATTGAAATCATGAGTCCGGATTATGAAGAAAGCTATACCGAGGAAGATAAGACGCATATCGCAGAGATGAATGAAAAGCTGGCGGTTGAATATGAGGACGCTAAACGTAAAGAGAGAATGTCCGTTACCGAAGCTGGCAACCCAAGAAAACCCCAGGGCGAGGCGGGCAAAATGATGATTGAGCGCATGAATGAAAGCCATGCTGAAATGACGGCCTGGGCGCTCGATAAACTGAACTTAAAGCCCACCGATAAGGTGCTTGACGTTGGCTGCGGCGGCGGAGCGGCGCTAAAACGTCTCTCAGGACGTATTGACGGCGGCAGGCTCTACGGTATTGACTATTCAGAAGTATCGGTTGAGGCCTCAAAGGAACTGAATAAGGCGGATATTGAAAGCGGAAAAATGGAAATCCATCAGGGCTCTGTCTCAAAAATGCCCTTTGAAGACAATCAGTTTGACGCCATCATCACAGTAGAGAGCTACTACTTCTGGCCAGATCTTGAGGAAGATATGCGTGAGGTGTTCCGTGTCCTTAAAGAGGGCGGCACCTTTATGCTGATTGCAGAAATGTACTTAAATGACGATCTGGATGAACATCACATTGAAATGGCCAGGAAATTTGAGCTGCGGAACCTGACAGTTGACGAGTTTAAGGCACTTTTTGAAAAGATAGGCTATAAAGAAACAAAGATCCATTTAAAGGATGGAAAATACTGGATTTGTGTAGAAGGCAAAAAATAAGAAGAGCGGCGTCTGCCGCTTTTCTTATTTTAGTTTAATAATGTCAAGATCCTCCGGAACATAGATTTTCCCTTTGAAATATTGCTTTCCCTCGGCCTTATAGCGTTTCTTTCGGTTTTGCAGATTTTTTTCCTCGGTATGCCAGAGAACCAGATTGGCAATTTTCATCTCCTCGGCCAGCTCGCAGGCCTCCCGGACCGTGCTGTGGTGCTTTTCATAGGGGTCAAAAATATCCCGTTCACTGTAAAGGCAGAAAGCCTCACTGAGCAGCCAGTCTGTATCCAGAACGTATTTTTTGCAGAGCGGATTGAAGGGTTCATCGCCAAGGCAGGTCAGCTTTTGCCCGTTTCTCAGCATGGTGGTAAAGCCGAACTGCTTAAGCTTGGTGGAGTGGATGTCAAAAAAGGTGACATAATAATCAAGGATTTTTTCGGTCTGCCCGTCTTGAACCGGGACCAGAAGGATACGGCTGCCAAAAAGGGCTGTGAGCTTTTTCTGAAGGGTCAGGTCGCAGATGGTCACTACGGTTTTAATGAGCGCATCGTGACAGTAAATTTTAAAGGTGCCCTTATATTTTTGATCCAGCATCATCGAGGCGATTTGCCGTATGAGCCAAACCACGCCAAGCACATGGTCGGTATGACCATGAGTGATAAAGAGATGGTGAATATGCGCGGGGTTGACCGATGCTTTTTTCAATTGCCTGAGAATACCGTTTCCGCCTCCGGCGTCCACCATAAAATATTCTTTTCCATTTTTAATCGCGAAGCAGGTATTATAACACTCGGTCACCATGGCATTTCCAGTGCCGAGGACAATCAGTTTTTCTGTTTTCATATTGTCACTTCCTTTTAAATTTTCCTTAACCAGTTTATCATAGAAGTTTTTTTTCATCAATTGGGACTTTACCTTGCTCTCAACAAAAGGTAAAATAGGGTTAGACAAAACTTGTAAAAGGAGGTTCATTTATGAGCAAAGATAAAGAAAGTAAAGCAAAAGAACTCCAGAAATCTCTGACTAAAAAGTTTGAGCTTGCATGGCATGCGCTGGAAAACGATGAAAAAACAATGGTCGATGATTTTTGTGAAAGCTATAAAGAGTATCTGACCGTTTCAAAAACTGAGCGTTTGTGCGCGGCCTATACCGTGCTTCTGGCAGAAGAAAGGGGTTTTAAACCTCTGGAGTATTATCAGGCCAAGGGCAAGGTCGTACCCGGCGACAAAATTTATGTTATTTTCAGAAAGAAAACCGTTCTACTGTTTGTTGTGGGCGAGGAGGCGCTGGAAAATGGCATGTCGATTATTGGCGCGCACATCGACGCGCCAAGGCTTGATTTAAAACCGTCGCCTCTTTATGAAGAATCTGATATGGCTTATTTTAAAACGCACTACTATGGCGGAATTAAGAAATATCAGTGGGTAACCATGCCGTTGGCGCTTCATGGCACGGTCGTTAAAAAAGATGGCGAGATCCTCAACATTTCTTTGGGTGAAAAAGATGAAGAGCCTGTTTTCTGCATCACCGATTTGCTGCCTCATCTTTCACAGGAGCAGAATCAGAAAAAAATGGCTGAGGGGATCAAGGGCGAGGGACTCAACCTCATCATTGGCAGTATTCCGTATGAGGACAAGGATATCGGGGATGCGGTAAAGCTGAATATCCTCAGACAGCTCAATGATGCCTATGGCATTATCGAGGAAGACTTTGCCAGCGCAGAGCTGGAGGTTGTACCAGCCGGCGCCGCGAGAGATGTGGGCTTTGACCGCAGCTTTGTGGGAAGCTATGGACAAGACGACCGTGTGTGCGCCTTTACAGCGACCATGGCAATTTTAAACCAGGATGAAAAGAAACCGCCTAAGCGTACCCTGTGCACGATTCTGGCCGACAAGGAAGAGATTGGCAGCTATGGCAGTACAGGGATGCAGTCGAAATTTTTTGAAAATGAAATGGCAGAGCTTATCGATCTGACTGAGGACCATAAACCGGAGTTGACCTTAAGACGCTGCCTTAAAAACTCGGAATTTTTATCTGCAGACGTTACAGCAGCCTATGATCCGAACTTCTCCGGAACACATGATCTGTACAACGCGCCTTTTGCGGGCAAGGGGCTGGTCATCTCAAAATATGGCGGCTCCAGAGGAAAGTCTGGCTCCAACGATGCGCACGCTGAGTTTTTAGGAAAGTTGCGCGAATGCTTTAACGCGGCGGACGTCACCTGGCAGATGGGCGAGCTTGGCCGTGTCGATCTTGGCGGCGGCGGTACCATTGCCTATATGCTGGCAGAATACGGTATGGACGTGGTAGACTGCGGTCCGGCGCTTTTGAGCATGCACTCTCCTTTTGAGCTCTGTTCAAAAGCGGATGTTTATATGACCTATAAGGGTTATAAAGCATTCTTCGACCATTGCTGAGACACGTAAATCTTGAAAGTCAAAGTTTCCGCTGGTAAGTGGAAATTTTGGCTTTTATTATTTCCTTAAAACAAGAAATCTTTATTACACTACTGATAAAATTTCTTCTTGTCTTTAGTATGGTAAAGATGTTAAAATAGATTACATGTAACGTAAAGTTAAAAAAAGAAGCAAGAGGTGTGTGAATTGGAATTAAAGGAAAAACAAAAAACGTTCCGGGGCGGAATCCATCCGCCTTACAGGAAAAAGAGAACGGCATCCGTCTCGGTTAAAGTTGCAGCCGAACCTAAGGTTGTAACAATTCCAATGTCCCTTCATATCGGTGCGCCCTGTACACCGGTTGTGAAAAAGGGAGATATGGTTTACCTCGGCCAGAAAGTTGGAGAAGCAAACGGTTTTGTTTCAGCACCTGTGCACTCAAGCGTATCCGGTACGGTTATCGCGGTAGAGGAGCGGGCGCATCCCAACGGAGAGATGATCATGTCTGTGGTCATTGAGTCCGACGGTAAAAACACGGTTGACCCTTCGATCAAGCCTTATGGCAACTTCAGAAAGTATGAGCCTAAGCAGATTATCGACATTATCCGCGATGCAGGAATTGTCGGTATGGGGGGCGCTACCTTCCCAACGCATGTTAAGCTGAGCATTCCGCCGGACAAAACGGTGGACAGTGTGATTCTTAATGGCGCGGAATGTGAACCCTACCTGACCGCAGATCATCATCTGATGCTGGCCCGGCCAAAGCGTATTGTCCAGGGGTTAAGAATCGCCATGCGGGCAGTCGGGGTCGACAAGGGCTATATCGGCGTGGAAAGCAACAAGCCAAACGCCATCGAAAAGCTCAGAAAAGCCATCACTGAGAAGGATAATATCGAGGTAGTGGTTTTGGAAACAAAGTATCCGCAGGGGGCTGAAAAGCAGCTGATTAAGGCGGTTACAGACCGTGAGGTACCATCCGGCGGCTTACCGGCCGACGCGGGGGTTGTGGTGTTGAATGTGGGCACAGCCTGCCAGATTGCCATTACCTTTGAAACCGGTTTACCTCTGCACAAACGACTGCTGACCTGTACGGGAAATGCGGTGAAAAATGCCCGGACAATGGAGGTTAAGGTGGGGACACCCTATCAGGAGGTTGTTGACCAGTGTGGCGGGTTTGCCAAAAAGCCTTACAAAGTCATATCCGGCGGCCCAATGATGGGCGTGACCCTGTTCAGCACAGATGTCCCAGTGATGAAGGGAACATCAGGAATTCTGTGCCTGACAAAGGGCGCGGCGTATATCCCTGAGCCTTCTAACTGTATCCGCTGTGGAAAATGTGCGGAGGCATGCCCGATTCATTTGCAGCCCCTTTACCTGGCGGCCTACTCAGAAAAAGAACGCTGGGAAAAGTGCGAGGAATACCATGCTCTCGACTGCATCGAATGCGGCAGCTGCTCATTTATCTGTCCCGCCAAGCGGACACTGGTTTCGTCCATCCGTGTGGCCAAACGTCAGGTAACAGCATTAAAAAAGAAAGAAAAGAAATAGGAGGAGGAGCAATTGAGTAAATTAGATTTAACACTGACTGTATCCTCATCACCACATATTCGCGCAAAGCATAATACCTCTAGTATTATGCAGAGTGTTATCGTCGCGCTTTTACCGGCCCTCGCAGTTGCCGGATATGTATTTGGCATGAGAACCTTTCTGATTGTGGCGATCTGTGTCGCCAGCTGTGTTGTGACGGAAGCGGTTATCCAAAAGCTGATGAAAAAACCCATCACTGTCAGTGACTGGAGCGCTGTTGTTACAGGCCTGCTGCTGGCCTTTAACCTGCCCATCACAGCACCATGGTGGATGTGTATTGTCGGGTCTGTTTTTGCCATCGCCCTTGTTAAGCAGTGCTTTGGCGGCCTTGGACATAACTTTATGAACCCGGCTTTGGCAGCCAGGGCTTTTCTGGTTGCGTCATGGCCAACGCATATGACTGGCACAGCCTACATCCCGGCAGCCGACACCTTTACGACGGCCACACCGCTGGGAATTTTAAAAGAAGGTATGGATTTGACCGCGCTGCCGAGTAATCTGGATATGTTTCTTGGCATCAATGGCGTTTATGGCTCCATTGGGGAAATATCCGCTTTGGCGCTGCTGATCGGCGGCATCTATCTGATTGTCCGCGGTGTTATCAGCTGGCGTATTCCAGCGGTTTATCTTGCGACCGTCGCCATTTTATCTCTTGTATTCGGTCAGGATCCGATCTTCCAGCTCTGCTCAGGCGGTTTGATGCTGGGCGCCTTTTTCATGGCGACCGACTATGTCTCATCCCCGAGCACGCCGGTGGGGCAGATAATCTTTGCCTTTGGATGCGGCTTGATAACCATGATTATACGAATGTTCGGCGGCTATCCAGAGGGGGTATCTTATTCCATCCTTCTGATGAATGTGGCGGCGCCGCTCATCGAACGGTTTACCCGTCCGCGTATTTACGGCGCGCCGAAAAAGGAAAAAAAGAATAAAGAGGTGGAAGTGAATGGCTAATAAAGAAAAAATATCCATCGACTGGAAAAACGTCATCAAGCTGGCCGTTATTCTCTTTGTGATCACGGCGATCGCATCTCTTTGCCTCGCAATGACGAACTATGTCACATCCGATGTGATCGACCAGCGCAATGAGCAGGCCAACACAGAGGCAAGACAGGCTGTTTTGCCGGATGCCGATAAATTTGAAACAGTAGAAAATATCGAGGCGGTCGCGGCCGCTGCGGCGCCAAATGAAGCCAGTATTATTAAGGAAGCTTACATTGGTTATAAAGGCAGCGAGCTGGCCGGCTATACCATAAAAACAGCTCCGAGCGGCTATGGCGGAGAGGTGGAAGTACTGACCGGTATTGATGCAAAGGGCAAAATTACAGGCATCACGATTTTAAGTCAGAATGAAACTCCGGGTCTGGGTGCGAAATCTACCGAGCCGGCTTTTCAGGAGCAGTTTAAAGGGAAAGATGCTAAAAAAGAAATCGCGGTTATCAAATCCGGCGAAGCTTCCGACAGCCAGATAACTGCTATCACTGGTGCAACAATTACTTCAAAGGCCGTCACAACAGGTGTCAATGCATCTGAAAAAGTTTATGAAGCGCTTGCGAGGGAAGGAGGCGCACAATAATGGGTAGTTTTAAACATTTTACAAACGGGCTGATCAAGGAAAACCCAACCTTTCGCCTGCTGCTGGGGATGTGTCCGACTTTGGCGGTTACGACCTCGGCGATAAACGGTCTGGGTATGGGGCTTGCGACCACCGTTGTTCTGATCGGTTCAAATGTTGTTATTTCAGCTTTAAGGAAAATCATTCCAGACAAAATCCGTATCCCGGCTTTTGTCGTCATCATCGCATCCTTCGTAACCATTGTCGGCATGCTGATGAAGGCCTATGTGCCGGCTCTGGATGCCGCGCTGGGGATTTATATTCCTCTGATTGTTGTTAACTGTATTATTCTTGGACGTGCGGAAGCTTTTGCGTTTTCTAACCCTGTTTTGGCTTCCTTTGCAGATGGTGCGGGAATGGGCCTCGGCTTTACGCTCTCCCTGACCGTGCTGGGGTCAATCCGTGAGATTATCGGCGCAGGTGCAATTTTTGGCCTGAGCATTTTCGGCGCAGGCTATGAACCGGTTCTTATATTTATCCTGCCGCCGGGAGCGTTCCTGACCTTGGGTGTTGGCATCGCCGCCATCAATAAGATTACAGAAAAACTAGAAGCGAAAAAATCAAATAAGGAGGATAGCCTGTCATGACCAATATACTCCTGATTTTAGTCAGCGGCATTTTTGTCCAGAACTTTATTTTGTCAAAATTCCTCGGTATTTGCCCTTTCCTCGGCGTTTCCAAACAAATCGAAACAGCAGTGGGGATGGGGATTGCCGTTACCTTTGTAATGGCCATGGCTTCAGCGATCACCTATGTGGTACAGTATGCTATTCTGGATCCGTTGGGTCTTGGATACCTACAGACCATTGCCTTTATTCTGGTTATTGCGGCCCTGGTGCAGCTGGTTGAAATGATTATCCAAAAGACCAGCCCGTCTCTTTATCAAGCGTTGGGGGTATACCTTCCTCTGATCACAACCAACTGTGCGGTGCTGGGGGTTGCGTTGTTAAATATCCAGTATGGCTACAATTTTATCGAAACAGTTTTCAATGGAATTGCCGGAGCCCTTGGTTTTACGCTGGCGATCGTGCTGTTTGCCGGTATCCGTGAGCGTCTGGAGCTGTCTGATATTCCAAAACCCTTTGAGGGATTCCCGATTGCGCTTGTTACAGCGGGCCTGATGGCCATAGCATTCCTGGGATTCTCCGGAATGCTGTAAGGAGGTGCCGGAAATGATAATGGAATTACTGATTCCCGTTGGTATCTTAGGTGCCATGGGATTGATTTTTGGAGCGGGTCTCGCCATCGCCTCAAAGGTTTTTGAGGTTAAAACTGACGAACGGGTCCCATTGGTAAGAGATGCCCTTCCGGGGGCAAACTGCGGCGGCTGCGGGTTTCCAGGCTGTGATGCTCTTGCGGCGGCCATCGTAAACGGCGAGGCGGCGGTTAATGCCTGTCCGGTAGGCGGCGCAGCCACAGCCATGGCCATCGGCGAAATTATGGGAGAAAGCGTTGGCAGCAGCGAGCCGATGGTGGCCTGTATTCACTGCAACGGAGACTGTACCCATTCGCCCAACCGTGCAGATTATTATGGCATTCAGGACTGCCGTCAGGCGATGATCGCGAGCGGCGGTGTGAAGACGTGCCGGCATGGATGCATGGGGCTCGGTACCTGTGTCAGCGCCTGTATGTTTGGTGCGTTATCCATTGGTGATAACGGACTGCCGGAGGTAGATGTTGATAAATGTACGGCCTGTGGTAAATGCCGGGATGCTTGTCCAAAGGGAATTATCGATTTGATTCCGGCAGACCAGCTGGTACATGTGGACTGCCGCAATACCGACAAAGGCAAGCTGGTACGGGCGGTCTGCGATATTGGATGTATTGCCTGTAAAGCCTGTGTGAAGGTTTGCCCGGCGGAAGCCATTACGGTTGAAAATAATCTGGCCTCCATCAATTATGACAAGTGTACCCAGTGCCAGGCTTGTTTTGAAAAATGCCCGACAGGCGCCATCACACTGGAACAGCGCATTGTCATTGGCGATGAAACTACTGTCATTGAGCTGGAACCGGAAAAAGATCTGAATGAGGAAATGGAAGCGATCATGCAGGTTGATGCTGAGCCAGAAGAAGAATTTGTGGAGGTCAGCGAAGAAATCGAGGTTCTGGAAACAACGGAAAGTGTGGAGCAATCTGAAAAAACAGCTGATCCCGCGGAAGAACAGACAGAAGATGAAAAAGATAAGGTCGAGTTTAAAATCAGCGATCTGAAATAGAATCGAGGAGTGCCGTAAAAATTCCGGCGCTCCTTTTTTGAATTGACGATAATTTCCAGCAGAAAGAACTGGAAAAAGCATTGGGTTTAGGCTATAATAGAAACTCATGGGCCAAAGCGCCACATTTTTCAAACCAGAGGAGTATAGAGATCACAGAATGATTACAGTATCTGATTTAAGTTTAAATTTTGATGGAAGCAATTTGTTTTCAAATGTTAATATAAAATTCACACCGGGAAACTGTTACGGAATTATTGGTGCCAACGGAGCGGGGAAATCCACCTTTTTAAGAATTTTGTCCGGCGATCTTGAGCCATCCAGCGGCGATGTCATTATGCCTAAAGAGCTGCGTATGTCCGTATTAAAGCAGGATCATTACGCTTTTGATGATTTTTCGGTGTTAGATACCATTATTATGGGAAATCAGCATCTTTATGATATCATGAAGGAAAAGGACGCCATTTACGCCAAAGAGGACTTCTCCGACGAAGATGGAATCCGGGCTGGAGAGCTGGAGGGAGAATTTGCGGATCTGGGTGGCTGGGAAGCCGAATCAGACGCTTCTCGTCTGGTACAAGGGCTTGGGATGGACGCATCCATCATTGACGCGCAGATGGGCGGTCTGACTGGGAATGAAAAGGTCAAGGTTCTTTTGGCCCGGGCCCTTTTTGGCAAGCCGGATATTATCCTGATTGACGAACCCACCAACAACCTGGACATCCAGGCAGTGGTCTGGCTGGAAGAGTTTTTGATGGATTATCCCGGAACCGTCATTGTGGTGTCTCATGACCGTTATTTCCTGAATAACGTATGTACCCACATTGTGGATATTGATTTTGGGAAAATTAAACTGTATGTCGGGAACTATGATTTCTGGTATGAATCCAGCCAGCTTGTTCAGAGAATGCTGAAGGATCAGAACAAGAAAAAAGAGGATAAAATCAAAGAACTGCAAAACTTTATAGCCCGGTTCTCGGCGAATAAGTCAAAATCCAAGCAGGCAACCTCCAGAAGAAAGCTGCTTGATAAACTGGCCGTTGAAGAAATGCCGGCTTCGTCCAGAAAATATCCCTATGTCGGCTTTAATATGGACCGCGAACCTGGAAAAGAAATTTTAGAGGTAGAAAACCTTTCTAAAACAATTGATGGCGTGAAGGTTTTAAACAATGTGAGCTTCAGAATTAACAAAGAGGATAAGGTTGGTTTTGTCGCTGAAAATGAGATTGCCATGACGACCCTGTTTAAAATCCTGATGGGGGAAATGGAACCAGACGAGGGCAGCTTTAAGTGGGGGCAAACAGTTTCGACCTCCTATTTTCCACAGGATAATACCTCGTATTTTGATGGCTGCACCCTTAATATAGCAGAGTGGCTGAAGCAGTTCACCACTGAGGAAACAGATACTTATCTGAGAAGTTTCTTAGGGCGTATGCTTTTTTCAGGGGATGATATCTATAAAGAGGTGCGCGTGCTCTCCGGTGGGGAAAAGGTACGTTGCATGCTGTCCAGAATGATGATGTTTGGTTCTAACGTATTGGTCGTAGACCAGCCGACCAACCATCTGGACCTCGAGTCCATCACAGCCGTCAACAACGGATTGATGGATTTTAAAGGGGTTATTCTTTTTGCCAGCCATGACCACCAGTTTATGCAGACACTGGCTAATCGGATCATAGAACTGACAGATGACGGTATTATTGACCGATTATCAAGCTATGATGAATTCCTGGAATATAAAAAACAGATGAACGCCTAATTAAATAAGAAAAGACACGGATCACCGAGCAGGCTTTCGTGTCTTTTTTATTTTATTCAAAGGTTATCCGCAATGAGCCGACACCGCCGCTTATATCCAAGCTGTTGGGAGCGCCACTATTTCTGAAACGGTCCTCCGTATAGCGTGAGCCGTCTACTGTAAGCTCGCCAATTCCAGGCTCGCCTTTTATGTCAAAGTCAGAGGCTTTGCCATTGATGGCCAGGGTTGTCTCGCCGACGCCGCCTTCAATTTTATTTTTTCCTGTGAGGGAACCCTCAAAGGATACCTTGCCGACGCCGCATTCCATATCCATGTCATTGATCTTCATGTCTGAGAGAACAACTTCCCCTGCACCATTATTAAATTTGGCATTATCAGCGGTGATGCTTTTCATCTCAACGCGTCCAACGCCCATATCCACCTTCAGGCGTCCGGTTTTAAGGGTATCGATACGGGTGTCTGACGCACCAAAATCCAAATCTACCTCTTTAAAAGCAGTACCCTCAGGGATGGTCACGGTGAGATGCGGCTTCTGAGAATCCGACAGGGTGTTTAAAAAGTTTATCGGGTCTTTAATGCTGTCTTTAATTTTCAGCGTGTCATTTCTTTGCTCGACAGTAAAATTATTCGGAAGATTATAACCTTCGATCCTAAAAACATCCCCCTTTTGAATTTCTAAATATCCGGCGGAATAATCGAGGTCAAGGGATGTGACGCCATTAAATTCCTGAGAAAACTCTTTGTTCGTTACGGAACTGCTGGCGGCATTTTTACCAAAATGCCTAAAAGCGCCGAAGATACCCAGAGTGGTTTTAACAATGACAGATATGATAAAGATTGCCAGGATCAGCCCAAGGGCGATAGCAACGTATTTTGCGACTTTATTGGTACTTCTCATAAAATATCAACTCCTCCAAAAATACAGACGCTATTAAGATAGACGGTGGGCGGGTTTATATCAGTGGGGCGGGGAGTTTTATCAGAAACGCCTCCAAAGATCGGGGTACTGGAGACATCTACCCGGACATTAGGCGGCACATTGATATCAATACCGCCGAAGATGCTGGTGGTGGTGATGGTGATGTCCTCTGTGATGAGGGCGTCCCTCAAGTCAAGCTCAATGCCGCCAAATACAGCGGTCAGTGTTGCCCCTCTAAAAGACTCTCCCGGAAAACGCAGCTCCTGAGAGCCGAAGATAGCGGTATAATCCTGCGTTTCTCCCTGGGTGAGAAGCTTAACCTCACGGGCACGGCGGCTGCCTTTACCCCGGAAGATAATGCTGACGCCAATAACCACCAGAATTAAAGGAAAAATGAGCTCGCCGATTAAATGTCCGCTGATAAAATCCTGTTCGCCGAGTAGTAATAAAACGCCGATGGCAAGTACAATGCAATTGCCTGTTCTAAAGCCGTTTTGAACAATGCTGATAATGCTGGGAACAATAATGACTAAAGTCCACCAGCCGTTAAAAAATAATGAAAAATGCCAGTATCCCATGACCTGTCCGCCAAAGCCGACGCCAAGGGCTATAAAGAAAATCCCCCAAAGGGCATTACCGAGTGAATGTCTCATTTTTATTCTCCTTGCTTTGTAGTGATTTCATTATAACGGATTCTAAAAGCTTTTAACAGCAAAATATAAAAGTGGTGACAGATGTAATATGGATATGATAAAAATCATGATGGAGAGCTTAATAAAAACAGAGGTCTGGTTTGAAGTCCTAATTTATAAAGAAAAAGAGAAACTTTGCTTGATGATTTAAAGGTTTTGGGTATATTATAATAGATAGTTAAGACCATATGATTTAATAAGGAGATGAGACCATGGCATTACAGGAAGTTAAAAAGTTTATTACTTACATTAAAGACAATCGCGAGGCTCTGGAAAAATATAATGAAAAGCTTCTGGAAACAGGCAGTTACATGTTTATGGACCCGGCATTGATGACCGAGAGTTATACACCGTTGACAACCATTCCGGATAATCCGGAGGATGATATTTTGGAAGAAATCATTCATATTGATGACAAACAGCAGGAGGAGGCCGAAAAAGAGGCGAATCCAGCGCCTAAAAAGGAAGGTCTTGGTGAAAAGATAGCGAGCAAATGGGACGAGTTTGTTGAAGGTGTCGTATTTGACGGCAAATCAAAAGAAGAACGTCTGGAAGAAAGACGCCATCGTCTTTTTGGGAAGCTCGCGGAGATTGCAAGGGATGAAGATTTCAACGTTACCCAGGATGATCTGGAATATTATATCGGACAGAGTGTCGAGAAACTGATCGAAGAAAACCCAGATAATGATGCCGTGCAGATCTTAGAGAAGCTTTTAGACAGCTTTGCAGAAAAAGGCAACAAAGAAGATTAATAAAAAACCGGCTTAAGCCGGTTTTTTAGTCCTCAGTGATATAGAAGATTTCGGGTTTTTTGTAAATCCCTGCGAAATTGCCTTCAAGGAATTGGACAGTCGCCAAAAATGGCGGCGCTGTAAATTTCCGGGCTTCGACCGGGCAGATTCTTACGCAAGCGCAGCAGCGGATGCAGAGATCCGGGTCGGTTTCAGTCGGGTCATCTGGATTAATGGCGGCGACCGGACAGACAGAGACACACTCACCGCATTGGGTGCAGTCCTCTGAAACTTCCGGCGCCAGAGGGGTGTAGTTCATACCGTCTTTATATGGGTAGTTCCCCTTTACGATAAGTGTTCCCTTATAATCGTTTTTTCGCAGGTAATTTCCGCGGATGGTACGGCCAAAATCCCCCATGATTTTAAGGTCGTTTTCATCCGGGCGCCCGCCGGCCAGCTTGTCGCTGTAGGAATGAACTGCCAGAAAAGCGGCGGCAGCTACTGGGATAAAGCCATTTTCGATGGCAAGGTTCTTCAGTTCCAGTAAAGCGTCGTCATACTCGCGGTTTCCATAAGTCACAACCAGGACAACGGGTGTGTCGTCCCCTTCAATGCCTTCAAAAATATTTTCCGGCTTTTGCGGGATACGTCCAGCGTAGACAGGACATCCAAGAATCACAAAGCTGTCTTTTGTGAAGTGAAGCTTCTCTCTGCGGCCCTGCGGATAGGTTCTGTCATGCTCGATTACCTGGGTTTGGGCTCCGGCGGCGATGGTCTGGAGCGTTTTACGGGTATTTCCTGTGGGACTGAAATAAACGAGATCAATATCTTTCATAAATACCTCCCTGATTTTAGGTTTTATTATTAAGCATACGCCTTAAAACGCCTCCTGTCAAGAAAGGGGCGAGCATTAAAAAATCCTTCTGGTTTGATCAAACCAGAAGGATTTACAGCTAAATTAAAGACTGCGTCTTACCTGACGGACAACGCCGAGAATACGGGCTTTTTCTTTGCTGGTATTTGCATAAAAATCGCCGCGTTTAGAAGGTACTAAAGGCTGTACCAGAACGCCGTTCGGCTGCATGAAAACATATTTGATTTCTGCATCATAACCGCTTACCTGTACCAGCGCAATTTCGCCATCTTCGCAGTTATCACGGACTTCGATGATCAGAACGTCATCTTTTAAGAAAACCGGCGCCATTTCATCATCAGAAACTTTGAAACCAACATAAGTTTTGCCGTTTTCCAGCATTTTAACGCCCAATTCTTCATAACCAGCGCGTTCTTCAATATTTGCCCATTCTACACCTGCAGGTACACGGGTGTAAACAACGATTTCATTATCTTTTTTCAGACGACTTGAGTCTACGCCAAGCAGGTAATCCGTTGTGACAGAATAAATATCTGCTAACTGTTTAATCGTGTTAATATCCGGATAATTTTTATCCGTTTCCCACTGGCTGACAGCAGTCTGTGAAACACCCAATCTTTCGGCAAGATTTGCCTGGGACAAGTTGCGTTCTTTTCTGAGTTGTCTGTACTTGTTCATTCTTCCAATCTCTCTCTCTTAACATTTTTTTATTGCTTTGATTAGTGCTCCAGTTAATCAAAGATAATATTATCTTATAAGTAAATGAAAGAAAAGTAAATAATAAATTCAAAACATTTTAAATTCAATTAAAAATGTTTAGTATAAAAACGTTAAATTGTATTTATCTTTTAATTATATGAAAACAGTTCCACAATTCTTAATGGTTATAAAGAAGTGGTTGACCTGTTCAGTTGAAAAAATGCGGAGAATGGTTCATAATAAGAAATAGTTTATAGAAAAAGAGGGAAAAACATTGAAGGCAATCAGTATACATCAACCCTGGGCAAACTACGTTGTTTTGGGGATAAAGCAGTATGAAACCCGTTCCTGGCCTACCAAAATACGCGGCAGGGTTGCGATCCATGCGGCTAAAATTAAAAATTCAGAATATGAGGAAGGAATGGCGTTAGGTGCAATTATTGGAACTGTTGAAATAACCGATTGCTGCCCGGTGGAGATTTTGAGAAATTCTCTCTCAAAAGATGAAATAAAGCGGGGCGATTTTTCTGATGGGCGTTATGCATGGAAGCTGAAACATCCCGTTTGCTTTGAAAAGCCAATTTTACTGCGAGGGTATCAAGGCTTTTGGAATTTAGACGATAATTTAGTGAAACAGATTGAAAAGCAGAGCGGGGCATGTTAAAATAATCAAAAATACGTTAGGTGGTACCAATGATTTTATCAGATAAAAGCATTTATAAATATTTAGACAGCGGTGAGCTGATTATTGATCCTCTGGAGAAGGGACAGGTGCAGCCAGCCTCGGTAGATATTCGTCTTGGCCGCAACTTTTTGAAACTGGATGAAAATAAGTTTGAGGCAATGTCCATGACGGACGAGATCCAGTATGTCCAGTTTGAGAGTGACTCCATTATTATCCCTTCGAATTCCTTTCTGCTGGCCACGACCATGGAGTACATCAAGCTCCCCTGTGATTTGACGGCTTTTGTGGAGGGAAGAAGCTCTATCGGCCGCATGGGCCTGTTTATCCAGAACGCAGGGTGGGTTGACCCTGGCTTTGAAGGTGAAATCACCCTGGAGCTTTACAATGCCAATCGTCTTCCCATTAAGCTTACGGCAGGACGCCGTATCTGCCAGCTGGTATTTGCCCAGATGGATGAGGAAGCGCTTAATCCTTATGCCGGAAAGTACCAGGGCCAGCGCAATGCTGTGGGCAGCCGTATTTTTTTAGATAAAGAGCTGAAGGCACAGTAATAACGCAAAAATTGTTATGGAAATTTAAATCGGACAATTCGTCCGGTTTTTTTATGGTATTTCTTGAGCGGCGGCTGCCGGTAGGGTATAATAGAGAGCAGACTTGGGAAATTGAAATTGAGATCAGGTGATGAGAGTGAACGAAATATATTTGGACAATTCCGCAACCACGCGTCCCCATCCGGAAGTTGCGAAAGAAATGATGCGCTACCTTACAGAGGAGTATGGAAATCCATCCTCTTTATATGACCGGGGAATTGTGGTCGAAAGAGCGATTAAGGATGTGCGTGGCCGCATTGCCTGCGCCATCCACTGTAAGCCAGAGGAGATTTATTTTACGTCTGGGGGAACAGAGGGCAATAATACGATCATTAAAGGTATCGTTGAGAACCAGCGTGTTGAGAACATAAGGATTATAACAACTCAAATTGAGCACCCTTCTGTTCTGGAAGTCTTTAAATTCTATGAGGACCACGGCATGGATGTGGTATATCTGAGTGTGAATCATGATGGCTTTATCGATATGAACGAGCTGGAAAAAAGTATTAATGACCACACTGTGCTTGTCAGTATTATGGGGGTTAACAATGAAACCGGGACAGCGCAGGATCTGGCGGCCATTGGGGAACTTATTAAAAAATGCAATCCGAGCTGTCTTTTCCATACCGATTATGTCCAGGGTTTTATGAAACTGCCTGTCGATGTAAAAGCCTGTAAGATTGACGCATTGACCCTATGCGGGCACAAAATATGCGGGCCTAAAGGAATTGGGGCGATCTATATCAGAAAAGGCGTAAGGATCAAACCGCTGATTATCGGAGGCGGCCAGGAGAATAACCTCCGCTCCGGTACAGAGAATGTTCCAGGAATCATGGGGCTTGGCAAGGCCGTTGAAGTACAGCAGGCTTGCGGTTCCGGCCAGCTGGAGAAAATGCGTGCTATACGGAGTGAGATGATAAACTGCCTCAAGAAAAATATTGAGGACATGCGGGTGAATGGGCCTGAAAATGGCTGCCCTTATGTTTTGAGTCTGTCCTTTAAAGGCGTCAGGGGCGAAGTGCTGCTCCACAGCCTGGAGGCACAGCATATTTATGTTTCGACCGGCTCGGCCTGTTCGTCGCATAAAAAGGAAAAGCAGTATGTTTTAAAGGCCATTGGCCTTCCCGAGGAATACAAGGAAGGAACCATCCGTGTCAGCTTTTCCATGATGACGACCGAAGAGGAAGTGCTGGAGGCCGCAGAGGCCATCGAAAAGGCAGTGCGCCAGCTGCGTAAGCTTCTGCGCCGAAAAAGATAAAAGAGAGGAATGAATTGATGAAACATGTCATCTTAGTAAGATACGGTGAGATCAGCCTGAAGGGCCTGAACCGAAATTACTTTATAGATTTACTGGTAAAAAATATCCGCAATACTCTGAAGCGGTTTGAGAGTGTAAAAGTTCAGAAAATACAGGGGCGCATTATTGTGCATCTTTCCGAGGAAGATCTGGAAGGTGCACTGGAAGCCGTGACAAAGGTCTTTGGGATTGTATCGGTCAGTCCGGCCATTGTGGTGGAAAGTGATATTGATGTCATCGAGAAGGCCACGCTGGAGCAGGCCAAAGCGACGGATTTTAAAACCTTCCGTATTACCGCCAAGCGTGGAGATAAGCGTTTCCCCATTCAGTCACCGGAGCTGGGGCGGCGCCTGGGGGCAGTCGTGCTCCGCAATATTCCGGACATTAAGGTCGATATGCACACTCCAGACATGAACTTATGGGTTGAGGTCCGGGAAGAGACCTATATTTATCATAAATTTATTCAATGCAATGGCGGCCTCCCCGTAGGTTGCAGCGGCAAGACGGCTTTGCTGCTCTCCGGCGGAATTGACAGCCCTGTTGCGGGCTATATGATGGCGAAAAGGGGCGTGGAGCTGATCGGTGTTTATTTCCACAGCTTTCCTTTCACCAGTGACCGCGCCAAGGATAAAGTCATTGATCTGGCAAAGATTGTGTCGGGTTACTGTGGTAAGGTCACTTTGTATGTTGTTCCTTTTACAGAGATCCAGACAAAAATTGTTGAGGTGTGCCCAGAACGTCAGACAACCATTATTATCCGCCGGTACATGATGCGGATCGCCCAGGAGATTGCCAGACGTAACGGGGCCATGTCTCTGACCACAGGAGAAAGCCTCGGGCAGGTAGCCAGCCAGACGCAGGAAGGTCTGGGAGCTACCAACGCAGTTGTAGACCTTCCAGTATTCAGGCCTCTGATTGGAATGGATAAGCAGGAAATTGTGGCTATTGCGGAAAGAATCGGCACCTTTGAAACCTCTATTTTACCCTATGAGGACTGCTGTACGATTTTTGTTCCCAAGCATCCAGAAACAAAACCCAAGCTGGAAGCCGTTGTTAAATCAGAAAGGCCAATGGAAGAAATTGCAGGTCCTATGATTGAAAAAGCAATTGAGGATGCGGAAATTATAAGAGTTTAATAAAAACATTTAAAAGGCAGGAAAGCCAAATCGGTTTTCCCGCCTTTTTTAGAGTGGGAAAGGTGCTTATAACGTGATTTTATCAATCAAAAGATAGAGTTCACTCTATTGTTTTCGTTTAAAAAAATAGAATTTTCTTCATAAAAGAAAGAAGCTTAAGAAAATCTTAAATATAAAAAAGAACGATTCTCATATAATTGTATACAAAAAACGGAAAAAGCTTGATATTGAAACATTGAGAACCAGCCGTTGTAAACGAAACAATCGATTTTCAACAAAATGTAATTTACATTTTGTTGAAAATAAATGTAAAATTAAACATAGAAAAGCTTGACCTAGAGTATGCTCTAGGATTTAAAATATAATCAAGTTAAGGGAACAGCCCAAGACAGGAAAGAAGGAATAAAAATGTATTACTATAATCCGTTAAAAGAATTAAGAGAAAAAGCATTAAAAAGTGTTAAGTAATTAAAACTGGGTAAATGTATTTAAAGATCAGAAAATGATAATTTTCCCCTAAGATTATCATCTGAAATATAACTAAGCTTGAAAGAGGTGAAAAGAAATGATGTACTATAACCCATTAAAAGAAATGATGGAAAGGGCTTTAAAAGCTTCTAAATAATCTTACAATCTCCCTCCAATATTTGATAAATAAAGATATAGAACGAATTACATATTAAACTAAATAATCCTCCCCTTAGATTATAAATTAGTTTGATCTCCTCAAAAGTACAGTTTACAAGGGACTACACAGGGTAACGGTCTGACGGGAGGATTACCGCCCGTCAGATTTTCCATGTAATGTTCAAGCTGTCGCTTGTGGCGGCAACGGTGGTAATCATCAAATCCACCACCCGCCGCTTGTCGTCAAAGGATACATCGTCCCATGTGTCGAGGTAGCCGGAAATCTGGTTGACCTGTCCCGGGCTGATGGTTTCCACCGTCAGCTCGGCTATCTGCTTCACAAGTTCCTGCTTGCGCCCGTCCAGTTCCGCTATCTTCACATTCACATAGGAGAGCAGGACATTGTTCGCGCCCGTCAGACTGTCCACCAGCTTTTCAATCTCGCTGTCCACATGGAGAAGCTCTACTTGCAGGGCGGCGATTTTGGGATTGGCCTTTGCCGCTTTCTTCCTGCCCGTCAGCGTCTTGTGCTTTTCCAGCTTCTTCACCATCTGCTGGTAAACCACCGCTTCCAGTTCGGAAGTGATGATTTTCCCACAGCCCGGACAGCTTTTATTGTCCAGCCGTTTCGTACAGCGGAGATATTGCCTGCCGGACGGATTGAAGATACTCATAAGCGCATATCCGCAGTTCCCGCACTTGATTTTCCCCGCCAGCCATGTGTGGGTGGCTTTTCGGGCGGACTGGATTTTCATGTTGTTCATCAGCTTCTTGCGGCAAGCCAGCCATATATCCGCCGGAACAATGCCCTCATGGGGAGCCAGCACCAGCATTTGGTCTTTCAAGTCGTTTTTCTTGCTGGGCTTCACATCCCGCCCCTGATACAGATAACAGCCGTTTGTCCCCGTAAAGTCGGCGGCGTCATTGACGATAACCGTACCCTGGCTTTTGAAAAATTCGTACACATCCAAGTCCGCCTGCACATAGACGGGATTGCGTAACATCTGCGCCAGTGTGGGGCGTATCAGTTCCTTGCCGTAGAACAAAATCCCCTGTTCGGCAAAGTACCGGGTAATGTCCCCGTAAGAGGTTGTGGGCTGGGCGTACATCTCAAATATCAGCCGGATATTGGCCGCTTCGTCCGGGTTTACCACCAGCTTCTTTGTGTTGATACCGTCCATTTTGATAGGCTCGGTGTGGAAGCCGTAAGGGGCTTTCCCGCCCATCTTGAAGCCCCGCTGACTGCGGGAGTAGTAAGCGTCTGTCACCCGCTTCTGTATCGTTTCCCGTTCAAGCTGGGCGAACACGATACAGATATTCAGCATAGCCCGCCCCATCGGGGTGGAGGTATCAAACTTCTCCGTAGAGGACACAAACTCCACATCGTACTGCTGGAACAGTTCCATCATGTTGGCAAAGTCCAGAATGGAACGGCTGATACGGTCAAGTTTGTAAACAATGACCTTTGCAATCAAGCCCCGCTTAATATCCCGCACCAGTTCCTGAAACTTCGGGCGGTCTGTGTTCTTGCCGCTGTACCCTTTGTCTGTGTATTCCTTACAGTTCCCGCCTTTCAATTCGTATTTGCAAAACTCAATCTGGCTTTCAATGGAAATGCTGTCCTTTTTGTCTACCGATTGCCTTGCATAGATCGCGTCTATCCTGTTATTCATTTTGTCGCTCCTTTTCTTAAAAAGAAACGGAGCTGCTGACAGTTCTATTATACCGCCAGCAGCCCCGCAAATCAACGATGGCTTCGGGATTTATGCCCCGGCTTCCTCTTTCTGCCGCTTATCGGCATATTTGCGGAACACCTCATAAAGCTGCTGCTCCAGTTCCCGGCGTTTGGTCGCTTCCTGCTCCGGCGTGAACACCGGGGAGAGGTTTTCCAGCGTGATTTCCTTTCCCTGAAAAGTCACGACTTCTGTTTCCTTTTTGTATCTGATATTGTTACTTATAAAATCACCTTTCCTTTCCATACTGCCGCTGCTGCCGTTTCAGTTCCGCCAGTATATCCGGCGGGATACGGTCAACCAGCCTTTGCATATCGTGCAGTTCGCTTTCCAGCTTTGCCCGCTCCATGCGGTCTTTGATTTTGCCGCTCTCGCTGGCTCTGGCTCGTGCTTCCAGCTTCTCATTTTCTGCCAGCAGGTCATTGATTGTGACCTTGTACTTTTTCAACTGCCCGGAGAAATTCTCCATCTGCGGGAACCACTTTTTCAGCATGGAGAGGGCTTCCTCTTTTTTCTTTCCGGCGTTCAGCGGGTTAATGCCGTCCAGTGTGGCTTCAATGGCTCTTGCCTGCCGGGAGAGGGAAACCGCCTGTTTGAAAAGCCGGGTGGGGATATGCTTCCGGCCTGTCTTGCTGGCGCTTTCCCCACGCTCCAAGTCGGGATATTTCTCCACCATGTAGGCGTGAAAATCATCCTGCCACTTCGTCAGGTTTGCCCGGTTGCCGATAATCTCCTTAGCGCACAGGCGGTTGTCCTTTGTCAGCGGAACAAAGGTCAAATGCAGGTGGGGCGTTTTCTCGTCCATGTGTACCACCGCCGACACGATATTTTCCCGCCCTACCCGGTGGGTGAGGAAATCCGCCGCCCTCTGGAAAAACGCCTGTATCTCCTTTGGGGATTTCCCCTTGAAAAACTCCGGGCTGGCGGTTATCAGCGTATCGACAAACCGTGTGCTGTCCTTGCGGGTTCGGCACCCGGCCTGCTCAATCCGGCTCTGAATGAAGTGGTAATAGCGTCCCTCCGGCTTGACGATATGGAAGTTGTATTTGCTCCGGCTGGTGTCAATATCAGGGTTGCTGGCGTATTGGTCTTTCTGCCGTTCGTGATGGGCTTCCAGCGGCCTTGCCGGGTTGCCCTTGTGCTTCTCAAAACGCAAAATTGCGTGCTGTGCCATTCTGCTCCTTTCCCCATTCCTTTCCTATCCGGGGTTTTCCACAGGGAAAATCCCGCAGAAAATAGCTCGGATAGGATTGGAATGGATAGAATATAAATCAATCTTTTTAATCTTTGTATTTCTATATACCGTCCGGTTTTCGTACTTCTCAGGAGTGATTTCCGTACTTCATGGGTACGGTTTTCAGCCCTCCGGCGTACCAGAACGGGATTTCTTGAAGTCGGTGTTCGGAACCGCTTCATAGGATTTTGGGAAAATGCGGTTGGGTTTTCCACAGCCCTGCTTCTGGATCTCCACCAGTCCGGCATATTGCAGTTCCCGCATGGTATTTACCGCTTTCTGCCGCCCACAGCGGAGCAGGTCAACTACCTCGCAGATGGGATAGTACAGGTAAATCCGCCCGTACTCGTCCGCCCACCCATTCTTGCGGGATAACTCTGTCCGGCGCAGGATAAAGGCGTACAACACCTTTGCCTCGTTGGACAGGGGCTTGAATGTAGGGGCTTCAAAGAGAAAATTCGGGAGCCGGGTGAAGCTGAACGCCTGTTCCGGCTGGTGAATGTAAATCGTGTTTGTCATATCGTGTTTTGTGGACGGTTAGAAGCCCGTTTTCCGGGGCGGGCGATACTTTATACCACCTGCCCCGGTTTGGGGCCTGCGAAGCCTTATAAATCAAGGCTTTTCCGCTCCTAACTGTCCACAGCAGACCTCCTTTTCCGTTCACTTTCTGTTTTCTGCCGCCTGTGAACTCTGGCGGCGCAGTCCGGGCAGTATTTAGCCCGGTTGGATTTGGGGACGAACACGCCGCCGCAAACCGCACAGCGTTTCATGTCCTTATCCCGGAAAATCTCCGCTTTCAGCGTCCCGTCCAGCGGCAAGACCGCCCAGCGGAACCACTTACAGCAGACCGAGAAAGAAACCGTCTGCGGGCAGGTGCAGGCGTCCCCATCGTCAAGGACAATGCAGTTGCCGTCCTCACAGCAACAGCACTCCCGGCGTATCAGGCTGGCCGCCTGTTTCTTCTGCGCCGGTGTCATGCGGTAAAGGGAACCGTCCGGCCTGCGTTCCAGCGGCGGCAAGTCTTTATAGGGGTTATCTCTCATGCGTTCCCTCCATTTTGCTTTCCATTGCCGTTCTCCCCGAAAAGGTTTCCTGCCTCGTCGTCGCAAGCTGCGTATCGCTCGTTTCGCCGCAAGCGGCAAAACTCACTCGCTCCGCTGCTCCTCCTCTCCCCACAAAGCCATGCGGCTTTGCGGGGGCCCCGACAATAGCGGCGTATTCCGGCGTTGGCACGCTCCCCGCAGCTTCGGGACGTTTTGTCCCGAAGTGACCTCTGGACAAAGTGTCCAAAAGTCCGGCTCCTGGCGGTGCTTCCCCAGCCGTGGTATTCTCTTTTCGGACGGTCATTCTGTTTTCAAGGTGCTGTCCATCGATGAACTACCCTAAGTCTACACGAAAAAAATGCAAATCCCGGCTTTTTGCGAGAATTGCATTTTGATGAAGTTTACACTTTGGAAATTGCATTTTTGCAATTATCTTGTATAATGGAAGTATGCGGAGGAGGTGCGTGTCTATGGCTTTACCCGGAACACCCGGACAGCGGATTTCCGATTTATGCAACGGGAACCACATCACACAAAAGGAACTTGCGGAGAAGATAGGCGTTTCCGCTTCCCAATTGAGCCGCATTGTCAGCGGCGAAACAAGAACGGTAAGCAGTGATATTCTCATAGGTGTGGCAAAGGAATTTAAGGTATCGACAGACTACATACTGGGCTTGTCTACCGTGAGCGTCCGTAAAAGTTACGATATTTCTGAATTAGGCTTGTCAGAGGGGGCCGTGAGGGGGCTTGTGACGGGTGCTGTTGATGTGCAAATCCTCAACCGTCTGTTGGAACACAGGAATTTTCCCAAGCTGATAGATTTGATACGGATTTATTTTCAGGATACGGCGGCAAAGGGCATAACAGCAAGAAACCAGCTTATCGAGATGGCAACGGCTTCCCTGTCCGACCTGATGAAAGAACACCCGGAACACCGGGCAGAAGCGAAGCAGGATTTACAGCTTTTGAACGCCCAAAAGATGGGGGAACATGAAGCGGAGATTGAAAAAATCAAAAATGTGTTCCTGGCTATCCTGCGGGACATTAAGAAAGACATAGACAACGGGGAACAGCCGGGAGAAGCTGTGACCGCCGCTATGTTCCAAGCCATGCGGGACGCACTGGCGGAACAGAAACAAAAACCGCTTTCCATTGACGATGTAACGGCGATGATAGCCGGACAGATTGGACAGCTTGCGCCGATGGACGAGGAAACCGCCGACCTGTTTCAGCGGTTAGTAAAGAAAATGATTGAACAGGCAGAGAAATAAATGTAGGAGAATATTAGAAAATGGGAAAAAGCAACTCGTACTATATGCAGCTTCATGTAGAAGCACTGTTTACAATGAATGAAAAGAACGAACTTATGACTATAAGGGAACCATGGGACTCCACTTCACAGCCGGCTCCCCGCTTCTATTTGACAAGACCACTTTACGAAAAACCACATACTTATTTTCGTGCTGACGTACCGAAAGAATTATGATATAATGAGTTATCAACAAATCAAAATTTGTGGAGGTAAAATATAGATGAATCAAGGAAGAATTATTGTGATTACAGGCTCACCGGGGACAGGAAAAACAACAACTGCGTCAATTGTCGCAAAGGAATCAGATATGGATAAATCAGTGCATATGCACACCGATGACTTTTTTCATTACTTAAGCAAAGGCGCAATACCACCACATTTGCCAGAATCCAACGAGCAAAATCTGGTTGTCATTGAAGCCTTTTTAGAAGCTGCAAAGCGATATGCTCGTGGCGGATATGATGTAATTGTAGATGGGATTGTCGGGCCATGGTTTTTGGAGCCATGGAAAGCTCTTGTTCGGGAACATTATGAGGTGCATTATATTATTTTAAGGGCAAGTAAGGAAGAAACCTTAAAGCGGGCTGTTGAACGCTCAAAGTTAGACCGAAAAACAAATATCGAATTGGTAGAAACAATGTGGGAGCAATTTTGCAATCTGGGAATATATGAATCGAATGTTGTAGATACGACCAATTATTCCATTCAAGAAACTGTTTCCGCAGTACAAGAAAAAATCGCAAGTAGGGCAGCATTGTTGTCTTAGATTGTTTTGGTGCAATTCCCATTTATCGAGCAGATGAAGTTGGGGAGCCGCCTGGAGGCGGCGGTGCCGAAGGATAAAATAGGAGATGTTAAGGTTATGAATAATGAATACGATAATGAGAAGTTTTTTGAAGAATATGCAAAGATGTCCCGCAGTAAAGAGGGGTTAAAAGCTGCTGGTGAATGGCATCAATTAAAACCTTTGTTTCCTTCGTTAGAAGGAAAATCTGTTCTTGACTTGGGGTGCGGATATGGCTGGCACTGCAAGTTCGCAGAAGAACAAGGAGCTACAAAAATATTAGGGATCGATTTAAGTAAGAAAATGATTGAGGAAGCCCAAAAGCGCAATTCAGGAAATCAAATTGAATATCGTATTAGCGGATTAGAGGAATATGACTATCCAGAAAATGAATGGGATTGTGTTATATCTAATTTAGCTCTGCACTATATAGAGGACATAGTGGAAATATTTCAAAAAGTGTATAGGACATTAAAACCAGGTGGAATTTTTCTTTTTAATATCGAACACCCTGTTTTTACCGCAGGAGTTGGGCAGGATTGGATTTATACAGATGATGGGAAACCGCAATATTGGGCGATTGATAATTACTTTATAACAGGAGAACGAAATACACATTTTTTAGGATGTGATGTAGTAAAACAACATCACACACTTACACAGATTATAATGGGATTGCTGAACAATGGGTTTGAGCTTAAAGTTGTAGAGGAAGCAGAACCGCCTAAAGAGATGATGGATATTCCGGGTATGGAAGATGAACTTCGCCGCCCGATGATGTTACTTGTAAAGGCGATAGCGAAAAAATAATATCTCTATTAGGAAAACTGATATACCCCAATTTAGAGAATGGCATAGTAATTCCTAGTGATAAAGAGAAAATGATTGCACTGGCAAATAAATACATTGAAAAAGAAAATGTAGATGCACTCATTCTCGCCTGTACGGAGCTGCCACTTGCCATAAAGCCCGAAGATGTTAATGTGCCAATCGTGAATACAACCCAAGTACATATCAATGCAATTTACCAATATGCAATTCGATAAAAATAGCAAAGCCAGCCGAGCCAGTCAACGGTCAAGATGAACGGCGCATTTCATGCGCCGCCGTTGACAGCCCCGCCCGTCTTTGCTAAAGGGTAATCAAGGCGGGAAAGCCCTAAAATGGCTTCACACCTATTTCAATAATTGGAGGAGATAAAAATGAGATCAGAAAAGGAAGTTTATGATATTGTTTTGAATTTTGCAAAAACAGACAAACGCATTCGCATGGTTACTTTGGAAGGATCTAGAACAAATACAAATATTCCGCCTGATGATTTTCAGGATTTTGATATTACTTTTTTTGTTACGGATATGGACAGCTTCACAAGTGATGATAAATGGCTAGATATATTTGGTGAAAGGTTGATTCTGCAAAAGCCGGAAGATATGGAATTATTTCCAGCTGTAGAAAAGGGATTTTCATATTTAATGCTGTTTACTGATGATGTTAAGATAGATTTAACTTTGCTGCCGCTGGAACTGATAGACGAGTATTTTACATGGGATAAACTGGTAAAGTTACTGTTGGATAAAGACAACCGTATCGTAAAGCCGCCAATACCAACGGATATAGACTACCACTTGCAGAAGCCTACTCAAAGAATGTTTGACGATTGCTGTAATGAATTTTGGAATACTACAACATATGTAGTAAAGGGCTTATGCCGCAAAGAAATTCTTTTTGCTATTGACCATATGAATGATATAGTACGAAAAGAATTGCTTCGCATGATTTCCTGGCTGATTGGTATCAAACAGGGATTTCATTTCAGTTTGGGAAAAAACTATAAATTTATGAAGCAATATGTCCCAGAGGAATTGTGGGAACGACTTATGTCCACTTATAATATGGATTCCTATCCCCATATGTGGGAATCCTTTGAACAATGTATGGCATTGTTCCGGGAGGTTTCGTCAGAAGTGGCATGCCAGTTGGATTACCAGTATCCACTATATGATGAAAAAATCAGTAATTATGTGATTCGGCAAAAGAAAAAATATGGCATTGAAGATGATAACAAATAAAATTTTTTCAATCGAAAAAATTTATTTTGATTATTCAATTTTGAAAAACTGAATACCTCAAAATCAGAAAGAGCGCGGACAAGCACTTTGAGGGATTGGCCGCCTTGTCCACCCATCCAGCGGGGCGGCGGGCGGCGGTCAAGGCCGGGTGTAACCCCGTTCATTTCAGCCTTGACGGTTGCCCGCTGTCCTGCTACTTTTCCGGGAGTGTGGCCACAACTTCGGGACACTTTGTCCACAAGTCGGAGCGTAGGACGAGGGACGGGGGCTTTCATATACCTGCCGCCGTTCTCTGAAAACAGGCCGATTTTTTGCTCATTCCCATTCGCAAAAATTCAGCCTGTTTTCCTGCCGGAGCAAACGGGGCGCAAGAAGCACCGCACCCCGTTTCCCCCGTCAGCCACGCCAGCAGGTATAACACACTACACTTTGCAAGCAAAGTCGTGTGCCAAAGGGGGCACCCCTTTGGAAACCCCGGACAACAAAACAGGCGGTATGCTGCCCTCTCCGGGAGCATACCGCCGTTTGTTGTCAGCAGCCCGTTTCACGGTCTGCGTGTAGTTCCTTGTAAACTGACCTAACCCCCTTATTAAATAATCTTTCAAAAAAAGCAGGAAACTTTCCCCTAAAGTTTCCTGCTTTTTTTACGGGCGGTCTCCGGTATAGGGCATTAGAAACCAGTAGGTTTCAAGAATATCATGACTGCTGATCAACCCGAGCTCCCTGAGAATGACATTGAGTGTCTCAAGAGAAGGCGTCAGCTCTGTTTCGTTGCTGACAGCATAATCATAGCCGTCCTCATTTAAAAGCTTTTTAACCATCTCATAATCTCCGGTTTCTGGTTTAATATCGTCTTCGTCAAGGTGTTTTTTAAAAATCCCTGTAAAGTAAACGGAATCACCATATTGGATAATCGTCTCGTCTGTCGCCAGACCACTGGCCTGCAGCAGTCTGAGGAAAGAGTCTTCTTCAGGTGGAAATGAAGTTTTGTTTTCCTTTAAAAAAATATCACGAACCTTTGGATACTGCGCCTCTATTTCAGAAATTTTTATCCGGTTCAGGTCCTCTGAGCTGATAAAGTAACCAGTGCCATTGTATACGCCCATTGTCTATACCTCCAGGTTATAACAAATATATTATTGTAGTATTATAACACAGATGAACGGAACAGAAGAACTGTTTTTTGATGTTTAAAAAGAGCGTGATTGTATTATTGTACAATGGAAGAAAGGTTTTTCTGTGCTTGAACCCTCTTGTATTGCGCATGAAAAAGGTTTACAATAACAATAACTAATATGGAAAGTTAACAGGAGGTATGCAAATGGCAACATTTAAAACAAATGATAATGTTGAGCTTTATTATGAGGTTAAGGGTGAAGGAAAACCGGTTCTGATGATTCCGGGCTGGACCTGTACCACGCAATTCTTTAAAAAGAACAGCGATGTGCTGGCAGAAAAATGTCAGGTGATTCTTCTCGACTATAGAGGACACGGAGAATCTGAAAAAGTCATGCATAGCCACCGTATTTCACGCTATGCAATGGACGTAAAAAATCTTCTGGATCATCTGGACGTTGAGGACGTAACGGTTTTGGGATGGTCCATGGGGGCGGCTATCCTGTGGAGCTATATTGAGCTCTTTGGAAAACATCGTATCAGCAAGCTGGTATGTGTCGACCAGGCGCCGCTTCAGTATACCGGTCCGGACTGGGTTTGGGGACAGAACGGCTGCTATGATGTGGAAATGTTTATTCGTACCTGTTATGATATCAAATATGCCCCGAGAGAAAGCGCGGAGGGGCTGGCAACCGCCTGCCTGCACCATACGCCGTCGGACGAAGAGGTAAAGTTTATTGCGGATGAAATCTCAAAATGTCCGCCATATGTAAGAATCGAAGTGATGCGTGACCATACCAATCTGGACTGGCGCGACTTCCTTCCTTTTATCGATATGCCTACGCTGGTGTGCGTGGCGCGTCACAGCAATGTTTTTGACTGGCAGGGAAGCGCCTATGTCGGCGAAGTAATTCCAAATGCGAAGACCGTATTTTTTGAAGAGTCCGGCCATATGCTTTTCTGGGAAGAACCGGATAAATTTAATCAGACTTTGCTGGAATTTGTGGAAGCATAAAAATTTTGATAAAATAACATGGAAGAAAATTTCCATGTTATTTTTCTTTTAAAGAAAAATTCTCAGGAGGATAAAATGAAAATTGTCATAGCGCCAGATTCATTTAAAGGA
Organism: Eubacterium sp. BL-380-WT-2B; assembly: GCF_009696115.1. Lineage (NCBI taxonomy): Bacteria > Bacillati > Bacillota > Clostridia > Eubacteriales > Eubacteriaceae > Eubacterium > Eubacterium sp. BL-380-WT-2B. The sequence goes on from NZ_VUMP01000008.1 coordinate 255,931, forward strand.
TCACTGTCCGCCGAAGCGTTTTGCAACGTGGTGGGCAGGGAAGCCGCAGAAATTTTTGAATCAGCGGAGATTGTAAAACTTCCGGTATCCGACGGTGGAGAAGGAATGGTTGACAGCCTGCTGGCTGTAACGGGAGGTGAAAAAATCACCGCAGAGGTAAAGGGGCCTTTATTCGAGAAAACAGAAGCCCAATATGGTATATTAGAAGGCGGCACCGCAGTGATTGAGATGGCTGCGGCATCAGGTCTTCCCTTAGTTCCAGAGGGAAAAAGAAATCCGCTGGAAACGACAACCTATGGGACTGGCGAATTGATGCGGGATGCACTGAAAAGAGGGTGCAGGGAAATTATTCTGGGGATTGGCGGCAGTGCTACAACCGACGGGGGCATCGGCGCAGCCGCGGCCCTAGGAGCACGGTTTCTGGATAAAGAGGGGTATGCTGTGCCCTTATCCGGAAAAGGTCTGGAGAAAATAGCCACCATTGATTTTTCAGCGGTCGACAGGCACTGGCAGGAAACAAAGATAACCATCGCCTGCGATGTGGTTAATCCCCTATGCGGGCCGTTGGGCTCTGCTGCAATCTATGGTCCTCAAAAAGGTGCGGATGCTGAAATGATCTGCCTGTTAGACATGGGGCTAAACCATTTTGAAGGGCTTATAGCCAGACAGAAGGGACAGGAATACCGTGAATTGCCCGGGATTGGCGCGGCTGGAGGATTGGCCCTGCCCTTTGTGGCGTTTATGGGGGCAGAACTGAGACCAGGGCTTGAAATTGTGCTGGATGTCCTGAAATTTGACCGCCATCTGCAGGGGGCAGATTTTGTTGTAACCGGGGAAGGGAGAACGGATGAGCAGAGTGCAATGGGAAAGGTGTTGTGCGGCGTCTCTGGACGTGCCGCGGCTCAGGGAATACCGGTTGTGGCCCTGTCCGGAGCATTGGAGAAGGGTTACGAACCGTTGTACGGAAAAGGACTGACCGCTGCTTTCTCGACCTGGAAGAGCGGCGAAGGGCTTGAATGGCAAATGGACCATGCAGAGGAGAATTTGTCAAACGCAGCCCGAAATCTGTTCAGGCTGGTTGAGGCGTTCAGTCAAAGGGGATAAAAGCAATGCTGGATTCAAAAACAGCTCAGAAGATTGCAGATGAGGTAATGAACAGCCTGGGCTATAACATCAATGTCATGAACAAAAACGCCATTATTATTGGCAGCGGGATCGTTGAGCGTATTGGTACTTTCCACGAAACAGCCATGCAGACAATCCGTGACTGCGCCATTTATGAGGTGACCGAGGAGGATGCCGCCAAGCTGCAGGGAGTAAAGGCGGGGATTAATATGCCCATTGTCAGCAAAGACGGCAAAGTGCTGGGCGCTGTGGGAATTACGGGAAAGCCTGATGAAGTCCGCAACATTGGAAAGCTGGTAAAAATGACGGCAGAGCTGATCATCGAACAGGAAGAATCCATGAACCAGTTTTACCGTCATCGAAACGATAAGGAGCTTTTTGTGACAATGCTGCTCAGCGACAGTCCGGGTATGTCGTCTGAGGAGATGAAGCGCTGGGGGCATCGGATGGGCTATGATATGGAGCTGCCAAGGGCAGCCTGTATTATTTCCATCAAAGGCAGGCCAAACACAGGCGGTTATGAAAGGCTTCTGGACCGCATTAAGCGTTCAAAAAGCCACTCGAAGCAGGATCTTTCTGTGGTAATGTCCGCCGGATATATTTTGGTTTTTAAAAAGCTGGATCAAACTGAGCCCTGGCGGATAGAACAGACACTGAGGGATTATCAGGAGCATGTTTTAGAGCATCTGGATAAGGATGACCAGCAGGCCATTCGGTTTTTTGTTGGAGGCTACCACGCAGGGATCAACGGGTATCGGAAATCCTATGAGGATGCAGCGGCAATGTACCACAGTATTTCACTGCCGCAGGATACAGCATTGTTTTTCAGCCACCGGCGCTTAACGGAGGGCTTTTATAATCAAATGGAGACTGAGGCCCGGGAAAGGGTTTTAGACCCTTATATCAGATTGCTGGAAGATTCTTTTGGAAAGGGAGTAATGGACGCGGTATTGACCATGAAACATCTTCTGGAAAACGGCTTTCGGTATGAGCAGACAGCCAATGAAATGTTTTTGCACAAAAATACGGTTATTTTCAGAAAAAAGAAGGTAGACCAGTGCCTGGAGATAGACCCGAAAGGAAATATGAATGATTTGCTGCTAATGTGGCTGATTATCTGCCGGTATCTGGACCAGATAAAAGAATAAACAACAAAAATCCTCCTAAAATATAAAGAAAATGTAAAGCTTTTAAAAGAAGCTGTTAATTCAGCTTAAATTAGGTTATAATGGTTTCAACATAAGGGAAAGGAGGCGTTAATATGGAGGGTATCAGCATGGTCACAGTGTGGATCGTACTGCTCGCGGTTTTTTTGATAGCAGAGATTTTAACAGTGGGCGCTCTGGTTTCCATTTGGTTTTGCTTTGGCTCGGGCGCGGCATTGATCTGCGCGCTGGCTGGCGGCGGAGTTGGCCTGCAGACAGGTCTCTTTATCGGTGTCTCCCTTATTCTGCTTTTGTTGACCCGGCCTTTTATCAAACGATTTATCAGGCCAAAGGAATCAAAAACCAATGCGGACCGGATCGTTGGTTTCAGAGCCATTGTTCTGGAGGAGATTGATAATCTGCATGGTACCGGTAGCATTGAGGTAGATGGCAAGATATGGACTGCCCGCAGCGTAATGGATAACGATATTCTGCCGGCCGGTTCCGAAGTACTGGTGGAGCGGATTGAGGGCGTTAAAGCCATGGTTCGTAAATATAAACTTTAAAGGAGGACAAAATGGGTTTTATTTTTCTATTGATCCTGATTATTGTGGTAGTGGTGCTGGTGGTACTCAATACCCGGATTGTGCCACAGGCACACGCTTATGTCATTGAGCGTTTAGGCGCTTATCACGCCACATGGGAAACTGGCTTTCATATGGCGATTCCGATCATTGATAAAATTTCAAAGCGGATCAGCCTTAAGGAAAGCGTGGCAGATTTTCCACCGCAGCCGGTTATCACTAAGGATAATGTTACCATGCAGATCGATACAGTAATCTACATGCAGGTGACAGATCCCAAGTTTTATATGTATGGTGTCGATCACCCGATGCGGGCCATTGAAAATCTTACGGCTACAACGCTTCGTAATATTATTGGGGATCTCGAGCTGGACCAGACCCTGACCTCCAGGGATACCATCAATTCGCAGATGCGGATCATTTTGGACGAGGCAACCGACCCGTGGGGGATTAAAATTAACCGCGTCGAGCTGAAAAATATTATGCCGCCGACCGAGATTCAAAACGCTATGGAACGCCAGATGAAAGCAGAGCGTGAGCGGCGTGAAAAAATTCTTCAGGCAGAGGGCGAAAAGAAAAGCGCGGTACTTGTAGCAGAAGGTGAAAAGGAAGCGCTCATTCTACAGGCTCAGGCTCAAAAGGAAGCAGCGATTCTGGAAGCCGAGGCAGATAAGGAAGCTCAGATACGCCGTGCCGAAGGGGAAGCGGAAGCGATCCTTAAGGTGCAGAAGGCAACGGCTGAAGGGGTTAAGATGATGAACGAGGCTGAGCCGATTAAAGAGGTAATCGCCATCAAAAGCCTGGAGGCTTTTGAAAAGGCAGCTGATGGGAAAGCGACGAAGATCATTATTCCATCAGAGATACAGGGCCTTGCGGGGTTAGCCGCCTCTCTGAAAACACTGGTAGAGGATGACAGTAAGACTAAAATTGCGCCTCGTCAAAAATAATAAAGAGGCAAAAAACAGTTGATAAAGAGAAAAGCCGGCAGAAATGAAGTGAACCCCATTTGTTAGACATGTGGTATAATACTAACAAGTGGGGTGATTTTATATGCCAAAAGGAATACCAAACAAGAAATACACCGGTGAATTAAAGCAGAAGCTGGTTGAATTAGTGCG
>NZ_VUMP01000009.1:0-248487 GCF_009696115.1 Eubacterium sp. BL-380-WT-2B
GGCTTTTTGGCTATTTAGAGATTTTTGATCGAAACCAACGCTATTTTCGAGCCGGAGATGAAAGGACTTTTGGGTTTGTTATCCCGGATCTCTTTAGAATTATGCCTTCAGATGTACTTGTAACAGACGAAGAATACGAAAGATATTTTGAAGAGGAAGCCAAAGGCAAGAACTTTCGCTGCAAAGAAATCATGCCCGATACTGGCAGTCTTTTTGACATGATTGAGGAATATACACCAGAGATTCCGGATTTACCGCCAAGCCCGACCCAGGTGCTGCAGGAACAGGTTCTCCAGCAGCAGTTAGCGACAGCTGAGGCCATTGAGAAGCAGGAAGCAGACAAAATTGAGCAGCAGCTGGCCCAGGCAGAAATGTTTGAAACCATCTTACAGATGTTAGAACCACAGGGAGGGGGTGAATAGAATGGTCGCAATGTACGCAGATTTAGTTGAGTTAGGCTTAAGAGCCTTAACCGCAGAAGATGCAGCAGAGTTTAATTGCCCGATGGTACCCGCGTTTTTAAGAGCGCAGGTCAAGGCAGAAGTGGACAAACGTGGGAAGTTATACGCGTAAGGATTCAGGAAGAGGGCGTCGATTGACGTCCTTTTTCGATTTTGAAAGGACAACCGAGTGGAGCATTTTAGATTAATTGTGGAGATCGCCATCGGCATCACAGCACTGGTGGCCTTTGGAAAGCTGGTGCTGCAGCCTGTTCGAATCCAGGCACAAAGAGTAGCTGTGATCGAAGAAGGGATTCAAAGCATGTTACACGACCGGATTTATCAGGCGTGCACTTTTTATATCAAACGCGGCTGGGTAACCGTTTCGGATTTAAAGAATCTGGAGCACATGTTTGAGCCATACGAAGACATGGGCGGCAATGGAACAGCGAAAGAATTGTATGAGCGGGTCAAAGACCTGCCCATTAGGGAGGAGTAGACATGGAATATATCGTACAAGACTTCTTGATTTTAGTCCCTGTGCTCTACGTGCTGGGACTTTTTTTAAAGGGCACACCCAAAGTACCCAACTGGTTAATCCCCTGGGTCATCGGCGTTTTAGGCGTTGCTTTGGGCTTTGGTATCGGCGGGTTTAATGTGGCCGCGGCGATCCAGGGCATTCTGGCAGCCGCAGCGGCGGTTTATGGGAACCAGCTGTGGAAGCAGGTGGTAAATGGGATTAATGAAAAGAAGGAGGATAAAGAATAATGGCAAGTATTTTTTTAGCAATTGGGCATGGTATTTCCAGTAATGGCAACTGGGATTCTGGCTGTGTCGACGGCGATTATACTGAAGCGGGTTTAATGCAGCCAATCGTCGGCGCTGCCATCGAGGTTTTGAGAAAATACGGCGTCGATGTGCATACCGACTATCCGGAAAATGATATGAATATTTCCGCATGCGTAGAATACGCGAATAACCACGGTTTGGATTTATACGTTTCGTTGCACTGCGACTGGAACCAGGCACCGTCTGGGACCTATCCAATTGTGCATCCGAACAGCAACAGCGGCTATCAGCTGGCACAGTGTATTAACGCTTCTGTGATGCTGCGTATGGGGATTGGCACCCGCGGCATTTTAAAGCGTGACGACTGGGAAGTGACCGACACCAATATGACCGGCTGTATTTTTGAAACCGGTTCGATTCGAGCGGATATCAACACGCTGTTAAACGCGAGTGCTTACGGACAGGCAGTGGCTTACGGGATTCTGGATTATCTGGGCATCGCTTATGACGGAAACGCTCCGGCGCCAAGTCCAGAACCAACACCGACGCCAGACCCACAGCCAAGCAATGATAACCCGTATGGCTTTACGTCCATCTTCAGTGGCAGCTATTACCTTTCTTACGGTGATGGCCCCGACGAAAATATCCGCCAGTTCCAGAGAGACTGCAATTTTTGCGGCTACTGGGGCGAGATAGGTCCGCTAACCGAAGATGCGCTCTACGGATCCGAAAGCCAATACGCTTGTGAATGCATCCAGCGGTTCCATGGCTTAACCGTTGACGGTGAGTACGGAATCAAGACGGACATTGCGCTCATGACCGAGATCGCGCGGATTCAGGAGGCACTGAAATGTCATGGTTATGATGTAGCGATTGATGGCGGTGCGGGACCGGTCACCATTGCTGCGCTGAAAGACTTCCAGGCGAAAAATGGACTGGAAGTGGACGGCATCTGTGGCGATCTGACCAGAGCTGCTTTAGGGATTTAATTCTCGTGCAAATCTCGCGATAAAATGGCTTTGAATAGTCGATTCTTTTAATTTTATCGTATAAATCTCGTGTATTCAGGCCGTCCTTCGGGGCGGCTGTTTTTTGTTGTTTCATCTTAAGAAAGGTGATATACTTAAGGTAAACATAGGAAAGGGGAGAAAGATATGTTTGGTAACAATAATCAGCAGCCCACCAGCGATCCTGAATTTGGTCAGAGAGCATTTTTATACGCAATGTTTACACTGGGCCTTTAGGTCGTCGCGATCATCGGGAGTTGGACCGGTATCGAGATACTTCGGTATATTGGTTATGCATCTATTGCACTTGGAGTATTGGCTTTCATCACAGGAAACAAAGAACTGGCGGCAGATCCATCAAATAAAAAGGCTAAAATAGGGAAGTGGATCGGCCTGATTTTTGTCCTATTACAGCTCTTGGGTGCCGTTGTCGTCATAGCGTTTTATAGCTTTATGGTTTAAATATGAGATTGGGAAGCCCATGAGGGCTTCTTTTTGTTTAAAATCCACTCCGCAGGGGTATAATTAATCTCGAACACACATACCTCTTACTTTTTAAAATACAAATTACTCTCCCAACTAACTTTTCCTTTTTTAGAGCTCTCGGTCTTCGGATCGGGAGTTTTTTATTGTCGTGTATATAATAATCCCTAAGAATAGATGGAATTTGTCTCGCTTGCTTTTTGAGAACGAAAGTTCTATAATTTAGACACAAACGTTCTTTGGTGAGGTGGTTTTATGCGACGTAAGTACAGTAACGTAAGGGTTGATCTACTAAAGATGTGCACTAAGTATATTCCAAAAGGGTTCTACGCCGATGGGAAGCAATACGAGATTAAAGAAATTGTAGAAGTTAAGAAAGGTTTTATCCGCTGCGGCTCGCCCGGACTGCGCTATCTTGTCATAACGGATAAGAAGAATGCGGAGCTGCTTTTCGACAACCGAACAAAGCAATGGACGGCCATTATTTTCGACCCGCTAAAAGAGGAGAAAAAGGCCAGGGAAGAAATACTGGAAGACCTAAAATATTTAAATTAAAATGGGGGATAAAAATGAAAATAGCGCAAGAGTACAAAGGCTACTATTTGGATGTATTCTATAAGGATGGGGTTGTGAATGGCATCATCCAGCAAACACAGGATCGACTTCAGGGGATGACGGTTGAGGAAGTTGTACGGGAGTTTAAAAAGAAAGTAAACCACATTAGCTAAGTTACTATAATTAGTATAGGGATTCATCGAGCACGCATGTTGTCGTGCTTTTTTTATGCGATTTTTTGCATTAACTAAAATCAAGAAAAAGCTTAAGACCTTCAGTGGTCTGAGCACCGATGAAGCCATCGCCACACCCGAGGCGGTGGTGCGCACCGCCAAAGCCCTGGGCACTCTGATGGACCCCATCATCAGCGATATTACCAATGTGATGTATTACGATAATATTGAGACCGCCTGACCCGGCGCTAAGGTTATCTAAAAAACACGAAAGGAGAAAAAAATGGAAACTGTCACCACAAAAAGCCTGGATCTGGAATTTCTGTTAGAAAACGGCGATACCGATACCCTGAGCCTGCCCGACTATCTGGACGGCCTTACCCAAGAGCAGATTACCGCGGCGGCTGACATCGTCATCGCGCAGAATATTTTCCACCCCGGCGGCTTTGCCTACCAGAAGCTTAAGAGCTACGAATACGTTGATAAAACCGTCCGAAAGACCGAACTGGAGATCTGACGGAAAACCCCTGGGGCACAGCACACTTTTGCGCTGTGCCCCTTTTATGATGACAGCGCCACCCCAGGTTGCGGATATGCAAACAACGGCTGGTAGACGGCCGGGACACTTTCGGTTAAAATAAGAGGAAAAGGGACGGAGGTGTCTGAACATGGGCTTTAGCGAAAATTTAAGGCGGATCCGGAGGGAGCGGGGTATCTCCCAGGAGGAGCTGGCAGAACAGCTGAAGGTGAGCCGCCAGGCTGTATCGAAATGGGAGCAGGGAAACGGCTACCCCGAGGTCGAGAAGCTGCTTTTCCTTTCAGAGGTGTTATCGGTCTCTCTGGACCGTCTGATGAGCTTGAATACAGAGGTCGGCGGGGAGGAACACGCCGGCGCCAAAGGCAGCGGACAGACCGGGCGGATTTTAATCGCCTCCTTTGATGGAAAATCAATTGTGAACTGCTGCCGTGTACAGGCGTCCCCCCGGTTCAGGACAAGGAAAGATGCGCCCAAATACGCCCTGTTCGGCGTGGACGGCAGCTCTTTCTGGGGAGACAATAACACGGTGCTGGGCTGGTATCGTGAGGAGGAGGCCCTTGATCGGGAAATTTTGGAAATAAAGAATGCTCTGGCGGAAGGCTGCGTCTCCTATACCCTCAAGTATGCGGTTAAGGTAAAGCGGCGCTGGGGTAAAATAAAGATTGTGGAATAGCACCATCTGTGCTATGCTTGATGCAGTTGAAAAGAGAGGTGGTATTTCTTGAAACGCTGCATTGTAATGACTGGAATAGCCTGCAAATCATTTTAAAATAACAGGAGGATAAAATGACTATTCCAGAGAAAAAAATCTATCCCCGTACGGGTGACAGACAAACGATTTATTTAAAGAATGTGATCACCAACCCCAGCATAACGGTTGGCGATTATACCATGTATAACGACTTTACCAGCGACCCCGCATTGTTTGAGAAAAACAATGTTTTATACCAGTACCCTGTAAACCACGACCGGCTGCTGATCGGGAAATTCTGTTCCATCGCCTGCGGCGCGCGTTTTCTGTTTAACAGCGCAAACCACACCATGCGCTCGCTCTCAACCTATCCCTTCCCGCTTTTTTTTGAGGAGTGGGACCTTGACCCACGAGACGTGGCAGCGTCCTGGGACAATAAAGGAGACATCGTCATCGGCAATGATGTCTGGATCGGCTATGAGGCGGTCATACTGGCTGGCGTGACCATCGGTGACGGGGCAGTCATCGGCGCCCGGGCGGTGGTCACAAAAGATGTTCCGCCCTACACCATCGTGGGCGGGGTGCCCGCCCGGCCCATTAAAAAGCGTTTTTCCGACAGGACCATTGCCGATCTGCTTGAAATAAAGTGGTGGGACTGGCCCAGGGAAAGAATTGCCCGGAACCTCGCCGCCATACAAAAAGGCTGTACCGGACAGCTGAAATAAAATTGACCGGATGATCGAAACAGAGGCACGGCACATTTTTGTGCTGTGCCTCTCGTTTTATGTTATACTAAAGCCATAGTTACTGAACCGGAGGAAATCAGAATATGTCCACCCTGTTTCTTCACGGGCTCGGCCAGAACGAACTGAATTTGAGCTTGGACCCGCTGCTTTACTATCTATCCCTTGACGATGGAGAAATCGCATGCCCGGCACTGGTGCTCTGCGGAGAAAAGGACAGGGCCAACAAGCTATAGTAATAAACTTTTAAATTGGAGGGAAATACGATGAAATTAGGCATTATCCGATGTATGCAGACAGAAGATTTCTGTCCGGGAACCATGGATTTTAAAGTGATTAAGGAAAGAAAAGGTGCCTTTGAAAATGTAACAGAAGATATTGAGCTTATCGGCTTTACCAGCTGCGGTGGGTGCCCTGGAAAGAAAGCCATTCTCAGGGCAAGAGAGCTTGTGAAAAGAGGGGCGGACACCATCGCCTTTGCCTCCTGTATCCAGAACGGAAACCCTATCGGCTATCCATGCCCATTTGCCAGGAAAATGAAGGAGATTGTCCAGAATGACCTGAAGGATGAAGAGATTCAGATTATTGATTATACGCATTGAGTACTTCTGGGATGATTGTTTAGATAATTTCACTTATCCGGAGGAATCCTATGAATCTTAAAAAAATTGGTTTTGATGAAATTTCAAACTGGCTGAAGGCTCTGATCATGGATTATGGGTTTAGTATTGAGACACTTTCAAATTATCTTTTTCTAACGCGTGAGCAGATCCTTTGGCTTTCAGATGGAAAACTGGATTTTCTCTCAGATGAAAATCTGGATAGCGGCCGTGTTTTCGATAAAGTGGCTGCCCTGTATCTCAGCGCCGAGGAGGATAGAGACCTGGAGCTGGCTGGATTTTTGGGTGTGCTGATCAACTATCACCGCCTGTCACAGCAGACGATTGCTAAAATGTCAGGTGTTGAAGTAATGGATGTCGAGAACCTTTTGCAGGGCCGGTATGAAATGATCTCTGAAAGCGCCAAATACCGCATGGCGGTAACGGTGATGTCCTTGCGGTTCTGTTTAAAAGAAAGTGAGCCTAAAGATTATAGAATTAAGTTTAAAAAGAAGTAGAATTTAAAATCCTTGCCATAGTGTTCTTCTTTGGACATTATGTGATCGTATTGGCGATATTTCAGTCGTATATCGTTTGGATTTGTTATATGGTTATCGTACAAGTCAAGATTGGAGGTGCGCGGCAAATGAATTTCGGCTACAGCACAGAAGCAACCGATTATCTGAAGCAAAAGGATAAAAAACTGGGTGAAGTCATTGAGAAAATTGGGATGATTGAGCGCGCCGCGGATACGGATCTGTTCGCATCGGTCGTTCACCATATTGTTGGCCAACAGATTTCAACAAAGGCCCAGGCGACGATCTGGCAACGGATCAACGATGGCCTCGGCACCTTAAACGCGGACGTCATCCTGGACGCGGGCATCGAGCGGCTGCAGGCCTTTGGAATCAGTTTCCGCAAAGCAACGTACATTACCGACTTTGCAGAAAAGGTTAAGACCGGCGCTTTTGATCTGGAGGGAATCTGGGATAAATCCGACGAGGAGGCCATCGCCAGCCTTGTGTCCTTAAGGGGCATTGGCGTATGGACCGCAGAAATGATTTTACTGTTCTGTATGGAGCGTCAAAATGTTTTCAGCTATGACGATCTGGCCATTAGGCGCGGCCTGCGCATGGTGTACCATCATCGGGAGATTGACAGAGAGCGTTTTGAGCGGTACCGCAGGCGCTACAGTCCCTACTGCAGTGTTGCGAGCCTGTACCTTTGGGCTGTGGCAGGCGGCGCGGTTCCTGAGATGAAGGATTACGCGCCAAAGAGAAAGCCTGTTAAAAAGAAAAAGACGTGTAAAGCCACAGAATAATTGAAAGCAGGAGGATGAAAATGTCAGATGTAAGAATTTATACCACTCACTATGCTTCGCCCCTGGGCGGAATTACCATTGCCAGCGACGGCGCAGCGCTGACAGGGCTTTGGTTTGACGGGCAGAAATACTTTGGTGATACGCTGCCAGAGCAATACGTGGCGGGGGAGCTGCCTGTCTTTGATGCGGCAAAAAATTGGCTGGATATTTATTTTCAGGGTAAGTCGCCTGATTTTACGCCGCCGCTGCTGCTTGACGCCAGTCCCTTTCGCAGGGCAGTATGGGAGATACTGCTTACCATTCCTTTTGGGCAGACCATGACTTACGGAGAAATCGCGGATAAAATCGCAGAGCAAAAGGGCACTGACAGAATGTCCGCCCAGGCGGTCGGAGGCGCTGTGGGGCATAATCCCATTTCCATTATTGTGCCCTGCCACAGGGTGGTGGGAACGAGCGGCAGCCTGACAGGCTACGCGGGCGGCATTGATAAAAAAGTAAAGCTGCTCACACTGGAAAAAACAGAGATGTCGGGCTTTTTTATTCCTAAAAAGGGAACGGCGCTGTAAAATAAGAGAGCTAACAATGAAAATTAGAAGGATGATCATTGACGATTATGACAAGGTTTATGCGCTTTGGACGCTTTGTAAAGGAATGGGTTTGAATGATTTAGATGATTCAAAAGAAGGCATTGAACGTTTTTTAAACCGAAATCCTGATACATGTTTTGTTGCAGTAAATAATGGCCGTATCCAGGGTGTGATTTTGGCTGGAAACGATGGACGCAGAGGCTATATCCATCACACAGCGGTTCATCCTGATTATAGAATGCAGGGGATTGCAAGCAGACTGGTCAAAAACGCAATGGTCGCTTTAAAGAATTGCGGCATCAATTCGAACAGATATATAACCCAATACTGCACAAGGAAATAGCCTGTTCTGGCGGTTTTAAACCCTCAAGCCCACTGCAAACAGAGGGCTTGAGGGGATATGTCTGGTAAATCAGCTGACCACACTGCTGCCTAATCTTCTGAGTTCTTTCTCAAGTTTCAGAATCAGATGGTTCAGTGAAAAGATACAGACATCTTCGGTTTTGACAGCGGTTTCCCTTTGGAGAATTTCACCACTATAGATCAACCGCCCTTCAATCAGCGTCTGAAAAATCAGCTCGAGCTCAGGTCGATCAAAGCCCGTGTTTCCAGAAGTAACTTTGATCTTAACTTTTTCGAGAAGAGCATCTTGACCGTTATACAGAGCATCTTTTTGAGTGGAATTTACAATGCAATCAAATATAATTTGTATTATTGTAATATCAGAATCGGAAAATAAAGGGAAAGATATTTGTGTCATGGTAAAACCCCCTTTCTGCATTCAGGTAAACCATTACTTTCTTTTATTATACCACGATTTATTATATGACAAAGTTAAAAAAGTGGTAAAAATTTGCTATATTTAGAATATAGGTTTCTCTATGGTAATTAGCATTCATAAATATTCATTAAAATCTATATAACACCATGTCTATATAAAGATACAAAAGTAGAATCACTTAAAAAGGTTGTTTTAATATTAAAAACGTTTAGAAGCTTTTCAGATAATTTGAAAATAACCAATACTTCTTTGTTGAAGGTAGATAATTTTTTTAAGAAACACTAAAGAATGGCCGGCGGATTTGGAAAATTTTTTATTTGTATCAAAATAAAAGAATGCCCTATAGTCAATATAGATAATATTATTTAAAAGATAATATAGGGTGCAGCTATCTTTTGTATATGGAGCACGGCGCATTTTTGCGCCATGCCTTCTTTTTATGCTATACTTACCTTAGCTAAAAAGTCGAAAAAAGCAGGGAGGCTGCAAAAATGATGAGAAACCCAGAACAGACAGTCGGCAATATGGCGGATAAAGCCAGTATGGCCCTGATCAGCTATATTGATGGGGAGGGATATCCGGTCACAAGGGCCATGCTGAAGCCCAGAGATCGGGAGGGAATAAAAACTTTCTGGTTTACCACCAATACCTCATCCAATAAGGTAAAGCATTTCCTTCAAAACCCTAAGGCGAGCATCTATTTCGTCGACAGGCGTTATTTCCGTGGAGCCAGCCTGAGCGGAACCGTCGAGGTTTTAGAGACGCCCGAGGCCAAGGAGCGGATCTGGCGGGACGGTGATACCATGTATTACAGTGAAGGCATTACAGACCCAGACTACTGCGTGCTGAAATTCACAGCCACGAAGGGCAGCTATTACAGCAATTTTAATTCGGAAGATTTTGAAGTGTAAAGGACATGCGGTTTACAGGCATGAGAGAGCAGGCGGGACATGATTAAAAAAGCAGAGATCGATAACGGACGCGGCTTTGACTGGGGGCGTGCCTCGCGGGATTACGCCAGATACCGGGATATCTACCCCCGGGAGTTTTACCAGAAAATCCTGGACATGGGCGCGTGCGTCAAAGGACAGCGTGTGCTGGATATGGGCACCGGCACCGGCGTGCTGCCCCGCAATTTATATCCATACGGCGCAGCCTTTACGGGCATTGATATTTCGGAAAACCAGATTCAGCAGGCCATCCTCCTGGCAGAGGAGCAGCGGGCAGAGATTGACTTTTTCTGTATGCCTGCCGAGAAAATGGATTTACCAGACTTAAGCTTTGACGTGGTCACCGCGTGCCAGTGCTTTACCTACTTTGACCATGAAGCCCTCGCGCCCAGGCTGTCTAAAATACTCTGCGCCCAGGGGCGCTTAATTGTCCTATACATGGCCTGGCTGCCTTTTGAAGACCCCGTTGCGGGGCAGAGCGAGGCTCTTGTTTTAAAGTATAATCCTGAATGGACCGGCTGCGGAGAAAAGAGGCACCCCATTGCCATACCCGAAATCTACAGCCAGTACTTTACCATTGAAAGCCAGGAGGTTTTTGATTTAAGGGTGCCTTTCAGCCGGGAGAGCTGGAACGGACGGATGAAAGCCTGCCGAGGGATCGAGGCGTCTCTGCCTGAGGAGGACATCGCCGCCTTTGATGCGGAGCATCGACATCTTTTGGCCGCGGCCGCGCCAGAGAAATTCAAGGTTCGGCACTACGCTGCCATAAGCGTCCTGAGGAAACGATAAGCATGGCCGCTGCCAGTATTTCTCTAAATTAAAAAATATAATGGAAAGGTCAGACAAGGGAATCATGGAAAAAAAGAAAACAATCAAAGGCTGCCTTTGCGCCATTTTCTGTGAGATACTATTTGGGCTGAGCTACTTATTTACCAAGCATGCCACCACGTCGGTGGACTCGCTCACGCTGCTGAGCTGGCGCTTCGCTACCGCTTTTCTGGTCATCAATCTGTGTGTGTCTTTGGGAGTGGTTAAGATCAGCCTGAGAGGAAAGCGGCTGCTGCCTTTGTTTTGGATTGCCGTTTTCCAGCCGGTGATCTATTTTGTGGGTGAGACTGTGGGCATCAGCCTGACCACTGCCTCGGAAAGCGGCGCGGTTCTCTCCGTCATACCGGCAGCGACCCTGATAGCAGGGGGACTGATTCTAAAGGAAAAGCCCACGAAGCTGCAGGCTGCAGGAGTGTGCATCACCATGGCTGGGGTGATGGTCTGTGTCCTCTCCAAGGGGATGGAGGCCTCCTTTAACCCGCTGGGGTATCTTATGCTCCTGATGGCCGTGATTTCCTACAGCCTGTACTCTGTTTTTTCTGAAAAAGCCGTTTCCTTTTCCAGCGCGGAAAAAACCTATGTGATGATTGCCTTCGGCGCCGTCGTTTTTACGGCTGCTGCCCTTGTCCAGAACCTGAGAACCGGCACATTGCCGGAATTTTTATCCGCTCCTTTTACGAATCCTGCTCTTTTAACCGCGGTTTTGTACCAGGGCATTGGCTGCTCAATCCTGGCCTTTTTACTTTACAATCTGGCGATCGCCACGATTGGCACCAACCGCTCAGCGTCCTTTGTGGGGATATCCACCGTGGTTTCCATTCTGGCGGGCGTGTTTTTCCTGAAGGAACAATTTTCCACATTTCAGGCGGCAGGGGCTTTCTTTGTCATCGGCGGCGTCTATCTGGCGAATCTGACGCGCAAAAGCAAGTCTGCCCGGCCTAACAGAAGGAACGCCAAAAATGCTGAGTAAATGACTGTATTCTAAATTAAAGGAGGAAATTATCATGAAAAAGGTAAAAATCACGGTTCTCAGAACAATGCTGAATCAGGATCTGGCAGAGGAGTACGGGGTGGACGGCCTTACCGCCTGCCCTATGCTCAGGGAGGGACAGACCTTTTATGCCGACTACGCAAAGCCTGAGGGGCTCTGTGATGAGGCCTGGAAAGCCATCTACCAGTATGCCTTTGCTCTGGCCCACGGCGCGGATAAGGAGCTGTTTTATTATGGCGACTGGATCAAAAAACCCGGCGTAGCCATCTGCAGCTGTAACGATGGGCTGCGGCCAGTTATTTTCAAGCTGGAAGCCACCGACGAGGAGGGGCAGATCAACTATACGCCAGTGCGTTAGTATGAGTCTTTAGAAAAGCAGGAGCATTCTCCTGCTTTTTTATTTTGCTCAAAAATTCTGGCGTACTATTGACAAGTACACTTGGCGGTGATATGATAATAGTGCCAATAAAACTTGGCAGAAAGATGGAGGATGAGCATTATGGATAAAGAAGAAATTTTAGCTAAAAGCCGTCTGGAAAAAAAGGATGAGGGCATGACTGAAGCCGAAAACAGAGGACGCAGAATTGGGGCAATGGCATTTTCCGCTGTTTTTATCTTTATTGTGCTGTTTAACCTGTTCAACGGCCAGTCAAATTATGCGCCCATGGCCATGTTCTGGGCCTTCCTCTCAGCAGAGGCCTATCCTAAATACCGTTTTACAAAACAAAAGGCTTATCTTGTCACAACCATCGCGGGAGGGGTGGCGTCACTGGCATCACTCGCAAGCTTTGTGCTGTCTGTACTGGGGTAAAGGGCTTTGAACGGGGAATTAATTCTAAAAAACCGCTTAAAGGAAATCCGAAAGGAAAAGAAACTGTCCCAGTCCGCTCTGGCCGAGCTGGTTGGTGTCTCCCGCAACACCATCAGCTCCATCGAGACGGGTCAGTTTAACCCAACGGCAAAATTAGCATTGATTTTGTGCATTGCCCTGGATAAGAAGTTCGAGGAGCTGTTCTATTTTTAAATTTGTGTTTATTTACTTCACCGCGGTCACCTTGATCCTGCGGAAGGTCTCAAAGCAGGTGCCGTCAGCCCAGATCCAGAATGGCTTCACAACCCCTGAGCCTGAGTCCGGATATCAGCCGGCTGCCCCATTCCTTCTGATGTCTGGAAGCCTGCGCGCACTTTTCGCCGTTAAATTCAAAAGTTCCCAATGATATGAACCTCCTGTCCATAGAGTAATCCTATTATAATTCAGAACAGGCCTGAAGGCAATGCGCTGTCCCGGTATCCGCGCGCGAATGCCAAGTGGTTTAGGAAATTTCGCAGTTTAAGCTGAAATAGATTGTCTGTTCTGATCAAGATGTGTTAAAATAAAAGCACATTACTTAAAGAGAAAATTATCATATTTAAATTTAAATAAAGGGGAGCGTCATGCAGGGAAGCGCTTATATTTATTTGTTCCCACTGCACACCGGGCATAATCGAATAAAACACTAAAGGGACACTGGCTGTCACCCAAAAAGGAACTGAAGGCTGAACGCTGGCAGTTCCTTTTTTATTGTGAAAAACTTAACATCCCAGCGGGAGCAGGACAATGCTGATCTCAAAGGGAAAGCTGGAGCTGGTGGAGGAGACCCTGAAGGAGGATGGAAGAACCCCGCTGAACTATTATAAATTCATCTACGATGAAATGCCCTGCTGCCCGGACTGCGGCGCTCCCATGCACGAAAGGAGCCGTTTAAGCGGTAAAGACGGGCGGAGCTTTACTGGCATGGACGGCACCCCCAGCAAAGTCGAGATACGCCGTGTGGTCTGTGATAATGAAGCCTGCTACAACCATACCCATCCAAAGCGCGACCTTCCAGATATTCTGGTGCCTTATGGCCGTTACGATGCCGAAGTGCACCAGGCGGTCGCCGATGGCAGAAACGAGGTGCCCTGTTCGCCAAGCACGGTCCGGCGGATGCTCAAAAAGATGGCTGGTCAGCTCGTGATGCTTTTGTGGGCGTTTACCGAGATGGGAATGCGCCTGTCCATTTGTGAAGAGGATTGCAGATCCGCGGATTTATGGTCCACTCTGCGGGACGCTGCGGCTGGATTTGACCGCTGGTATCTCCGGGCGGTCAAAATGAACGTTAACCGTTTTGGCGCTTTGTACTGGCAATGCAGCGACACAGGCTGAGCCTGCGTGCTAAGATGTCTGTATCATCCAAAAGCGATGAAATTCTTAAATCAAACTGGAGGTACAGTGATGAAAGACAACAGAGAACGCCCGGGAAACACCCGCGGCTCTGTTCATGGTGCAAAAAATCAGGAAATAATGGAAAATACGGCGCGGACAGATATGGAATGCGCCAATGTGGTGGTCACCCTGTGCGGCGAGCAGCCTGTGGTATCAAGCCGCCGGGTAGCCTCGGATTTTGGCAAGGAGCACAAGAGTGTGCTGCGGCGCATCGCCCAGCTTAACCGGGAGACCACAGCGCAGAATTGTGCCGGTCTCTTTATTCCCTGGTCCTACGCCGACTCGGCGGGCAGGAAGCGAAAGGCTTATCAGATCACCCGGGACGGCTTCACCCTGCTCATCATGAGCTTTACCGGCTCCCGGGCCCTGGAATGGAAGATCCGCTATATGCAGGCCTTTAACCAGATGGAGGAAAAGCTGCGAAGCCAGACGCCAGCGCTGCCCGAGGGCGACGCCCTCATGGCCATGGCGGTGCTGGAGGCAGAGGATATCATCAAAAACTTGAAGTCTGAAGCCGAGTACGCCAGAAAGGTGCTCGACAATAAAGGCCTGACACCCATTACCGGCATCGCCAAGGATTATGGTATGACCGCCGAGTTTATGAACCGCCTCCTGCACAGTCTGGGCGTACAGTACCGCATCGGCAAGCGCTGGTATCTTTACTCGGACTACCAGGCCGAGGGCTACGCGGCTACCAAGACCGGCACCATTTATAAAAAGGATGGCACTGCCAAGGTGGTGGAGAGCCTGCAGTGGACACCGAAGGGTCGGCGTTTTCTGTACGATCTGCTTGGAGAAAACAACCTGTATCCTGTACTGGAGCGTGAACAGCATGAATCTGCTGAGTGAATTTCTCGCCTTTTTCGCCTGGCTCAGCCGCCACCCCAGAAGGGGGCTGGAATACAAAGGCTTCTGGATTTATCTGCTGTACCAGAACAACCAGAGCGCTGTCAGAGACCCAGGCGGCGACTGGCGCTGGCCCGTATGGTTTGAGGTGGATAATCCCGGGCTCAAAGCCTTTTTGAACATTGAGGACCGGCGGCAGGTCGCCTACTACAGAAGCCGGCTGATCCGGGATGGGCGCATCGATTACCGGAAGGCCGGCGGCGTTTATCAGTATGCCTTAAAGCCCTTTGACCACAAAACAATCCAGACGACCATCTGTCTGGAGGACCACACCAGCCTGCGGGTATGGACCGCAGCGGGGGATAACGGCATGGGTTCCGCCAAGGCCGGGAATCCCTGCGGGTTCTGGATTCCCCCGGCCCTCACCGAGGAGGAGCGCAGAGAACTGGCTCTGAAATACCCAAATGATATTCAGCGTTTCTGGGCAGAGCAGGACTTAAGAGAGCAGAAAGCAAGAGAGGAGGAAGCCAAATGGGCCTATTAAAGGAAACCTACGCCGATCTTTACGGTGAGCGGTTCGACACCAACCCTGCCTATACCGAGTATGACTGCATGGCCGAGGGCACCCTGCACATCAGCCTGATGGCACGCACCCTTTCCGAGGCCGAGGATGCCTTTGCCGATATCCTGGGGCATGCCGAGGACAATGTACCGGGTCTTAAGCTCAGGCTCCAGTGGGTAGACGAACAATGAGCATTGAGCTTGCCCGCTGGGTACGTGGCAATCGAAACGCCAGAGGCCTTACCCAGCCTCAGTTGGCAGAGGCCGTTGGCGTGAGCGATAAAACGATCTTCAGGGCTGAGCGGGGCGATTCCATCAGCGCCTACACCCTCGATCAGCTTGTCCGATATTTTGGTAAGCCCCTGCCGGAGGAGCCTCCCAGCTTTATCGGCCACTTCTCCCTGATCCTCTACCGTGAATATCTGTAACGCACAGCCCGGGACTGCGCCTTTTATCCAGATAAGAAAAAAGCCGAAAGCCTGAATCAAAGCTGCTTCAATGGAGAATTGAGAATGCAGAATGGAGAATTAGAGGGACAAAATGCTGCGCATTTTGATTGGATTTGCGGCCAAAGGCCGCTGTTTCAATCGCTTTTTCACCAGAAAAAGGGTCCAATCATTCTCAATTCTCAATTCTACATTCTCCATTAAACAACACTCTTTTTAAAGCATTGCTTCTTATATTAAAGTTTTTATACAGCCCTAAGCACAGCACATTTCTGCGCTGTGCTCTTTTAAAAAAAGTTTTCTTAAATTAAATCCTCATGGCCGATTCAAACGTTATATAATACAAGGGGACGCCCGGAGGAGGAAAAACTTGACGCGTGAAGATATTTTACTGAGAAAAATTGAAAATGGCGACCGGCAGGCACTGGATAGGCTGATTAATGACTATTATCCGGATATTTTAAGGTACTGCCTCTGGCACACCCGGGACAGAACCGCCGCTGAGGACACTGCCCAGGAAACCTTTCTTAAAGTGGTGCGTTTTTGGGACAGCTACCGGCACCAGGGGCATTTCAGGGCCTGGCTCTATAAAATCGCCGCCAATGTGTGCCGCGACGCGTGGCGCAAAGCTGACGAGGAACCTTTGCCGGAAAACCTCACCTATGATGAAGCCGGCTTTGGCCGCGCGGAATCGGACGCGGATTTTATCCGTATGGTAGAGGCGCTGCCGGAGGATGCCCGTGAGCTGGTGCTTCTGCGCTTCGCTCAGGACCTTACCCTGCGGGAGATCGCGGAGGTCACCGGGCTTCCCATGCGCACTGTTCAGTCACGCCTGAGGGCAGCCCTGAAAAAAATTAAAAAACAGCTGTTAAAAGGAGAGCTATGCCATGAATCATAAATTAGAAAAGAAAATGAGGAGAGCCTTAAAGGCGCCGGTTCCAGTATCCGAGGAGCATCTGGAAGCGACAAAGGAGGCTGCATACGGGCTTTATGCCGGCCGCAGTCAGCGGCAGAAAATATCCTTTCCAGCGTTTCTGTTGGCGCAGGTACGTTTTTGCGGCGTTTGGGTCTGGCTTCTGCAGGGCGGTGCCCTGTTTGCCCTCTTTCTGGTTTTAAACAGCGTTCTTGGCGGTGATTTAAACGCCATAAAGCCGCGTCACCTGCCAGAGCTGCTCAGCCTGTGCGCAGTGTTAATCGCAGCCACAAGCCTGCCGGGCATCAGCCGCTCTTTCAGGTACCGTATGGTTGAGATGGAGGCAGCGACACGTTTATCATTGCCGGGTCTCATTCTGTGCCGGCTGCTCATTCTGGGGCTGACGGACTTTTTCATTCTGGCCGTCACCTTTGCCGCAGCCATCTGGCAGACCAGCCTGAGCGGGCTGGACGCTGCGGTGTATCTGCTGCTGCCCTTTTTATCCGCCTGCCTTGGCAGCCTCCTGATCATCCGGCATGCGCCCGGAGAGCGCCTGCTGTTCTTTGGCACTTTGTTCTGCGGCGTGCTTTTTCTGGCTTTGTGGCTGGCTGGAAATCTGAAACCAGGCATCTATGAGCAGACCGGGGCGCTGGCGGTGCTCGCGGTCCTCTGCGGCGCGGCTGTTTTAGTGCAGTGCCGGAAGCTCATCAGAGATTATCACATTGAATAGGAAGTGAAACGATGGAACTTAAAATCAACCGATTGACCAAACAATATAAGGATAAGCTGGCCGTGGACAATGTCAGCCTGAAGCTGACGCCGGGCATCTGGGGGCTTCTGGGTGCCAATGGCGCGGGAAAAACCACCATGATGCGCATGGTGGCAGGCATTTTAAAGCCGACCTCTGGCGGTGTGTTTTACGACGGTTTAAGCATTGACGACCTGGGGGAGAGCTATCGGGATATTTTCGGGTATCTGCCCCAGACCTTTGGCTTTTATCCTGAATTTACAGTAAAAAGTTATCTGGAATATATGAGCGCTTTGAAGGGGATTGGCAAAAAGGACGCGTCTCTGACAATTGAGCGCCTGCTCCAGATGCTTGCGCTGAGCGATGTGAAAAACAAAAAGATCCGCAGGCTGTCCGGCGGCATGCAGCGCAGAGTAGGGATTGCCCAGGCCCTGCTCAACGATCCTGAAATCCTGATTCTGGATGAACCCACCAGCGGCCTGGACCCGGGCGAGCGGGTGCGTTTCCGAAATATTCTGGCCGAGTTCGCGAAAGAGCGGATTATATTAATTTCCACCCATATTGTATCCGACGTGGAAAACATTGCCACCCGCAACGCTGTCATGAAGGACGGACGGATTATTGCGGCAGGCAGCACCGATGCGCTGGTGGACGTTATGAAGGGCCGCGTATGGCGTACCGAGGTGTCTGAAAGCGATCTGTTTAAATGTGAGCGCCTTGTCCGTATCGCCAATATCCGGAGCGAATCCGGAGGGCGGGTCTCACTTCGCTATCTGGCAGAAAACCCCGTACTGCCGGGCTCAGCGCCAGAAACGCCGCGTCTCGAGGACTTATACCTCTGGCTTTTCCCAGAGGATTCAGGCACAGAGGAGGTGCGGTGATGCTTAGCGTACTCTATATGGAATTTAAACGTCTTTTCCGGAGCCGTATGGTATGGATACTGTGCGCCGCGTCTCTGGTGGTCGCTCTGCTGCTCTGCGTGATGGTGGTGGACAACGTCAGCTATGGCCGCCGGGATGACCCAGAAGCCAAAATTGGCCTGGGGGCAGTCGCAGCGGTCAAGGAAGCCTACAGGCCTCTTTATGGGGCGGTTACACCTGAAAAGCTGGAGTCCGCCTTTGAAACATATATCAACACATCAAATGCTTATGAGGAAAAAATGCCGGCCTCGGTTTATAAAGAAAAAATAGTGCCAATTCAGCCGGCCCTCAGCTGGATTTTCAGCGCCTTTGACGATTCTGAAATCACAAGCGCCGACGAGGTGGGAGGCTTTTACGCCCAGCGCCTCCGCAATATTGAAAACCAGCTGGCGGATAAATACGCCAACGCGCCGCAGGCAAAGCAAGCGGCACTGGCGCTTAACAGCAGGGTAGAAACTCCTTTTAATTATGTTTACGGTTATGGGGATACCAGTCCGGATATCATCGTTTTGCTGCTCCTGGTTCTTGGGCTGTTCTGTACCGCCATGGCCGCGCCGGTTTTTTCCGCGGACTACCATAGCCGGGCCGATGATATCCAGCGCTGTACCCGCTATGGCAGAGGCAGGCTGGGCGCCGCGCGGTCACTGGCGGTGCTTATCCTGGTTTTAGCCATAGCAGTCGTCAGCATGGGTGTTTATCTGATTATTTTAAACAGCATTTTTGGCTGGGAGGGGCTTTCATCCTCCCTTCAGACCGCCTTTGCGGCCTGGGGGATCGCCCCCATGAACGTGGGCGATATGGTGCGTATGACTTTTTTTGCCGGTATTCTCACCCTGCTGGCCACAGCTTCCTGCAGCCTGTTTGTGTCCTCCCGGTGCAAATCGCCCACAACAGCGCTCATCATCAGCTTCTGCGTCACCCTTCTGCCTGTTTTCCTGGGCTTTGCGGGCGTTAATGTAAAATGGCTGTACGCGCTGCTGCCCTCAGGCGGAACGGCCATAGAGAACAGCTTCTACTACGCTCTGACACTCAACAGCCTCGAGTTCCTTCACCTTGGGAGCTTTACCCTGTGGCTGCCCTACGCTTATATTCTTTTTGCCGCAGTGGAGATCCCGCTGTTTATCCTGCTGACCATACTGTCCCACAAAAAAAGAGAAGCTTATTAAGAAGAGCACGGCGCAAAAATGCGCCGTGCTCTTTCTATTCGCCGATAATTTTGATGAGCGCGTGCTTATCGCGCTTGCCGTCAAACTCAAAATAAAAGATCTGTTCCCAGGTTCCAAAATCCAGACGGCCATTTGTGACCGCTACGACCACCTCGCGGCCCATGACGGTCCGCTTGAGATGTGCGTCGGCGTTATCCTCAAAACCGTTATGATGATACTGGCTGTAGGGCTTTTCCGGAGCCAGTTTTTCGAGCCATACCTCATAATCGTGGTGCAGGCCGCTCTCGTCATCATTGATGAACACACTGGCGGTGATGTTCATGGCGTTGACCAGCACCAGGCCCTCACGGATTCCGCTGTCGGCCAGCGCCGCCTCGACATCCGGTGTAATATTGACAAGACCTCTGCGGGTCGGCAGGTTAAAATGCAGTTCTTTTCGATAAGATTTCATAAGTCCTCCTATAAATAAAATTAATAACATTCAAAGAAGCGCTCAAAGACGCGTTTCTGATAAACAACGGAACCGATGACCTGAACATTGTCCTTATTAAGGTCATAAATCTCCACTTCAAAGGCAGGATTGTGGGGCTGGAGAATAACCTGATTCTTCCGGAAAGAGACCTTCCGGATCTTGAGATCCGACTCGCCCACATGCAGGGCGGTCAGATCGCCGGATTTTAAAAAGGTGTTGAGCCTGACCACCACAAAATCGTTTTTCATGAGTGTGGGTTCCATGCTGGCGTCGGTAATCTCCATGGCGAAGACCGGGCCCCATTTTGCCAGCTGGTCGCTGGGCAGTGTGAGGGTGTGGATGGTTTTCTCGTTGGAAAAAACCGGCAGCTGGTATTTGATGCTCCCGAAAACCGAAAGCGTCACCTCCGCCCCAAAGGGTTCGGTGTCGTCGAGCACCTCGCGCTCATACATGGAGCCCGGCCGGCCCATCAGCCACAGAGGGCTGACGTCAAAGTACGCTGCCATCTCCCGGATGGTGGTGATTTTTGGTGCCATCTCGCCCCGGGTATAACGTGAAATACTCGGGGGAGAAAGGTTAAACTTCCGGGACATCGAATAGGTGGTTTCATTGAAATTTGTCATCAGGTATTTTAGACGCTGGCCAAAGACCTGCTTATCGACGGTATGTTTTTTATCCATCGTACACCTCCGCTTTTGTATATCATACACCAAACGAGTGCAAAACACAATATCAAGACATGTATCTTCTATATATATTACGTAACACAACCTTATAGCGCGGTCTCTCTTAAAGCCTGCGTGTATTTTCCTGAATACAATTGATTTTTCTGAGTTCAGGGTATATAATACAAGTACAAATTCGTTTACAAAAACTAAAGAATCGAGGGTGGAAAAATAGTGTTAAAAAACCTGATTGAGTCGATATACTGGCGCCTGTTCTATGTGAAAATGCGGAATAATTATTCCCACCAGGACCAGTAGATCCGTAAACGAAACAAAAACGGCCGGAGCGATCCGGTCGTTTTTACGTTGTTCAGTATCTCTGGCAACCGCGCTTCATGGATTTTGCCCATTTCAGACTTCCGGCAGGGCTGTCTCTAAAAATAAGCTCAATCACTTTATTTCCTCCACTCTGTACAGATCTGTTCTTCTGGCTGACAGAATGGGCAGCTCCTCCCGGACTGTGTCAACGACACGAGTGTCGATTTCGACCGAGACCGTTCCGGGCTTTTCATCAAGACCGGCGATTCTATCGCCCCAGGGGCCAATTACGCAGGAATGTCCCCAGGCCGCGTACTTGGCTTTTTCATCCCGGGCAGAGGAGCAGGCTGCGATATAGAGCTGGTTATCCACAGCCCGGGAGCGCAGCGCCAGTTCCCAGTGGGCAGGCCCGGTAGTCATGTTAAAGGCGGCGGGCAGTACTGCCAGCTTTGCCCCGTGTTCTGCCATAATGCGAAACTGCTCAGGGAACCGGATGTCAAAACAAACCGCCACGCCCACAGGGCCGAAGGGGGTTTCCACAACGGTGATGGAATCTCCAGCAGTTAAAACATGTGACTCTTTAAAGGAGATACCGTTTTTGACGTCTACATCAAAAAGATGAACCTTCCGGTGCCCTCCGAGCAGGCGGCCATCCGGGCCGAATACGAAACAGGAGTTATAGATATGCCCATTCTCCAGCTCGGGGATGGAGCCAGCGAACAGCGTGATTCCCAGTTCCCCGGCCAGTTTGGACATACGGGTATTGGCAGGCCCGTCCGCAGGCTCGGCCGCGGTCAGGAAATCACTCCCGGCATAGGGGCATACATACATTTCGGGCAGCAGCACCATCCCGGCGCCATCCGCCGCAGCGGCACGGATCATTTTTTCAGCAGTGTTTATATTTGTTTCCTTATCCGCTGTCAGCGGCATCTGACAGCAGGCGAACTTTGTTTTCATGGGAACCTCCGGTTTTTTCGCCATAATTTGCGGTTTCTTTTATTATAACTGAAAAGACTGAAAGAAGTTTTTAATTACCTGGGGAAAACTTCAATTAATTGTAACCCTTTCCTGATTTAAATAGTTCTAAAGAAAACTTTGATAAATTCTTGAAGATTTGTTATAATAGTGGTCGTTTAAGAAGTGCTATATAATAAATAAGAAGAAATTTGATTTTGAGGTTAAGGTTTGGAGAAGGAATTAGTTTTAACCATTGATTGTGGCACCCAGGGCATTCGGGCCATTGTGTTCGACAAAACAGGACGGGCGCTGGCAAAGACCGAGAAAAGGTTTGAGGGCTACTACTCTAAGAAGCCGCATTACGTGGAGGCGCCGCCCGCCATGTTCTGGGAGGATCTGGCTTCGGTTACCCTGGAGATGAAGCGCTGCTATCCTGAATACATCGCGGCGCTTTCGGGTATGAACATCGCGGTGCAGCGCGATATTGCCACCATTGTGGACGAGAAGGGCGAGGGGCTGCGGGATTTCATCAGCTGGATGGACCGGCGGACGCTGGAAAAACCGTTGACGATTCCGCAGCCTTACCGTTTCGCCTTCTGGATAGCGGGCAAAAAAGCCTTTACCGAGAGCTTTAACACCGGCACCCACGCGCACTGGATTAAGGTGCATGAGCCGGAGCTGTGGAGCGCTGCAGATAAATACATTTTTCTTTCGACTTACCTGATCAATAAACTGACCGGCCGGATGGTGGACGCGACCTCCAATATCGCGGGCCACTTTCCCTTTGATTTCAAGCATAAGAAATGGTGCGGTCCTTACGAAATCAAGCGCCAGATCATCCAGATCGAGCGTGAAAAGCTTTGTGACCTGGTGGATTCCTGCCAGGTCATCGGTGTCATTACACCCGAGGCCGCCCAAAAAACAGGACTGCCAGAAGGTCTGCCCCTTGTAGGTTCCGGCACCGATAAGGGCTGTGAGACCATTGGCGTCGGCTGTGTGAACGAAGGCTGCGCCAGCGTATCCCTTGGCACCCAGGCCACTGTGGAGACAACCTCCAGGCGTTATTATGAGCTGGTTCCCTTTTATCCGCCCTTCCCCGGGGTGGACCCAAAGGCCTTTAACCCTGAGATCACCGTTTACCACGGTTTCTGGATGATCAACTGGTTTATCGAAACCTTTGCCGGTAAGGAGCGGGAGGACTGTGAGAAGCGGGGCGAGAATCTGCTTGATTATCTGAACGGACAGCTGCTTACGGTGCCCGCGGGTTCCGGCGGCCTGGTGCTGCAGCCTTACTGGGGGCAGGAATCCTTTAAACCTGAGGCAAAGGGTTCAATCATCGGCTTCAGCGAGCGCCACAGTAAGTACCATATTTACAGAAGCATCATCGAGGGGCTGGCCTTCGCGCTCCTGGAAGGCCTTGAAACCATTGAGAAGAAATCCGGCGTTCGGGTGGAAACCATCGGCCTGTCCGGCGGGGGCTCCCGCAGTGACAACATCGCCCAGATCATGGCCAACGTTTTTGGCCGGGAGGTCTACCGGGTTCAGACCTATGAGACAACCGGGCTCGGCGGCGCCATGGCCACCTATGTTGGCCTGGGCGTCTACCCGGACCTTGAGACAGCCGGGGCGGAGATGGTGCGAAAATCACGCCGTTTCCTGCCAGATTTCGAAGAAAACAAGCTTTACGCTGATTTATACCGCAAGGTGTACAAAAGAGCGTATAAGCGCTATAAACCGCTCTATAAACGGCTGGGAAAAATCGAGAGCGCGCAATAACAAGCAAGCATTACAAATAATGATTGATGATTAATAAAAATGAGGCATAATACATGAACAAAACTTACAAAATGGGCCTTGACGTAGGCTCAACCACCATTAAGGTGGTTGTAATGGACGAGAACGACACGATTATTTACAAAGAATACCGAAGGCATCTGTCCAATATCAAGCTGACCATGGCAGAGCTTTTAAAAGAAACCTTTGAAAAGGTGGGCGACATCACGACCAGAGTCTGTGTGACGGGCTCCGGCGGGCTGATGATTTCAAAATGGCTGGACATTCCCTTTATTCAGGAAGTGGTGGCCGGGACCGTTGCGGTTGAACGGCTGATTCCTGAAACGAACTGCGCCATTGAGCTGGGAGGCGAGGACGCCAAGATCACCTTCTTTGAGGGCAATATCGAGCAGCGAATGAACGGCACCTGCGCTGGGGGAACCGGGGCTTTTATCGACCAGATGGCAACCCTGTTAAAAACGGATGCCGCCGGCCTCAATGAGCTGGCGAAAACCCACCAGACCATTTATCCCATCGCTTCACGCTGCGGGGTATTTTCCAAAACGGATATTCAGCCTCTGCTCAATGAGGGAGCCGCCAAAGAGGACATCGCGGCTTCCATTTTTCAGGCAGTGGTTAACCAGACCATCAGCGGCCTGGCCTGCGGACACCCCATCCGTGGAAATGTCGCCTTTCTGGGCGGCCCGCTTTACTTCCTGTCTGAGCTCAGACAGCGTTTTATTGAGACCCTGAAGCTGTCGCCAGAGCAGGTGATCTTCCCGGAAGGCTCCAACCTGTTTGTGGCTGTGGGCTCTGCTTACTCCTCCGATAAATACGGCACACTGCCGCTTTCCGAGCTGGTCAGACGGGTGCAGAACACTGAAGGGGCGGGTGACAGCGAGGTCAACCGCCTCGACCCTCTCTTTAAAAACCAGGATGAGCTGGACAGCTTTCTCTCACGCCACCAAAAGGACCGTGTGGAGCGGGGAAGCCTTGAAGCCTACACCGGCGCGTGCTTTCTGGGCATCGACGTCGGCTCTACCACCACCAAGGCCGTACTCATCGGCCGTGAGGGTGAGCTTCTGTATCACTACTATGGCAGCAACGAGGGAAGCCCTCTTAATCAGGCCATTAAGATTGTGGAGGATGTTTATAACAAGCTGCCCGACGGTGCGGTCATCGGTAAATCCGCTGTCACCGGCTACGGCGAGGGGCTGATCAAGACAGCCCTCAAGGTGGATATCGGCGAGATTGAAACCATCGCTCACTATAAGGGCGCCAAATATTTCATGCCAAAGGTCGATTTTATCCTGGACATCGGCGGCCAGGACATGAAGTGCATGAAGATAAGAAACGGCACCATTGACAGCATTATTCTCAATGAGGCCTGCTCATCCGGCTGCGGCTCTTTCCTTGAAACCTTTGCCAAGTCCCTGAACCTGAGCATGGACGCCTTTGTGTCTCAGGCGCTTCTGGCCGAAAAGCCAGTGGATCTGGGCACACGCTGTACGGTTTTCATGAATTCCAAGGTAAAGCAGGCTCAGAAGGAAGGCGCCGAGGTTGGGGAAATCTCGGCCGGCTTATCCTATTCGGTTATCAAGAACGCCCTGCAAAAGGTTATCAAGGTGCATAATCCCAAGGATCTGGGCGAGAATATCATTGTCCAGGGCGGTACCTTCAACAATAACGCGGTGCTGCGCGCCTTCGAGAAGATTACCGATAAGGACGTAGTGCGGCCCGACATCGCCGGGCTGATGGGTGCCTTCGGGGCTGCGCTGATCGCCCGGGAAAACTATGCCGAGGGGGACAGGAGCACGCTTCTGGATCTGGACAGGCTCTACAGCTTTGAGGTGGAGGTCAGCCACCGAAGGTGCGGTGGATGCAGCAACAACTGCCTGCTCACCATCAACCGTTTTAATGACGGCAGCCGCCACATCACCGGCAACCGCTGCGAGATTGGGGCGGGCGAGGGGCGCAAAAACAAGGACCTGCCC
The DNA here is from genome assembly GCF_009696115.1 of Eubacterium sp. BL-380-WT-2B. Classification (NCBI taxonomy): domain Bacteria; kingdom Bacillati; phylum Bacillota; class Clostridia; order Eubacteriales; family Eubacteriaceae; genus Eubacterium; species Eubacterium sp. BL-380-WT-2B. The sequence continues at coordinate 25,501 of NZ_VUMP01000009.1, forward strand.
AACCTTTACCAGTATAAGTACAAGCGTGTTTTCGATTACCAGCCCCTGCCCACCAACCAGGCGTCCCGCGGTGTGATCGGCATCCCGCGTGTGCTCAACCAGTATGAGAACTATCCCTTCTGGTTTATTTTCCTGACCAGCCTCGGCTACCGGGTCGAGCTGTCTGAGGAGTCCAACCGCAAGGTTTATGAAAAGGGCATGGCCAGCATCCCATCCGAATCGGTCTGTTATCCCGCTAAGCTGGTGCACGGCCATATCCAGGACCTGATCGACCGGGGAATCAAAACCATTTTTTATCCCTGCATTCCTTATGAGGAACGGGAATTTGAAAAAGTGGACAACTGGTACAACTGCCCCATTGTCATGTCCTATCCCGAAACCATCAAGCACAACATGGAATCTCTGAGGGAAAACGACGTGACCTTCCTGAATCCTTTCATCGCACTGGATGACCACAAACGCCTGGAGGAACGGCTCATCGAAATCTTTGGCGGGCTGGGTATTCCAAAGGAAGAGATCAGCGTTGCCCTCAAGCTGGCTCTGGGTGAAAAGGACCGCTTCCGCGATGACATGCGCGCAAAGGGCGAGGAAACCATTGAATGGCTGAAGGCGAACAATAAAAAAGGTATCGTGCTGGCCGGACGGCCGTACCATATCGACCCTGAGATCAACCACGGACTCGACAACATCATCACCGGCCTTGGCATGGCAGTTCTCACCGAGGATTCCATTGCCCACCTGGTCACAGACATTGACGAGGAGAAATTCCGGGTGCTGGACCAGTGGAAATACCACAGCCGCCTTTACAAGGCAGCAGAGGTGGTCGCCCGGTATGATTTTCTGGAGCTGGTACAGCTGACCTCCTTTGGATGCGGCCTGGACGCGGTCACCTCTGAGCAGACTCAGGAAATCCTGGAGAGCAAGGGCAACATTTATACCCTTATCAAAATTGACGAGGTCAACAACCTGGGCGCGGTCCGTATCCGGATGCGTTCGCTGAAGGCCGCCATGGAGGAACGTGAGAAGAACCACGTCAAGCTCCCGTGTGAAGAACTGCCTGAAAAGGTGGTGTTCACGAGGGAAATGCGCAAACGCCACACGCTGCTGGCCCCCCAGATGTCGCCGATTCATTTCGAGTTTATCGCGGACGCCATGGCCACCAGCGGCTATAATGTCGAGGTGCTGCCGAGTGTGGATGAGAAGGCTGTGGATGAAGGGCTGACCTATGTCAACAATGACGCCTGCTATCCGACCATCATCACCACCGGACAGATCATGGCGGCGCTGAAATCCGGCAAATATGATCTGGACAACGTGTCTGTGCTCATGACCCAGACCGGCGGGCCCTGCCGCGCGTCCAACTATGTGGGCTTTATCCGCAAGGCGCTGAGGGAAGCGGGCATGGAACAGGTGCCGGTTATCTCTCTGAACCTGGTGGGCCTGGAGGACAATCCGGGCTTTAAGATCACACCGGGGCTGACGAACCGCGCCGTGATCGGCATGGTTTACGGCGACCTGTTCCAGCGTGTGCTCTACGCCACCAAGCCCTACGAGCAGGTGCCCGGCTCTGCCATGGCCCTGTATAATAAGTGGAAGGAGCGGGTCAAGATTGATATCCGCAAGCCGAAATGGTCGGTCTTTAAGCGCAATGTCACTCAGATTGTCGAGGACTTTGACCGCCTGCCCAGAATTGAGAAGAAAATCCCCAAGGTCGCTATCGTCGGGGAAATTCTGGTCAAGTACCACCCGACCGCCAACAATAACCTCATTGAGGTGCTGGAGAACGAGGGGGCCGAGGTGGTAGTGCCGGATCTCATTGACTTCTTCCTGTACTGCTGCTACAACTCGATTTACAAGTATGACGAGCTGTCTGGCAGCAAATCGGGCAAAGTCGCAGGTATCGCCGGGATTAAGGTGTTGGAAATGTACCGCAAAAACATGAAGAAGGCTCTGGATAAGAGCCGCCATTTCCATGCGCCTTCTACCATTTATAAAAAAGCGGAGAAAGCCAAGGAGCTCATCGCGCTGGGGAACCAGGGCGGGGAGGGCTGGTTCCTGACCGCTGAAATGATGGAGCTCATCGAATCGGGCGTTGAAAATATCGTCTGTGTCCAGCCCTTTGCCTGCCTGCCAAACCACGTTATGGGCAAAGGGATGATCAAGCCGATCCGCAAGCGTTATCCGAAGGCCAATATCGCTCCCATTGATTATGACCCCGGCGCTTCCGAGGTTAACCAGATCAACCGGATCAAGCTGATGATGGAAACCGCCAATAAAAATCTTGGAATCTGACAGGGGGCAAAAAAACCCTTGAAAGCTAAGAAAAACCTGACGTTCAGAGGCATTCTGTTCACAGGTTTTTCTTTTTATTTATCTCAGTTCATAAATTAAAATCTGCAAACGATATTGCAAAATTTGACCTTGCAACTTGGGATCAATAACTCTATAATAATAAATATCACATATAATCCTTTTTCCTTTAGAATTACTCCCCTTTTTCTATAGGAAACCGAGCGGAAGCCTTAACGGGTTTCCGCTTTTCTTTTTTGTTTTCCGGCAAGGCTTGGGAGTAAATTTTGCAAAAAAATAAACCCATCTTTAAAAGACAGGTTCTCTTTTGTTTAGTTATCGCCCTTTATAAAGAGTGCGTAGGCGTCGCTCATCACCTTCAGTGCTTCCTCACTGGCGCCCTGGCTTTCGATATAGCTGATAAAATCATCGGCTGAGCCGTCATCCGGAAAGCCTTTATCCTCGGCCACATCCTTTGCCAGATCACCAAAATAAGACGCGTCGTCTGAATACCTGGCACAAAGCCATTCTTTAAATAATACTTTTTCGCCCATTTTCAAGCCCCCTTTTTTTCTTTATTATAACATATCTGTAAACGACTTGCTTGAAAAATTCTTTTTATTAAGGGTAAAAAAATGGAGAATCCACAACAGAAAGTTCTGGATTCTCCACAAAACCGGATGGCCTGCTTTAAGCCTCCGGCTCGGCAGTCACTTCTGTTTTTTCCAGTTTTCTGCTGGAGAGACGGTGAAGCACGAACAGGGTAACAGCCAGCAGGATAATGCCAGTGCCAAGTGTCAGGGCGATGTTGCCGTACGAGAATCCGGCGACAATGTAGCCGAAAAAGCAGCACGCCGCTACCAGACAGGCGTAAGGCATCTGGGTGGCCACATGCTTGATATGGTCACAGCCCGCTCCGGTAGAAGACAGGATGGTGGTATCCGAGATCGGTGAGCAGTGGTCTCCGAAAACAGAGCCTGCCAGCGTTGCGGACAGGGTAACAACCATCAGCTCCGGCGCGGATGCCTGACAGATGAATACAACGATTGGGATAAAGATCCCGAAGGTTCCCCAGGCAGTACCAATCGAGAAGGACAGGCCGGCCGCTACCAGGAATACAATGGCTGGAATCAGGCCCATCGGCAGGTTGCTGGCTTCCACAAGCTGGCCAACGTAAATGCCTGTACCCAGGTAATCCTGGCATAAGGAACCGATGGTCCACGCCAGCGTCAGGATAATGTATGCTGGAACCATGCTCTTGACGCCTTCGCCGATGCCGCCCATGAATTCCTTAAAGGTCACAAGCTTTCTCGGGATAAACAGCAGGAAGGTTACAACGAGCGCCCAGAAGCCGCCCAGTACCAGGGCCGCAGAGGCGTCACAGTTCCCAAAGGCTTCACCGATGGTCAGGCCTTCGCCTGCCCAGTAGCCGCCATTCCACAGCATGGAAATGATTGAGAACACAATCAGCGCGCCGATGGGGATGATCAGATCCCAGACGGTCCCTTTATCAGAAACCTCCTGGTTGCTTTCAAGGTCATCGTTCACAGCGCCAAGGTCACCCTTTTTCTCGGCCTTGTACTCTTCTTTAGCCATCGGCCCGAATTCCAGGTTGGTTGCGGCCAGCGCCAGTACCATAATAATGGATAAAATAGCGTAAAGATTGTATGGGATGGTCGCGAAGAAAGCCTGCAATTCATTGGTGAAGGCACCGGTTTCGTACAGGGTTGACCCGACAGCCGCCGCCCAGCTTGAGATCGGGGCGATGATACACACCGGCGCCGCGGTGGCGTCGATGATATAGGCCAGCTTTGCGCGGGATACATTGTACTTGTCTGTGACGGGCTTCATAACGGTACCGACCGTTAAGCAGTTGAAATAGTCGTCGATGAAAATCAGCATTCCCAGAAAGCTGGTAGCCAGCTGTGCGCTTCTCTTGCTTTTCAGCTTAGTTGAAGCCCAGTTACCGTAGGCTCTTGAGCCCCCGGCCATTGTGACCACATAAACCAGCGCCCCAAGCAGGGCCAAAAAGAGAATGATGTTAAACTTGCCAGGCGAACCAACGGTCTCAGCAGTAACGCCGAAGGCTACGCTGCTCATCTCAATGATGCCGCCGCCTGTGTTTAACGCGTAGATAAGTCCCCCTGAAAGTATTCCGATTAACAACGATGAAATAACTTCTTTGGTGCATAACGCCAGAGCGATCGCAATGATCGGTGGTAACAGCGATAAGAAACCAACATCGATTGTTTCCATAAATACTCCTCCTTATTTTTTTATATTTGCTTCCACAAACAAGCCAATTTTAACACAAAATTAATGCAAATTAAAGGAAATATATAGAATAAGGTATTCTGAACCTCAAAAAAATTTTTCAATCAATAAAGCCACGCCTGTTGCAAACATAAAAATGCCTTGAAAAGCATAATAAAGGATTTACTTTTACCCCCTTAACTGTCATTTTATGGTTTTTTTATGCTACAATAGACCTATATGAAAATAAAAGGCAGGGATTACCATGAAGCTGATCATAACCAAAATCAAAGAACATCTGGGATTGTTTCTGACCGCCATCTTTTTCCTGACGGTCGAGTCCCTCAGCGACCTTCTCCAGCCCACGCTCATGTCCCACATTGTCGATGACGGCGTAAAAAACCAGGACGTGGGCACAGTGCTCTTTTTTGGGGGCATTATGCTGGGGGTAGCCTTTGTGGGGGCGGCTGGCGCAGTGATCCGCAACAATCTTTCCGTCCGCACCTCCCAGCAGATTGGAAAGGAGCTCCGCTCAGAGCTATACCGGAAAATCCAGGCCTTCTCTTTTGAAAATATTGACCGGCTTCACCCCGCATCCCTGATCACCCGCATCACCAACGATGTCACCCAGATCCAGAATTTTATTAACGGGACCATGCGTATTCTGGTCAAGGCGCCCATTACCTGTATCGGCGCCATTATCCTCATTGTAACCCAGACACCCAGACAGATCCCCATGATTGTGGTCATCCTGGTCATTTCGACCCTGCTCATCGCCGGGAATATGCGCTTTGGCTACCCGAGATTTGTCCGTCTTCAGCGCAGGCTGGACCGGCTGAACAGCGTAAGCCGCGAATTTCTGACCTCCATAAGGGTCGTCAAAGCCTTTGGGCGGGAAGATTATGAGACCGGCCGTTTTGGCACTGCCGCCGAGGAGCTGGCAGCCTCTGGTATTTCAGCCACCCGGGTGACCGCGGTGTTTGGGCCGCTGATCAACCTGACGGTCAACATCGGGATTGTGGTACTGCTGTGGCTGGGCGGCACCGGAGGACACCAGGATGTGGGAAAGCTTATGGCCTCTGTCAATTACATGACTCAGGTGCTCTTTGCCCTGTCCATGGTTTCCAATATCCTCAACACAATGGTGAGGGCCACAGCCTCGGCCGAGCGTGTGCAGGAGGTTCTTTCTGAAAAGGCCGCCATGTGCGAACCGGAAATACCCACAGCCGAAAAGCCTGATGGCCGTGTGGCCTTTGAGAATGTTTCTTTCTCCTATATCCACTCGCCTGAAAAGTCGCTGGACAATGTATCCTTCTGTGTTGAAAGCGGCCAGGTGCTGGGTATCATCGGAGCAACCGGCTCCGGCAAATCCACTCTGGTCAGCCTGATTCCAAGATTTTACGACGTCACCGGAGGCCGGGTGCTCGTGGGGGGAAGGGATGTGCGAAGCCAGAAAACTTCCCAGCTTCGCGAGGCCATCGGCATGGTTCCCCAAAAGTCACTGCTGTTTTCCGGCACCATCCGGGATAACCTGAAGTGGGGAGATCCTGAAGCGGACGATAAAGCGCTCGACGCCGCAGCACATGCGGCCTGCGCTGATGAATTTATAAATGGCTTCTCCAAGGGCTACGACACGGTTTTGGGGCAGGGCGGGGTAAACCTGTCCGGCGGGCAGAAGCAGCGGCTCTCCATCGCCAGAGCGCTGATCCGCCATCCCGCCATACTGGTGATGGACGACAGCACCAGCGCCCTTGACGCCACCACCGAGGCGGCTGTTATGACCCGTATCCGGGAATACGCCAGAGGAACCACGGTGATTCTCATCAGCCAGCGCATCGCCTCGGTCATGCGGGCGGATAAAATCCTCTGCATGGATGAGGGGCGCGTCTCCGGTTTCGGCACCCATGAAGCGCTTATGGCAGAAAGCCCGGTCTACCGTGAAATCTATAAATCCCAGATAGGAGATGATGAACATGCCAGCCGCTGATCCCGCAGGACTGCCTCCAGTCAAACGCTCACCCGGAAAACACAGGATCGCTGAGGTGGTAAAGCCTAAAAACATGAAAGGGACACTGTCCAGGCTCTGGAGCCTGACAAAAGGCCGACGGCAGGGCCTGTGGCTGGTTTTTGTCCTGTCAGGGCTGGCTTCCCTGTCTGCCATGCTGACACCTCTGCTCATTGGTAAGATCATTGACAGCATTAACAACGGCCATCTGTCCGTCACGCTCCTCGTGTTTCTGCTCTTGGCCTACATCGGTGACTGGGCTGTCCGTTTTGCCCAGAACTACATCATGGCCTCAGTATCTCAGCGCATGATCTGCTATATCCGCAAAGCGTTGTTTGACGTGATGAAGGATCTGCCGCTGGCCTTCTTTGACCGGAGTCCTCACGGCGATCTCATGAGCCGCCTGACCAACGACATCGACAATATCAGCTCCACCATCTCAGATTCACTGGCGCAGCTCATGATGCTTGTCTTTACCTTTGCGGGAGTCCTCGGTATTATGCTCGCCCTCAATGTGTGGCTGACACTGGCCGCCCTGGCGGTAGTGCCGCTGGTCTTTTTACTGACCCGCACCGTTACCCGCGTTACCCGCAGGCTGTTTAAAAAGCAGCAGGCAGCCCTCGGCCGTCTGGATGGAGAAATTGAGGAGACCATCTCAGGGCTCACTCTGGTTAAGGCCTACGGCAGAGAGGAAGCGGTCATTGAGGAATTTGAAAAAAATAACGCGGCGCTCTGCGATGTTGGCACCAGGGCACAGGTATGGTCCGGCTATCTTATGCCGCTCATGAACGTGATTAAAAACCTCAGCTTTATATCGGTCTCCATTGCCAGCGGCGTCATGGCTGCCAGGGGAATGGTGAGTATTGGGACCATCTCGAGTTTTCTGCTCTACTCAAGACAGTTTACACGCCCCCTCAACGATATTGCGAGCATCTATAACGTCTTTCAAACCGCTGTGGCCGGCGCCGAACGGATTTTTGAAATTTTTGACGAGATTCCAGAACCTCCTGATATTCCAGACGCACTGCCCATTGTCAATCCAAAAGGCGACGTGGCTTTTGAGCATGTGTATTTCGGCTATGATCCAGACACACCGATCCTTAAGGATGTAAGCTTTAAAGCCAGCGCCGGAGCCCGCATGGCGGTCGTCGGCGCGACCGGGGCCGGGAAAACCACAATCATCAGTCTCCTGACACGTTTCTATGATGTCACGGACGGACAGATTCTTCTGGACGGCCATGACATCAGGGATTACCGACTGGCAGACCTGAGGCGCTGCTTTGGTGTTGTGCTCCAGGATACCGCACTGTTTCATATGAGTATTCTTGAGAATATCCGATATGGCAGGGAGGACGCCGAGGACAGCGCGGTCGTTGAAGCCGCCAGAGCCGCAGGCGCCCACGGTTTTATCAGCCGTCTGCCTGAGGGCTATCAGACCCTCATCACCGGCGGCGGCGGAAGTCTGAGCCAGGGTGAGCGCCAGCTCATCACCATTGCCCGCGCGATTCTGGCCGACGCGCCCATTCTCATCCTCGATGAGGCCACCAGCTCTGTCGACACCCGGACTGAAAGCCGGATACAGGAAGCCATGCTGCGGCTTACCGAGGGCCGGACCTCCTTCATCATTGCGCACCGCCTGTCCACGATCCGGGACGCTGACCAGATTCTCCTGCTGAAAAATGGCCGTGTCGCCGAGATGGGGAGCCATCAGGAGCTCATGGCTCTGGGCGGCATTTACAGCCACATGTATAAAACCCAGCTTGGCATTGATGACTGATAACAAGTCCTAAACAAAAGGATGCCGTGATACTTGGTGAATGCTCCATAATAAAGTTTTTTGATGCTCTGAACCACAGGATACGCTGTTCTGTGGTCTTTTATAATACATTGAAAAAACAGTAGACAAAAAAGTAAACCTTTTATACAATAAAGAAAAAAGGGGATTGATATGAAATATTCAAGACTTTTATTTTCTATGAGTATTGCCGCCGCGCTTTTAACGGTTTCGGCGTGCAGCTCCGGCCATTCCGGCACAGTTTCTGACGCATCTGTAAAGGAAGCCACCAAGACGACTCAGGATAAAAACAAAGAGGTCTACGCCCTGCTGGACTTTTCCGACGAGCAGGAACGGGAATTTTATGATCACACTGCCGGAGTCTCTGGAAAAAAACTGGTATACCCGCCAGTATTACGGCACAGTTGCCCATAACGCCAAAGCCGTCTACCAGAAATACATGGGCTGGTACGACGCCAATCCGGTAAACCTGAACCCGCTCACACCCAGCGACAGCGCTAAAAAATATGTCGAGTACATGGGCGATACCGGCGAGGTGCTCAAAAAGGCAAGGGCCGATTTTGACAAGGGCGAATACCAGTGGGTAGCTGAGATCACCAATGTACTGGTTTTTGCCGATCCAGGCAATCAGGAAGCCCGCTATCTGTGCGCCGACGCTCTGGAGCAGCTTGGCTATCAGGCGGAATCGGGCACCTGGCGCAACGCTTATCTCTCCGGCGCTAAAGAGCTGAGGGAGGGAACCACAACCGATACAGCCCTCAAAGCCAACAGCAGCGCAGACCTCAAAAAATCCATGACGCCTGAGATGATGATGGATTATATGGGAATCCTGACCGATTCCAACGCGGCACAGGACGTCAACCTGAAAATCAACCTCAATTTTACCGATACCGATCCCTACCTGCTGCGAGTGGATTCTGGCGTCCTTCTATACCAGAAGGGCATGCAGGCAGACGACGCAGATGCCACCCTGACACTGCCGAGGGTTGCCATGTTTACCATTCTGAATAAGGATGAAGCCAAACAGCAGGAAACCATCAAAATCGAGGGAGACCAGGATATCCTAAAAAAACTGACGGAGCACATGGTGACCTTTGAGTATTTTTTCAATATTGTCGAACCCTAAACCGGACAAGGGCACAGCACATTTTTGCGCTGTGCTTTTTTTGAATCCTTTTTGACTTTTATCCGTACTTATTGTAAGATAGGAGGGCTAACGAAATAAAAAACAAAGAGGAACCAATGCATTACGATAAAGAGTTGATCAATAAAAAAGTGCTGCCCCTGGTGACAAAGCCCATCACCTACCAGGGCAATGAGGTGGGAGCAGTCCATAAGGATCTCAAGGATACCACGATCCGGTACGCCTTTGCCTTTCCTGATACCTACGAGGTGGGAATGTCCCACCTGGGCATGAAAATACTGTACAGCCTGCTAAACGACCAGAAGGATATCTGGTGCGAACGGGTCTTTGCGCCCTGGGTGGATATGGAGGCGCAGATGCGCAGCCGGGAGATCCCGCTTTACGCGCTGGAATCCATGGATCCCATTTCAGCGTTTGATTTTGTGGGCTTTACCCTCCAGTACGAGATGAGCTACACCAATCTCATCAATATGCTGGAGCTTGGCGGCATCCCACTGCTCTCAAAGGACCGTGGCGAGGATATGCCTTTTATTATGGCGGGCGGCCCCTGCGCCTACAATCCCGAGCCACTGGCCGACTTTGTGGATATTTTTGTCATCGGTGAGGCCGAGGAAGCCATCCTTGAGCTCATGGACGCATACCGGCGCTTTAAGGCAGAGGGCGGTACAAGGGAAGACTATCTGAAAAAAGCCGCGTCCATCGAGGGCGTCTATGTCCCGGCCTTTTACGAAGCGGCTTATCATGAGGACGGCACCTTAAAGGCCTTCACACCACTTATCGAAGAAGCGCCCCGCAAAATTCGCAAGCGTTTTATAAAAGACCTTGACGACGCCTACTATCCCGAAACATATGTTGTGCCTTACACCGAAACTGTCCACGACCGGGTGAGCTATGAAATTTTCAGAGGCTGCGGCCGAGGCTGCCGTTTCTGCCAGGCGGGAATGATCTACCGCCCGATCCGCGAAAAAAGTCTGAACACCATCGAGGAGGGGATTAAAACCCTGCTTAAAACAACCGGTTATGAGGAGATTTCACTGGCGTCACTGAGCTCCGGCGATTATTCAAAAATTGAAGCCCTGATCGAGGATCTGGTTTTTGATTACGAGGACCAGTGTATTGGCGTATCACTGCCGTCGCTGCGCATTGATTCTCTGAGCATTGATATGCTGGAGCAGATTCAAAAAATAAGGAAAACCGGCATTACCCTTGCGCCAGAGGCCGGTACCCAGCGCATGCGGGATGTCATCAATAAAGGGGTGACCGAGGAAAACCTTTTAACCACAGTACGCACCGCCTTTGAACGCGGCTGGGGCCATATCAAGCTTTATTTTATGATTGGACTGCCCACAGAGACAGAAGCCGATATTGCCGGAATCGCTGACCTGGGGCAAAAGGTTCTGGATGAATATTACGCTGTACCGAGAGAAGAACGCAATAAAGCCGTGAAAATTGTGCTGAGCACGTCCTGTTTTGTGCCCAAGCCCTTTACACCCTTCCAGTGGTTTGGACAAAATACCGGTGACCAGTTTATCGAAAAACAGAAAATGCTGAAATCCCTGATTAAAGACCGCAAAATCTCCTACAACTGGCACGACGGCTCCCTGAGCTATCTGGAAGCTGTATTTGCAAGGGGCGACCGCCGTTTGGGCAGGGTGCTCCTGAAAGCCCACGAGGCAGGCTGTAAATTTGACGGCTGGCAGGAGCATTACAACCATCAAAAATGGCTCTCTGTTTTTGAGGAGGCCGGGGTCGATCCGGATTTCTATGCCCTGCGAAGCCGCAGCTTTGATGAGCTGCTGCCCTGGGATTTTATTGACATCGGTGTGACAAAAGAATTCCTGCAAAAGGAATGGAAAAAATCAACAGAAGAGACTCTGACGCCTTATTGCCGTGAGGGCTGCAGCAGCTGCGGCGTCATGCAATTCAGTAAAGGATGGAAATGCCATGAGCACTATACGGTTTAAATTTACACGCGGCGAGGAGCTGCGCTTTATCTCACATTTAGATCAGCAGCGTCTGTTCCAGCGGGCCTTTCGCCGGGCCGGGCTCGATATTGCCCACTCAAACGGCTTTAACCCACATCCTAAACTGTCCTTTGCCCTGGCTATGTCTGTCGGGCTCATGAGCGACAGCGAGTACGGTGATGTGGTGCTGACCCGCGATATTGATCTGATGGAATTTACCAAAAGGCTGAACGCCGCACTGCCTGAGGGCCTGAAAGTGGTGGAGGCCAGAAAAATTCCCCAGGGAAAAACTTCTTTGAGCGCGTCTTTAACAGACAGCCGCTACCGGATTGAGGTCGCGTTGGAAGACGGAATAGACGAGACATCCCTATCGGATATTTTAAATACCTACAAGTCCCTCGATGAGGTGATACTTGAAAAAAGAAATAAAAAGGGGAAGCTGGTTCCCAAAAATATCCGGCCTTTTATAAAGGATATCCGGGTTCTTTCCGTACAGGAGGGAAATGCCGTGCTTGAGCTCAGACTTAAATACCTTGAACAGCAGAGCGTAAAGCCCGAGCTGGTTCTGCAGACTGTTAACCAGTCCGTGAACCCTTGCTTTGTCATAGACCCGACCATTGTCATGACCCGTGAAGCGCTGAACCTCAAATCCTGATCATATTTACAGAAACGTTTAAGCCATATAATAAGCTGCGGAACCCTTTAAAACAGCGGGTTCCGCTATAATTTACCACTTTAATGTGTACGTTTACAAAAACGTTACGTTTTGTTTACGAAAAAACCGTTTACAAAGGTTGAAATCGTGGTATAATATAGACAAATCAAAGATCAAAGAAACATCAGTAATCTTTGAAAGGTCTTTAACAAGTGAATAGAAGCTCAGCTTTGGTAATGAAAATCAAAAAGGTGATTATTGAAAGTAGGCTGTATCAACACCTAAAAGAAGTAAACCCCAAAAGATTTTTATTAGAAGTATGAAAAAAAGGAAAACCAAAAATATCCGTAATAAGATGTTGATGCAATAAGTCAATAATCGTAGTAAGATGTTAATGGTCGAATGGAATTTCAGAATTTAATAAACCCTAAGATAACAACAATCTAATGGTATCACTTGCTGGCTTGAAAAGTACATAAGTAGAAAATCAGATAGGGGCATAGCCTAAAGCTGGAGGAGTACACGACTTATAGCATATAGAGACTTAAGCGTCGAAGAATCCATGGAGTAGGTGATATTACATAAACGTGTTCCATATCAAAAAGGATTTTGAACGTGTAACCCAGTAAAGGACTGTAAGGATCGCAAGTTGAGGAACTATTCAAAAAGATATAAAGATACTGAATGAAAAATTTGATATTTGGTTTAAAGATTCGAAAGGAGTGAGTCCAAAAGACATGCTAACTGAATCTGAACGCTGAGACCAGTTTTACAGAAACGCTGAAACGAAGTAAAACTGGTCTTAGTCATTTTTTGAGGCCAGGCCTGATTTCTATGTGAAGTTGGCGGGCTTTTTTTATTTTCATTTTTTTTTAAAAAATATTCCAAATAATTTTAAAAAATGCTTGACAAATCAATATGTAACAAATATAATTACAGTATAAACAGTAACAAAAAAAGTTACGAATAAATCGGAAAAGCAATTACCGAAAAATTCAAAAAAGTTGAAGGAGTAAGAGAAATGAGAACACAGGAAGAAAAATTGTATGCAAACCCGTTATTGAACGAAAACGCAGTGGACAAGGCACCGGGCGCCGGCTACCACAATCCGCTTCAGGAATCAAGAGAGTCCAGAAATGAAGAAGCTGTTCTGGCAAGCTGCAAATGCAAAAAGAACGACCCGAACGATATGGCACCAGAAACGCCGGCCGAAGAAAACGCCGGAAGTGAAGTGAAGGCTGAAATGTACGCTAACCCGTTATTGGACGAAGACGCAGTGGACAAGGCGCCGAGCGCTGGCTACCACAATCCGCTTCAGGAATCCAGAGAGTCCAGAAACGAAGAAGCTGTTCTGGCAAGCTGCAAGTGTAAGAAGAATTAATCAGAACGATCGAAAACGCCCAAGACTATTTTTCCAAATAGCTTTGGGCGTTTTCGACTTTTTTGAAATTTTTTGGCACTTTAGGATTTTTTAATAACTTTCCGTCTATACTAAAGGCATCACTTGAGAGAGAGGTGTCAATTTGTTTTTCAAAATTTTCAAAAATGACCTGAGAAAAAAGAAAACCACTAATATCGTGCTGTTAGTTTTTATTGCTCTGGCCTCCATGCTGGCTGCAGGGAGCATGAACCTCATGTTCACAACCACCACAGCACTGGACTATTTCTTTGAGGCGGCCAAAATATCGGATGCTGGCTTCACCATAAGCTATCCAAAAGAAACAGAAGCGGCAATGACCGATAAGATACAGCGATGGGCCGAAGACAGCCCAATCATTACAGATTATCAAAATGCCCGGGTGATCAGTTTAAAGCCCGAGGAGCTTATTTTTACCGGCGATGCCTCTGAAAAAGAGGTTTCCTCCTCCACGATGCTTTATCTCCAGACCATTCCGGAGGACATGAACCTTGTTTTTGACGAGCAGGACGCACGCTTTACGCTCAGCCCTGGCGAGATCGCCATTCCGGTATACCTGAAAAGCCAGTCTGAACCGGAGCTGGGCGACACCGTAAAGGTAAGGATTGGGAAAACGGAAAAAGATTTCCGTATCACAGCCTTTACAAAGGACGCCGCCTGGGGAGCTTCTATGGTCGGTGTAAAAAGGCTCATGGTATCCGACAGCGATTTTGAGCTTCTGAGGCAATACACAGAGGACAGCGGCCAAATGCAGGGAAGTCTGCTTTCTGTACAGACCACCCCGGGGACCAGAGACACCGATCTTTTTACCAGCTACAGCGACGCTGGACTGCCGGATGTGGGCAACCTGACCAAAGAGCTGGTGCGTGTCGCCTATATGGCTGTGGATGGCGTTGTGGCGGCTTTTCTCTTTCTGGTCTGTGTTTTTCTGACAGCCATTAGTTTTCTGATTTTACGTTTCACCATTGTCTCAGCAGTGGAGGACGATTATCGCGAAATCGGCGTCATGAAGGCCCTTGGCTTTAAAAACCGTCAGATCAGGCGGCTGTACCTTTCTAAATACATTATTCTGTCTGCCACGGCGGGGCTGACCGGTTTTCTGCTCAGTATTCCTTTTGCCCGCTATATGTCCAGGAGCATCTCTGAATCTCTGATCATACCTCAAAATGGTTCGGGCATAATCATGGCAGCGCTCGGGGCTGCGCTGGTCATCGGCATAACCCTTCTGTTCTGTCTGCTCTGTCTGAGGCGGATTGCCAGAATCTCGCCCATTGACGCTATCCGTCAGGGCAGCACAGGAGAACGCTTTAAACCTGTTGGGCGGAGTGTCCTGTACCGCAGAAAAAAAATGCCGCCAGTGGTGTTTATGGCCGTAAACGACCTTCTGTCTCGTTTCAAGAGCTATACGGTACTGGCCATCACCTTTATGCTCTGCATCGCAGTGATGATTATTCCGCTCAATCTCCGGCATTTTATTACAGGCACAGAGATGATGACTTACCTCGGTATGAGCGGCGGTGACTTTTATGTGGCCGGCAGCAATACCTATATGGATACAGAGGATATTGAGTCCATGCGCCAATCCATGGAAACGGAGCTTAGAAAGGATATCCCCGGGCTTGAGCTGCAGAGCGAGTACATCTCTTCAGTTAAAATCAGTACAGACGATGAAAAAACAAAGGAAACCGTCAGCGAAACCATGATGGCCTGGCCCTTGGATCAGTATTCCTATACAAAAGGGACGGCGCCGAAACTGGACAATGAGGTCGCCCTTACCGAAAGTATTGCAGAACGCTACGGTAAAACGGTTGGAAACACCATACGGATCACAACCGATGGACAGGCGGAAAAGGATTTTATCATTACAGGCCTGTACAACAGCGGCATGAATCTTGGGAATGTGCTGCGTCTGGGGACGGGTAACTCCCTCAGGCAGGGTTACAATGTGAACTTTGTGGGAAAGCTGCCCGCAGGAGACCACGAAACCATGGTCAATACCTTAAAGGAAAACCATAAGGAGCTGAAGGTTATGACCCCGGCGGACTACTCAGCCCAGTACAGCGGCGGCTTTGCAGACCAGCTCAATACCATTGTCCTGATCGTTCTGATGATCATCGCCCTCATTGTATTCCTGATCACCGCTCTGTTTATCCGCCTGAGGATTCTGGAACAGAAGCAGAGCATTGCCATTATGCGCAGCAGCGGCTTTCGCGTCTCGCAGATCAAAGCCGGACTGGCGCTTCAGATATTTCTGGTGCTTACGGCCTCAGCCATGGTAGGGAGTATTCTTTCCGGCGTCTTTGGGGAACCGATGATGAACGGACTGTTCAGCCTCTTTGGCGTCGGGGGGCATATCAGCTTTAACGGAAACTTTTTTGAAATCTATATTCTTTGCCCGCTGTCGCTTTTAGTGGTGGTAATGACCGCTGTATTCACCGGCTGCGGCAAAATCAAACAGATCCATATCTGGGATATTACAGGAGAATAGCATGAAAACATTACTTAAGGTAAAGGACCTCTGTAAAACTTATATTGTCAATAAGCAGCAGAACAATGTGCTGCGCAACGTAAACATGAGCATTGGGGAAGGAGAGTACACCGCGGTGATGGGACCTTCAGGATCAGGAAAATCCACGCTGCTTTACACTGTAAGCGGCATGGACAGGCTCACAGCCGGAGAAATATTTTTTGACGGCAGAAGCCTGTCCGAAATGAAGGAGGAGGCCATGGCCTCTCTCAGGTTGACGGAGATGGGCTTTATCTTCCAGCAGATGTACCTTTTGAAAAATCTCTCTATCTATGAGAACATCATCTTATCTGCCTATATGGCCAACAAACGCAGCCGGTCCGAGATAAACGCCGATGCCGACGCACTTATGAACCAGCTCGGTATCATGGAGCTGGCCGACAATGATATTTCTGAAACCTCAGGCGGCCAGCTCCAGCGGGCCTGTATCTGCCGCGCGCTCATCAACCGTCCAAAGGTTCTCTTTGCCGATGAACCCACAGGGGCGTTGAATTCAAGCGCCGCTCAGGAGGTGATGAATGTGCTGGATCAGGTCAATGCCCAGGGAACCGCCCTCATGGTGGTCACCCACGATCCAGCTGTGGCTGCCCGGGCCGACCGGGTGCTTTACATAAGAGACGGGAACATCAATGGTGAATACAAGCCGGAAAAGACAGCCAACGATCCCAGAGAGCGGGAACGCGGCCTGAACCAGTGGCTTATGGACATGGGGTGGTGAAAATACGAAAAACAAAGGAGGGCGTATGGCAACGGATATTCTGCTCATTGAGGACGACAGGTCTCTGGGAGCTGTGATAAAAGACTTTTTGGAAAGAGAGGGCTACCTGGTACAGTGGTGCACCACCGGGGAGGATGGTTTAACTTTTCTTGAACGCACAGCCGTAAAGCTGGTGCTGCTGGACATTATGCTGCCAGACATTGACGGCTTTACTGTGTGTGCGAAAATCCGGAGCGCCCAGAGCCTGCCGGTAATCATCATCAGCGCCCGCAGCGGTGACGATGACCAGATTACAGGCCTTAACCTGGGCGCGGACGATTATATGGGCAAGCCCTTTTCCATCGGGCTGCTCCTGGCTAAAATAAAATCACAGCTCCGCCGCAGCTATGGGAATCAGGCGGAAAATCCTCTTTTGCGGGATAAAGACCTGGTGGTTGACACCGCATCCCGCAGCGTATACTTAAATGAAACGCCCATCAATCTGACGGTTAAGGAATATGAGCTTCTGGTACTGCTCTTGGAAAACGCCGGCAAAACATTGCAGAAGGACTGGCTTTTTGACAGGGTATGGGGTGTGGACTGCTTCAGCGAGCCCTCCACCTTAACCGTCCATATCGGCAAGCTCCGCGAAAAGATTGAAGCCGATCCCAAAAAGCCCAGGCGTATTAAAACAGTCTGGGGAGTAGGCTACCGATATGAGACGCTATAGGCTTCTGATCCTCACGCTGATTCTGGGCGGTATTGCCGCGGTTTTATTTTTAATCTCACAGACACAGCTTCATTTCGAGCAGAGCAGCCGCGAATATCTTGTTGAAATCAACCGCCTGACAAACGCTCTTTCCCTGGGCGATGACAGCGCCAGCGCGCTGCTCCCCCAGATGAAGCGGGTAAAAAACTATGACTGGCTGCCCGCTGCGGCTGATGCGCAGGAAACTTCAGCATTCTTCGCCGGTGCGGGCATGGCTGAGGACTACAAGGTCATGCCCATTTACCGCGGCGGCACTTTATCTGGCTATGCCCGGTTCGCCTACACACCGGAGCAGGACACCCTTTACCGGCTTGTAGAGACTGCCGCCCTCTCTGTGGCGCTGATCACGCTGGCCGCTGTGGGTATACTTATCTATGTGGAGCAAAAAATACTAAAGCCCTTTAACCGGGCTTCAAGGCTTCCGGAGGAGCTGGCAAAGGGAAGGCTGAGCGAAGGCCTGGAGGAGGAAAAAAGCCGGTATTTTGGCCGTTTTATCTGGGGACTTGACATGCTGCGTGAGGCTCTCAGCGATGAAAGGCAGAAGCGTCTGAGCCTTGAGCGTGACCGTAAAACCCTGGTGGCCTCCCTGTCCCACAATATCCGGACACCACTGGCCGCTATCCGCCTTTATGCAGGCGCCCTTTACACGCATCTGTACCAGACACCCGAAAAACAGGAGGCATGCGCTCACTTAATCGAGGACAAGGCTGTGCAGATCGAGGGATTAGTCGATGAGATTATTAAAAGCTCCTCGGAAGCCATCAGTGAAATCCAGATCAATAACCGGGATTTCTATATTGCCGATTTCATGCGAGAAACCAGGGAAAGCCTGGCCTCCCAGCTGGAGCAGCGTCATATTCTTTTTACGATGAGCTGTGATGAGAACCGGCTGGTATATGGAGACCCTGACCGTCTGACAGAGGTCATCGGAAACATTGTGGAAAACGCTGTAAAATACGGGGACGGCGGCGCGATACAAATCCAGTGCGCACTCGAAGAAGGGCACGAGCTTATCCGTATCCAAAACACCGGAAGGCCTGTAGGGGAAAGCGAGATGTCCAGCCTTTTTAACAGCTTCTGGAGAGGCGCCAATGCAGAGGGCCAGCCTGGGAATGGGCTGGGCCTTTATATCAGCAGATTGTATCTCAGGCAGATGGAGGGCGAGCTGTCAGCCGAGCTTCTGGAAAACGGCATGGCCTTTATACTGGTTCTCAGGATTTCGTAGAAATTAAACATTTCTTAAATTTTACAAATTAGTTACAAGAAAAACCTTTACATTTCTATGTAATCGTATTATAATATAGATAAATCAAAGATCAAGATCAACAAAAGTTGAAAATGACAGATTTGGAAGGTCATTGAAAAGTAAATAAATCCCAACGACCAAAGATTAAACTATAAAGAGCAACAGTGACTTACTCGGAAACAATAATTTATTATAAAACAGTAAGGCACGTTAATCATATATTTTGATCATAATTATTTAACACAAATTATCGTTAATGTTTCGGTTGAGTGAAGAATTGAAACGGATAATCGAAAGTCATTTAGTAGGTAACCTTAAAGAGTGTGAAGACAAATCTGAAGGACAATGAGTATTACATTTACAGCGTATAGAGTCTTAAATGTGAAAGTTGTTGAGTAAGGCGTCTCACAAAGATAAATAATAAAAGATAGACACAGGATACACTGAAAAATACGAGTAGAGGATTACAATTGAATAGGGAATAAGGTTGGGATGGTGTTTACTTAACAACAGAAGAAGATTTTGAAATTTGAAAATCAATTGAAGGGAGTGAGTCCGAAAGACATGCTAACCGAGATTGAACGCTAGAGCCGATTTGCCAGAAGTTATAAAAAGCAGATCGGTTCTAGTTATTTTTTGTGCTTTCTTTTGGACTTAAGCGCTTGTCAAAAAAATTAATTTATGGTAAGGTTATCTCTGGAATTTTTTAAATACAAAGGAGATTATCATGCGATACGAATATACAACACAGGGCGTCTGCTCACGCTCCATCAGCTTTGATGTGGAGGACGGTATCATCAGGAACCTTGAGTTTTTGGGCGGCTGCAATGGCAATGCCAAGGGCATCTCTGCTCTGGTCGAAGGCCAGAGGGTGGAGGATGTCATTTCAAAACTCAGCGGTATCACCTGCGGGTATAAAACCACATCCTGTCCGGACCAGCTGTCTAAGGCTCTAAAGGCGCTGGAACAGGCATAAACATCCGTTAAAAACAAGTAAAACTATTGTATACAATCGTATAATCAGTGCACTTTTATTCATTTGAATCCGCCATCTGCTTAAATGCTTGAATTATTATGCATAATGCTGTATAATAGGACTTGAGTTTAAAATCATTAGGAGGAGAGAAATGAAAATGAAGAAAAAACTAGTCGGCGTTTCTGTTGCGCTGATGCTCGTAGCTTCCCTGACACTGGCTGGCTGCGGCGGTAAAACAGCAGAAGATCCGCTGGCAGACGGTGTACTAAAAATCGGCACCAATGCAACCTATGTTCCCTTTGAATATCGTGATGAAAACAATGAAATGGTTGGTTTTGATATTGATATGGGAAATGCGATTGCAGAGGAACTTGGTGTTAAAGCGGAATGGGTCGATACCGGCTTCGATGGTATTTTCAATGGCTTAACCTCAAACCAGTATGAAATGATCATCGCAGGGACCAGTATCACAGAAGAACGTCAGAAAACTTTCAATATGTCTTCACCTTATACGGCCAATGGTATTGTCATTGTATCCAGAAATGACGGTACACCGGCAAAAACGGCTGATGATTTAAAAGGGAAAAAAGTAGGGGTTCAGATTGAAACCACCTCTGATTATGCCGCTGAAAAAATGATAGAAAACGGCACTGACATGAACCTCAGCAAATTTGACGCAATGCTGGATGCTTTCACCGCGCTGGAAGGAAAGACCATTGATTATATCTTAACTGATAAACCGGTTGGACAGTTCTACACCAGCAAAAAACCAGATGTTTACAGCATTACTTCTGAAACGCTGTCCAATGAGCCAATCGGTATTACCATGCGTAAGAATGACACCGAATTCGCCCAGAAAATCGAAGAAACACTTCAGAAGCTGAGAGATAACGGTAAATTAGCTGAGCTGTCTCAAAAATGGTTTGGTGAAGACATTACCGAAAACATCAATACAGAATTAAAAGATTATTAAAAAAGAGCCTTCGGGCTCTTTTTTATTTTTCAGACGTATTTCTAAAGAATTCTGAAGAAATCTGAAATTCTAAGCTTTTTCAAGAGAATTCTGGTAGAATAGAGGCAAATGATAAGGAGGAGTATATGATATGAAAGCAAAAAGAATTTTAACCCTTGCCCTTGCGGCGCTCATGGTTTTCTCATTGACAGCCTGTGTAAAAAAGAATAATACAACCCAGCCAGGCGATACAGCCGGTATGGAAGTAACAGCAGACCCATCAACCCCGGAGGGAACTGTAAAAATCGTATTTGACGCTTTTAAGGACAAAGACGCAAAAACCCTCAATGAAAATGTCGAGATAAGCCTTGGCAGCGAATTCGGCGCGCTGAGCGGCCTGACTTCGAATGACAATCAGCTGCTCACTGACGCACAGGATCCTGAATCCCAGGAACTTCTCACAAATCTGACGGAAGACTTTTCCTATAAGATTCTTGACAGCCAGACAAATGGCGGTGAAGCAACTGTTAAGGTGCAGGTTACCAACCGCGACCTCTCCCAGATTATCAATAAACTGATTGGCGAAGAACCCTCTGAAGACCGTTTTTTAAACCTGGTAAAGGAGGCCAAGGGAAAAACAACTACCACTGAGCTGGAGCTTCCAGTCGTGAATAAAAACGGAAAATGGACCGTGAATCTTGATACGAACGCAGTTAACGCAGTTTTCGGCAATATCATGAGCGCAGATATCCTCAATGCCATCAAGGACAGCCTGAAAAATCAGCAGAACTAAAAAAAGCCGGTACCCCAAAACAACAATGTGTTGATGGGGTACCGGCTTTTTTGTACCGGTCTGCCTATTGCCGCACTGGCCGGACATACTTACAAAACTGCTCTGGATTAAAATATAAATAAATAATCCGGTCCGGGGAAGTGTCAAAGCGGTAGCCAGTATCCGTAAAATCAAAATCCGCCATTGCCTTTTCAATTTTTTCCTCTACCGTACGGTTTTCCTGCTCATAGTCAAAGGGGCCGTGCTCAAAAACAAGATACTCTGCCTCAGGGACATCCATCATGAGCATTTGCGGCGGAACCTCACCTTGATAATCAATGGGAAGCCGTACTCCATAGCACTCCGTGCGGGGAAACCCCCAATCGCAGAGTCTGCCTTCCGGGTCATTGATGTACGCCATAATCTGGCCGCTGCCGCTGTTGGTCTCGCTCCCGCCAACATCATCCAATTTCCCCTTGATACTGTCGAGCAGACCGCAGATTGTTTCGCAGTCCTGTCCTGGAATTAGGCTCTGCTTCTGCCAGAAATCCCAATAGCCGTTGCTCTCATAGTTTTTAATGTGCAGAAATTTATGCGCGGGGATGGTTACAAAATAGATTTTAATATCTTCTGTGGATTTTATCATGCCAATCTCTCCAAATCCTAAAAAGTAGCGGTCAAAGGGGTTTATTTTTGTACGGAGAATGACGGGCCTGGGATTTTTCCGGTATTCGCTTGGCGTTACACCGTAGGTTTTCTTAAAAGCCCTGGTAAAAGCCTCATGGGACGAAAAACCATAATCGAAAGCAATATCCAAAAGGCTTTTTTCACTGTCCCGAACCTCCTTAAGCGCAAAAGCCAGCTTTCTGTGCCTCAGATAATCCCTGAAAGACATACCGGATATTTCTTTGAATTTCCTTGTTGTATAAAACTCAGAGTAACCCAGATGGCGGGAAAGAACCCGCAGTGTCAGGGCTTCGCCGTTATATTTTTTTATGCATTTGTCAATTTCATCAACAATGGTCTGAATCTGCTTCCGCCATTCATACATGTATCTGTCCACCTCGTTTCATCCGCTCTTTCTTTATTATAAAGAAAGCGTACATTTGCCGCTTGATTTTACTTGCGGTCATTTTGTCCTTCTGGTTTTCAGCGCTCCAGAAGGGCCGGAAGCTCCTCAAGGGTGTATATTTCATAATCAGGGTGGATATCAAGAAGATTCTTCTCCCTGCCAGGGTTGTACCAGCAGGTATCAATGCCAGCATTGATACCGCCCTGGATGTCAGAGGTTAAGGAGTCACCGACCACCAGCGCCTCGCTGGGATCATAGCCTGGAATACGGGCCGCGATATAGTCAAAAAAGTCCTTCTGGGGCTTTTGAGCGCCGGCGTCCTCAGAGACAAAGATGTCCTCCATGAGCGCATCAAGCCCTGTGGCTGAAAGACGGCTGTACTGAGTGCTTGAAACGCCGTTAGTGACAATATAAAGCCTGAAATCCTTCTTTAAAACCCTGCAGAGGTCATAGGCGCCGTCAATGAGAAAAGCGCCCTGTCCCAGGGCTGGCTGATAATCCGCCTCGAAAGCTATTCCGTCAATATCCAGTCCAAGCTCCAGAAACAAAAGCTGGAAACGGCTGGTGACCAGTGTGTCCTTGTCGATGAGCCCGTTCTCAAAATCTTTCCAGAGGCCGTGGTTAATGTCTGCGTAAAGATCCAGAATCTCCCTTGTCGGGTGAATACCATATTTTCTGAATGTCTGGTCCAGTGCCTGGGCCTCGGACTTTTTAAAATCCATCAGAGTGCCGTCGGCGTCAAAGAGAAGCGTCGTGTATTTTTTCATGTTCAGCGTGAATGTCCTTTCATAATCTGCCGCAGACGAAAATAATAAAAGAGGATCGTCCCGGCAAATAAAACTGCAAAGCCAATGATAATATAGAGTGTCACTCTGTGCTGTACCAGAACGCTGTCCGAATAAATCATGGACAGAAAGACCGCGTTAAACAGATTGACAAAGAGCAGGTCCGTAATGAGGATAATGGTGCGTGTCAGCAGGCGTATATGCTCCAGGGCGGATTGATTATAAATGTTCAGATCATCCTGTATATGCTTTGTGGCATTTATATTGGTCACCGCTGCCGGAAAAAAGCTGATAATGGTGATAATCACAAACAGGATGCCCTCAATCATGATCATGGGAACCAGCGTAAAGGCTTTTTTGCTGTAGCGGATCACCTCGCCGCCGGCATTGAATTTTGAGACCAGCCGTTCCGGAATCTGGTCCCAGCACAGAACCAGATAAATGATAAAGCCGAAAAAGCTGATCAGCGTGAGGACCAGCAGAATTTTCTGGCAGACAGTCCAGCGAACCTTATCGTCCATAGCTTCACCACTCCAGCGTCAGACCGACACCAACCTCCCGCTTAAGGGGAACTGCCTGATGGATAGCCGCTCTCACCCGGAAGGAGGTGCAGTGGCAGGGGAGGAGGTTTTCGATATGGTTGTCTTTAAAATACTGGATCGTCCGGTCAACCTGTTCACCCAGCTTAAACAAATGAAAGCCGCCGATGATACCAAGTACACGGCTGTCGCCTGTAACCCTTTTGGCGTGCTCCACAATATTACAGATCCCGGAGTGTGAGCAGCCTGTCACAATGTATATCCCTTCAGGCGTGGTATAGACTAGGGCGGAATCATCGAACAGGAAATCGGATTCGCCTTCGCTGTTTTCTGCCATTGTCGTCCCAATGGCCTTTCGCGGCTCAAAGTCTGTAAGCTGCGGAATTTCGCCTAAAAAAGTAAAATTTTGGCTGACTTTATAGGGTGCCTTCGTCAAAATCAGCTGGCTGTTTTCAAGCAGGGTCATCTCCGACAGGGTTATCCCGATGTTTTCGCCGTCAAACTGTTTTTCAGACAGTGCCTCTGGGTGAGCGATGATCTTAAGCCCCGGGTTATCAAAGTGTTCAAAATAGGCGGGAAGACCTCCAGTATGGTCGTTGTGGCCGTGAGAGAGGACGATGGTGTCAATATCGGATAAATCAATACCGAGACGCCGGGCGTTTTCGATGTAAATATCTGAATAACCCGTATCCAGAAGAAAGCGTGAGCCTTCATCCTCAATATAGTAGCACAGGCCTGGCTCTCCCAGGTAATAGTGGTCAATGCTGGTATGATTATCAACAAGTACGGTCAGTTTCATATAAAAGACTCCTTTCAGGATTCATTTAATCTTATTATAAAGAAAAGGCATTGACTTAGCAATGCCTTTAACTTAGAATACAGGAACTGAGGTTAAAAGATGTCATCCTCGGTATGGCGCGAAAAAAAATCGTTGCTGCTGTCAAAGATATCCACCTGCCTCGCAGAGATCACGCGCCGGGCAGCCGCACGCGGTCTGCGGTAATCATCTGTTCTGGTCTGTCTTGGATAACGGGTTCCCGGATTCGCTGCGCTGCGGGGGACAGCTGACCGGCCATAGCCGCGTGTTTCTCTGGCAGAACGCACCAGCAGCACCAGCGCAATAATGCCCATAACCATACTGACTGTAACGGCAAGGCCCATAAAATAATTGGTGAAATCACCGATGGCAATACTGCCAAAGCCTTTCCCATAATTAAAGAGAAACGGCGAATTTACCGCTACAAAAGCAGGCGTGGCACTCGAAAAATCGAAAGCCGCAGCTTTGAAAAAGGCCGGCAGGTTTAAAACAACGGCCAGCAGCACAAACAGACAGGCAATGTAAAGAATCTGTCCGGGAACGGCTGAGCCGCTTGTCTTTTTCAGCGATAAAAAAGACAGGATCAGGGTGATAACCGCAAAGGCTGCGTACAGAGCAAAACTCACAAGCGCAAAGGCTTGAAAGCCTGTAAAGTCAATGGACAGCGAAGTGTCAACGACCAGGGTGGAAAGGCGGATCAGAAGCGCCGTAATCCCGGTGGTCAAAAGAAATCCCCAGAAAGCCAAATGCCGTTTATTCATGGCACAGCCTGTCTAAATCCTCTATAAACGAATCCACCATGGCGTCGGTCATGGCCCAGGAGGTCACAAACCGTACGGCTGTATGCCCCTCGTCAATGGTTTCCTGATCTCTGAAGGAGGTTTTTCGCCTCAGCCCAGCGATCAGCTCATTGGGAAGAATCGGGAAAATCTGGTTGCTGGAAGAATCTACCAGAAAAGAAAAGCCCTTATCCTCAAAGGCAGACTTCAGCCGGGCTGCCAGCCTGTTGGCGTGAGCGCCAAGCTCCAGATAAAGATTATCTTTAAAAAGCTCCTCGAACTGAATACCGAGAATACGTCCCTTGGCAAAAAGGCCGCCGCGCTGCTTTAAGGTAAAATTAAAATCCTCTGCCAGTGCCGGGTTAACCAGCACTAACGCCTCGCCAAACAGAGCCCCGCATTTTGTGCCTCCGATATAAAACGCATCGCAGAGCTTCGGAAAATCTGTGAGCGCCAGATCATTGCCCGGTGCGGTGAGGGCAGACGCAAGGCGGGCGCCGTCCATATAAAGGTACAGGCTGTTCCTGTCACAGGCCTGCCGGATGGCAGATAACTCGTCCTTTGTATAAATCGTACCGATCTCGGTTGAATCCGAGAGATAGACCATTTTAGGCGCAACCATATGGTGGTCGGTATGGGCATCTACCGCGGCCTGGATGAGCTGCGGGGTCAGCTTTCCGTCCTCTGATGGCACGGCGATAATTTTATGGCCAGATGCCTCGATGGCGCCAGTCTCATGTGTACAGATATGACCGGTTTCAGCTGCAATCACAGCCTGCCACGGCTTTAACGCGTGGGCGATAAAAGCCATGTTGGTCTGGGTACCGCCAGATAAAAAATAAATGTCACAATCCGGACAGCCGACCGCCCTTTTGATTAAGACCCGCGCGTTGTCACAGTGGGGATCTTCCTCATAACCCTCGGTCTGTTCAAAATTGGTGCGGGCCAGGGCATCCATAATTCTCGGATGCGCCCCTTCACAGTAGTCACTGCTGAATAGAATCATACGCGCTCCTTTCGATTGGCCTTGCCAGTAAATTCATGGACTGTCAGTTTTAAAACGGTGGTGTGGTTCAGTACCTTCTCATCATAATCCCAGTCGTCACGACCACTGTAGTGGCGCATCAAATGACTGAGAGCAGCCTTTTTAGCCTCAGGCTCAGTCAGCCTTTCCAAAAGCCCCCATCCCACAATACTCATAAACTGAGTGGAATAATGGCAGGCTTTCGGCCCGGTCACCAGCTTTTGTCCGCAGTCCAGTTCAAATCCGGCGCGGTTATCAGCTGCCATGAGCTCAAGCTTGCGCCCCTCATCCGCGCAGTGAAAATAGAGGGTTAAGCGATTGTCCTCCAGGGTATAACCATAACTGAGCGGAACGATATAGGGCGCGCCGCCAGTATTCAACGCCAGACGGCATGTATCCGCTGTCTCCAGCGTCTGGCGCATGAGCTGTTCATCTTTAATCTCTCGGTTTGCTTTACGCATTTTGTATTTACCTTTCCTTTACAGATTCAGCAATGCAATGCTGTTGCCATTGCTTTCGATGCATTTAACGAGATCCTCATAGCTGAGGACAACTGTAGCCGTATTGTCACAGGGATGCACGCCAAGGTTCGGACAGCCCTCCAGGTCCTTATCGAGAACAACCTCCACATTGGCTTCTGGGTTTCCGAATACGCCCAGCGGGGTGACAGCCCCCTTGGTCAGCTGAAGGTGCTTCATCAGCCGCTCTTCCGAAGCAAAGCTGAGCTTTGAACAGCCCACCTGTTCACGGATTCCTGCCAGATCAGCCTTTTTATCCTTGTCGAGCACCACAAGAAAATGGCGCTTCCCCTTGGCGTCGCGCAGGAACAGGTTTTTAACTACATTACACTTAGAGGTAATGTCCAGATTATCCATCTCCCCGATGGTATAAACCGCGGGATGGTCTAATTTTTCGTAGGTAATGCCCAGGGCATCCAGCCTGCTTAAGGTTTCTTCACAATTCATTTGCTGGTCTCCTTATGTCATGGTATGATAGTCTTACTATACCATACTAAAGAACCGCCGTAAAGAATACAAAATTGCATCAGCGAAAGGAGTCGGGTAAAAATGATGGATATTGACCAGTTTGAGGCAGTGCTTGACACCATTGCCAATACGCTGCCGCCGGCTTTTTATGAAGAGCTCAACGGCGGCATTTTGCTTCTGCCAGAAGCCAAACGCCACCCAAAAGCCAGAGGGGACGACCTCTACATCATGGGCGAGTATCACCGGGACCAGATCATGGGGCGTTATATCGTCATTTATTACGGCTCTTTTGAGCGTGTGTACGGCTATCTGAGCGATGAGGCGTTAAAAAAACAGATGGAAAAAACACTCCGGCACGAATTTCGGCATCACATGGAATCCCGGGCCGGCCTGCGTGATCTTGAAATTGCGGACCGTATGCAGATGGAGGACTATGAAAACCAGAAAAAATGAGCACGGCGCAAAAGTGTGCCGTGCTCATTTTTCAGTTGCAAGGTCTCTGAAAAGGTGCTATGATGAAAAAAGAAAATCTTTTGAAAGTGAGGAATCAGAAGTGAAAAGGTTAACAGCAACAGCACTCATTTTGGCAGTCTGTCTTTGTTTTTCAGGCTGCGTCAATATTTACACCGATGGTGGAAAAGGAAAGGAGAAAGGGGAGACGCCAGCACCCGCCGCTACAGCCGAACCCACTGCCAACACCTCAAAAATTGACACCGGCTCGGCCAAGGCGTACGAGGATTATGGAACCCTGCGGGCCGCCTCAGGCGGAGAAAACATTCCGAGAACACAGGACTACCAGATCAGCGCATCTTCGACCAAGACACCCATGGCCGGGATTTCCTACGGCGCCGAAAATTTGAAGGACAACAGCCTGGACACCGCCTGGGTAGAGGGCACGTCCGGCTCCGGCGTGGGTGAGCGGCTTCTCATCACACCTGTCCACAGCATGGAGCTGAAGGGCTTTCTCGTCCGAAACGGCTACTGTAAAAGTGACAAATCCTTTGCCGAAAACGGGCGGGTACGCCTTTTGAAGGTGCACCTGTATGACGGTTCGCCCCTCTGTACCCTCCAGCTGGAAAATGACCGCGGCGCACAGTACTTTGCACTGCCCGAGGTGGTGCCCCTCCACGGTGGCGACACCCTGAGCTTTACCATTGAGGATACATACTCGGGTCCTGAGGACGGCGAATACGATACGGCCCTGTCCGAAATCGCACTCCTTGGTTTTTAATGACAATGAGATGCACATTGTTAAAGTAAAAACAGTATCAATGGACTGCATAAGTTTGATGCGCTTTACCGCTGTCCGTAGGTTAAAAAACCCACTTTTGGTAAAAATGGAAATTTCAAGAATTCGTTTTTAATCTCAAACCGGGTGTTCTTTTAATTTGCAGACAGCTTTTTTGTGCAATCCATTGGCTTTAAAACACTTCTGCTCTTTCTAACCACTTGAGCTTTTACACCCCGAGTGACGCATGGACGTAGACGTATAGGTTTAGCGTGATCCGGACTTTTCATTTCTTGTGTTTGGTACTATATTTTCTTAATTTTGTTTTTGTTGACAAAAGCAAATTAAAAAGCTATAATTTAAAAAACATACATGCGTATGTACAGGAGGTGTTTATATGCCACGTCATGATCCAGACCAAAAAACAAAACAGAATATATTGGAAACTGCTATGCGTCTTTTTGCTGAAAAGGGACTTGAAAATGTGAATGTCGAAGATGTTGTAAAGGAAGTTGGTGTAACACGGGGAGCATTTTACCATTATTTTAAATCCCGGGAAGAATTGATTGGAAGTGTTATGTACAAATCTTTCGAAGATAATAATCCATACTTGCTCGCTGATAAACAAGAGGGGCTCAGTGCCTTGGAAAAGCTTCGTTTTGTAGCCAAATTTAGTCTGCGTGCCCATATGGATATAAGCGACAGTATGAGGGCACAGATGGAGAAGTTAGCAAATAATCCTGTTGTTTTTAAGAATGAGATGATTTTCCAAATAAATGTCATGGCTCCATATATGGAAAAACTGTTGAATGAGGGAAACAAAGACGGTTCCATGAATGTGGTTTTTCCCAAACAGGCATCACAAATTATTGCGTGGCTTACTGCCTCATGGCTTACCCCTTATGCATTTGAGGTGTCTTACGAAGAATATGTCGATAAAATTTTGTTCTTTGAACAACTCTCAACATCGCTTGGTGTTCCTGTAATGGATGAGGAAATGAAAGAGATTTATTTGACAATCGGTAGAAATGAATTTAAAAAAGAATAAAACAGTTTTTTACTGCCTTTCTAAAGGCAGTAAAATTTACAGCAATAACATACATGCGCATGTATTCAAAGAGGAGGATAACCATGTCAGAAATAATAATTAAAGTATCTGGGCTGCAAAAATCCTATAAGGAAAATCATGTATTGAAAGATGTCAGTTTCACTATTGAAAAAGGTAGTATCTTTGCCCTGCTCGGCTCAAATGGTGCAGGAAAAACGACAGTTATCAAAATTCTCTCCACACTCTTGAAAGCAGACAGTGGCAGTGCCGTTATTAATGGGTTTGATGTTGCAACAAACAGTGGCAATGTCCGTGAGTGTATCAGCCTGACAGGGCAATTTGTAGCGGTAGATGAAGTTTTGACAGGCAGAGAAAACCTGATGCTTATTGGACAACTGAAACGTCTGCCAAACCTCAAAAACACTGTAAACGAGTGGCTGTCTTTTTCGAGATTAGAGGATGCGGCCAACAAAAAAGTGTCTACCTATTCGGGAGGTATGCGACGCAGGCTTGATATAACAATGAGCCTTATGGGAAACCCTGAGGTCCTTTTTCTTGACGAGCCTACAACAGGACTTGACCCGCAAAACCGTATTGCCATGTGGGACTTGGTAAAAGATCTGGCAAAGGCAGGGACAACTGTGTTTCTCACAACACAATATTTAGAAGAAGCTGAATATCTCGCTGATACTATTGCCATTTTGCATGAAGGCAAAATCATTGCAGAGGGTACGACAAAGTATCTGAAAGAAATAATGCCTGAAAGAGGGATACGGCTTATTTTTGACAGTGAGATAAAAGCCAATACAGCGATAAAACTTTTAACCGAAAATGGAATTTCTGCGGACAGTATAGAACAAAACTTCCCCTCATTAGAAGATGTATTTTTAACACTGATTGATGAAAAAAAGGAGAGAAATCAATATGAAAAAATCCAATAAAAATATGCTTCTCGATACATGGGTGATGTTTAAACGCTGTTTGATTATATCTTTACGAAATCCTGAAACACTCCTGACAGCAACACTAATACCATTTTGCTTAATTCTTTTATTTGGTACGGTATTTGGCGGCATATCTAATGTAGGGGATTATAATTACATTGATTTTATTGTTCCGGGAATTATTTTTCAAAGTATCGCTCAGGCATCTCAATATTCGGCTATGAATGTTACAGCGGACATGACAAAAGGTATCATAAACCGTTTTCGCTGTATGTCTATTTCAAAATCTGCTGTGTTGATTGGTCATACAGGTGCCGGAGTGATACGAGGTATCATTTCAAACGCCGTCATTGTCGTAACGGCTCCCATTCTTGGCTTTAGACCACAAGCAGGGCTTGTAGATTGGATTTGGGTGATAGCACTTCTTTTGCTAATAAATATTACATTTACACTAATCGCTGTACTCTGCGGGACGATTTCAAAGTCAGTAGAGGGAGCAACTGGACTATTGTTTCCTCTCTTTATTCTGCCTTTTTTGAGTTCAGGATTTGCTCCCGTTGACACTATGCCAAACGGTATTGGTTGGTTTTCTTCAATACAACCCATGACACCGATGATTGATAGTTTGAGAGCCTTGACACTTGATTTGCCTTTGGGGAATAGTTTATGGTTGGCACTCGCATGGTGCATAGTTTTAAGTATTGCGAGCTTTGCTGTGTCAATGCGGACATACAATCGCAAATAAGCATAAAAGCGCTTTTTTGAAAACAACCAATTGCTGTGGAAAAAGACGGCTCATTAAGCAGACAATTTTATTAAATTTGTCTGCACTCTGGGCACGGCACATTTTTGCGCCGTGCCCATTTTACATTTCACCCCTGTATAAAGCCTCAGCCTCTGGAAACTTTTCTGTCAGCAGCCGGTCGGCTTCTTTCAGCCGGGCAAGATAAGCCCGATACTCAGGGCTGAGCCGCTCCATATTATGGATAAAAACCTCAGTATAGCCGCTTTCATTCTGAAACTCACGCAGTCTGCGCTCAAGCCGGGCAGCCGGTGTTTTTTGAAAGGCGTCGGATTTTTTGTATTTAAGGTAAGCGGTGATGGCCTCACCATTTTCCGCCATATAAGTGTCGATGTCCTGACAGACGGTATCCAGAGCCTGGCGGGTTTCTTCTGCCATTGATTCAGGATCCATGTCACTTGTTATCTCCTCCAGAAGGCTGGATAGCTCAGAATCCAGATAGAGCTCGATGCTGTCCAGATACTCCAGTATAGCTCTGTAGGCTGCTTTCTTTTCGTCAGACGGCAGCATCGGCAGGCCTCTTTAATTTGCATATACATTCCTCCTGTTACTGGATCAGGTCTTTTCTCTATTGTAAGGCCACCCCCTGGGGGACAGTCAAGAAAAATATCATAGTGGCTTTAACATCAAAAACCCCAGGCACACAGTTTAAATACTGTGTGCCTGGGGTTTATTTTATGCCTTTTGGAATAAGCTTCGGTTAACGGCGATGGCGCGGCGGACTGTGCTCTCTGCCGGGCCTCCGACAATGTCGCGCTGGTTAACACAGGTCTGCAGGTCGATGGCTTCGTAAATGCTCTCGTCAAAAACCGGGTCGACAGCATTGTATTCTTCCAATGTCAGCTCATCCAGGCTTTTGCCCTTTTCCAGTGCGTAGAAAACCAGCTTTCCGATAATGGCGTGGGCATCGCGGAAGGCTACGCCGTGCTTGACAAGCCAGTCGGCAGCGTCAGTCGCGTTGGAGAAGCCGCCTGCGGCCGACTTGCGCATCACCTCACCGTTGACCGTCATGGTGCCGATCATCTTCTCAAAGGTAATGGCGCATATTTTAGCCGTGTCATAGGCGTCAAAGACAGGTTCCTTATCCTCCTGCATATCCTTATTGTATGCCAGGGGAATGCCCTTCATGGTTGTTAAAAAGCCCAGCAGGTCGCCATAGGTTCGGCCGGCCTTCCCACGGACAAGCTCTGCAATATCCGGGTTTTTCTTCTGGGGCATGATGCTGGAGCCGGTGGAGAAGGCATCATCGAGTGTGATGAAGTTAAATTCTGAGGAGCACCATAAAATAATTTCTTCAGAAAAACGGCTCAGATGCATCATGAAAACAGACACAGCCTCCAGAAAGTCGATACAGAAATCCCGGTCAGACACACCGTCAAGGCTGTTCATGGACACATTTTTAAAGCCCAGCTCGCTGGCGACATAGTAGCGGTCCAGCGGGTAGGTGGTGGTGGCCAGAGCGCCGGAGCCGAGGGGAAGCGTATCCGCCATGTCGTAGACCTGATCGAGCCGCTTCATATCCCGTCTGAACATTTCAACATAAGCCATCAGGTGGTGGGCGAAGGTGATGGGCTGGGCCCGCTGCAGATGCGTGTAGCCCGGCATAATGGTTTTGGTATGTTTGCTGGCCATATCCAGCAGTGTAAGGCCAAGAGCTCTTATCAAATCCTTGAGCTCCATGGAAATGTCCTTAACGTAAAGACGCATATCGGTGGCAACCTGATCGTTGCGGCTGCGGCCAGTATGCAGTTTCTTTCCGGTTTCACCGATGCGCTCGGTGAGGATGGATTCAATATTCATATGGATATCTTCCATATCAATGGAAAACTCAATTTTTCCGGCCTCAATATCCTCTAAAATTTCACCCAGGGTTTTGACAATTAATTCAGACTCGGAAACAGAGATAATTCCCTGTTTCCCGAGCATTTTTGCGTGGGCAATGCTGCCCTTGATATCTTGTTTGTATAAACGCTGGTCGAAGGAAATAGAGGAATTGAAATCGTCTGTTAACGCATCCGTTCCTTTATTAAATCGACCGCCCCACATTTTACTCATTATTTGTTTTCCTTTTCTGCTTCTTTTTCCTTTTCTTCATGGCTCATGCGCATAAGAGCACGGACCTTAAGCGGCAGACCAAACAGGTGGATAAAACCCTCGGCATCCTTGTGGTCGTATAAATCCCCGGTGGTAAAGCTTGCAATCTCTGCGTTGTACAGGGAGTAGGGGGAGGAGACAGAGGTCAAAATGCAGTTACCCTTATACAGCTTCAATTTCACAACACCAGTGACCGTTTTCTGTGTTTCATCCACAAAAGCGGATAATGCTTCACGCAGCGGGTTAAACCACTGGCCATTGTAGGTGATTTCCGCAAATTTTACAGCAGCCTGCTGCTTAAAGGCAAAGGTTTCACGATCCAGACACATGTGCTCCAGCTCTTCATGGGCACGGTACAGGATGGTGCCGCCCGGTGTTTCATAGATACCGCGGGATTTCATACCAACCACACGGTTCTCGATAAGGTCGACCACGCCGATGGCGTTGCGGCCGCCGATTTCATTGCAGGTTTCAAGAATTTTGCGCGGGCTCATGGCTTCACCGTTGATCTTGATAGGTTCGCCATTTAAAAATTCGATTTCGATTTCTTCCGGAGTGTCCGGCGCTTCTTCCAGTGTTTTGGTTAATTTTAACAGATGGTCATATTTCGGTTCCAGTGAAGGATCTTCAAGTTCCAGGCCTTCGTGGCTGATGTGAAGCAGATTGCGGTCACGGCTGTAGCTCTGGTCATGGCTCATGCTGACTTTGATGTCATGTTCAATGCAGAAATCCATGCAGTCCTCGCGGGACTGTAAATCCCAGATACGCCACGGTGCGATAATTTTAAGCTGCGGGTCTAAAGCGCCGATCCCGAGTTCAAAACGAACCTGGTCGTTCCCTTTACCGGTAGCGCCGTGGCAGATGGCTTCCGCGCCTTCCTTGTGGGCGATATCCACTAATACCTTGGCGATCAGCGGACGGGCGAGGGAAGTCCCCAGCAGGTATTTCTTCTCATAGACGGCGTCAGCCTTGAGTGCCGGCCAGCAGTACTCTTCAACAAATTCATCGGTAACATCTTCTATATATAATTTGCTGGCGCCGGAGGATAAAGCCCGTTCTTCCAGACCTTCGGTTTCCTTACCCTGTCCAACATCGACGCATACGCAGATAACTTCATAATCATAGGTTTCCTTTAACCACGGAATGATGGTTGTGGTATCCAACCCGCCTGAATAGGCTAAAATAACTTTTTTTGCACTCATAACACTGTGCCTCCTCTTAATTGTTTTCATTTGATTTATTCTCGTGTTGCACTTACAATCTGTGAATGATTATACAATACCAAAACCGAAATTGCAAGGAATATTTGAAAAAATATGCGTAAATTATTTATAAATATTCATAAAAAGTGCTTGAATATTCAAATGATTAGGGGTATAATTACAAAATAGTTTTCATAAAAGCTATTTTATAAATGAATCATTAACAATTAATAATTAAGTATTCCGGCTTAAAATGAAACGGTCAGCATTAATTGTTCATTATTAATGATTTATCGAAAATTTATTGTACCATTTGTACAATAAAAAATAAACCTAAAATTGGAGAGATTTTATGATTAAAGCATCAGTTATCGGCGGAACCGGCTATGCCGGACAGGAATTACTCAGAATACTTTACAGACACCCGGAGGTGGAAGTCGTATCCGTTGGCTCAAGGAGCTTTGCGGGGCAGCCTTTAAAAGATATCTATCGAAACTATGAAAATGTAACAGATGCCCTGTGTGAAACAGCGGATATGGACGAATTGGTCGAAAAATCGGACGTGATTTTTATGGCGCTGCCTCACGGTATTGCCTCAAAGCAGGTGACCGAAGATGTCCTCAAAAAAACAAAGATCATTGATCTCGGCGCAGACTTCCGTCTCAAAGACGTGGATATTTATGAAGAATGGTATAAAGTCAACCATTATAATAAAGCGCTGCTGAAGGAAGCCGTCTATGGCCTGTGTGAGCTGCACCGCGAGGACATCCGGGGCGCGCGTCTGTTATCCAATCCGGGCTGCTACACCACCTGCAGCATTCTGAGCCTGGCACCGCTGCTTAAAAACCATCTGGTTGATCCGCAGAGTATTATCATCGATGCAAAGTCT
Source organism: Eubacterium sp. BL-380-WT-2B (assembly GCF_009696115.1). Lineage (NCBI taxonomy): Bacteria > Bacillati > Bacillota > Clostridia > Eubacteriales > Eubacteriaceae > Eubacterium > Eubacterium sp. BL-380-WT-2B. The sequence goes on from NZ_VUMP01000009.1 coordinate 61,171, forward strand.
GGTGTCACCGGAGCAGGGAGAAGCAGTGACACTGCATTCTCCTATTGTGAAGTCAATGAATCCATCAAGGCCTACAAGGTGGGATCACACCGCCACACGCCGGAAATTGAGCAGGAGCTGGGATTGCTTTCAGGCACGAACCTGAAGCTGCTTTTCACACCACACCTCACACCCATGAACCGCGGGATTCTGGCGCTCTGCTACGCGAACCTGGTTACCGATATGGATGAGGAAGGCCTGCGACAGGTTTACCGTGACTTTTACAAAGATGAATATTTTGTACGTCTGACAGAAGATAAGCTCCCGGAAACCAAATGGGTAAAAGGCTCAAATTACTGTGATATCGGCCTGAAGGTTGACAGGCGCACAGGCCGCGTGATCATCGTCGGCGCCATTGATAATCTGGTAAAAGGCGCGGCAGGACAGGCTGTTCAAAATATGAACCTTATGTTTGGTTTTGATGAAAAAACAGGAATTGACTTTATTACAGATTTTCCGGTTTAATTGTGAAAGGAACACGATATGAAAATAATTGATGGCGGCGTTTTAGCCGCAAAAGGCTTTAAAGCCGCTGGTATTGCCGCCGGTATAAAGGATAACGGAAATAAGGATATGGCGCTTCTGTTTGCGGATAAGCCCGCTGCAACAGCCATCATGACCACTTCCAACATGGTTCAGGCAGCGCCAGTTCAATGGGATAAGGCAGTGATGATCGAGTCCCCCTATAAGCGCGCGGTCGTGGTCAACAGCGGAAACGCAAATGCCTGCACTGGGGAAACCGGTATGCGCCATGTGGAGCAGACCGCCGGTGCTGCGGCCGAGCTTCTCGGCGTAAGCACACAGGAGGTACTGGTATCCTCCACTGGCGTCATCGGCGTGGTGATGCCCATTGACAAAATTTTAAAGGGTGTACAGACCCTGGTAGATCAGCTCGGGGATGATGCGCAGCATGCGGATGACGCGGCCCACGGCATTATCACCACAGACCTGACCACCAAATCCATTGCGGTGGAGATCGAGCTGGATGGAAAAACGGTTCATATCGGCGGGATGGCCAAAGGCTCAGGGATGATCTGCCCAAACATGGCCACCATGCTTTCCTACGTCACAACCGACGCCGCCATTGAACCGGAATGTCTGCAGAAGCTGCTCGCTAAAATCACCCAGGATACTTACAATATGATGTCTGTAGATGGCGACATGAGCACAAACGACACGGTTGTAGTGATGGCAAGCGGTGAGGCAGGAAACAAAGAAATCACACTTAATGACGTGACCTCACAGGATTTCGCCGTATTCAGTGAGGCTCTTTATTATGTCAATGAGCACCTCGCAAAATCCATCATCCGCGACGGGGAAGGGGCAACCAAATTTGTCGAGGTAACTGTCTCTGGAGCAGAGACAGATAAAGATGCCCGCATTCTGGCGAAAGCCGTTATTAAATCCAGTCTGGTAAAGACCGCTCTCTTTGGAGAGGACGCTAACTGGGGCCGCGTTCTTTCGTCACTCGGAGCGTCCGGGGTCGTTTTCGACCCGCTTAAGGTCACCCTGGTATTTTTCAGCAGCGCTGGGATGATCACACTCCTGAACGAAGGGGTACCCATCGCTTTTGATGAGGATATGGCTAAAAAAGTGCTGTCTGAAAAAGAAATCTCCATCATGGTAACCCTCAAAGAGGGCGAGGACAAAGCAACGGCCTGGGGCTGCGATTTATCCTACGATTATGTTAAAATCAACGGCGATTACCGCTCTTAATTCACATACAAAACAATCAATCAGAGAAGGAAGTAAAAATGTCAGATAATACACAGAACATGGCGCAGTACATCGAAAAGGCCAATATCCTGGTCGAAGCGCTGCCTTATATCAAACAATTCAGAAAGAAAACAGTTGTCATCAAATACGGCGGCAGCTTTATGTATGACAATGATATTAAAAAATCCGTCATGGACGACATCGCCCTCATGAAGCTGGTAGGCCTGCGCCCTATTGTGGTCCACGGCGGCGGTAAGGACATCTCCGCATTTTTAAACAACCTGGATATCCAGACCGAGTTCATTGACGGTCTGCGCGTTACCAACGACGATGTCATCGAAGTGGCTGAGATGGTGCTCTCCGGTAAAATCAACAAGGAAATTGTCCAGCTTCTGGAAGACCGAGATATTACTGCGGTCGGCATCTCCGGTAAGGACGGCGGCATGCTTAAGGTGAGGAAGAAATTTGTCAATGGTCTGGACATCGGCTTTGTCGGCGATATTGTCAGGGTAAAGAGCGATCTCCTTCAGACATTGCTCAAAAGCGACTATATTCCAGTCATTGCCCCGATCGGGAGTGACAAATACGGGCAGAGCTACAACATAAACGCAGACCATGTGGCTTATGCCATCGCCAAAGAGCTGAAGGCTGAAAAGCTGGTTTACCTCACAGATACTGACGGGGTCTACATGGACGCCAACGATCCGGACTCCATTATCCGCAGGTTAGATGTCGATGAGGTTGAACGTCTTATTGAAGAGGGAATTATATCCGGCGGCATGATCCCGAAGGTGGAAAATTCTGTGGACGCGATTCGCTCCGGGGTCAATTCTGTCCATATACTGGACGGGAAGGTTGAACACTCTCTGCTGCTCGAACTCTTTACCGCGGCAGGCTGCGGGACAATGATCCGCCAATCGCTGACACAAGCATAAATATGAACATTTAGGAGATTAAAGACATGAACAAAAGTGAAGTGCTGATTAACCGGGCAGAGAAAGTAATCATGCCCACCTACGCACGGTTTCCCATTGCTTTCGAAAGTGGCAATGGCTGTGTTTTAAAAGATGTGAACGGAAAAGAATATCTGGATTGTGTAGCCGGCATCGCGGTAGACTGTCTGGGCCATAACCACCCGGGCCTCAATGCTGCCATCGCGGACCAATGCCAGAAAATCATGCATGTTTCCAATCTTTACTGGACTGAGCCTCAGATTGACGCGGCGGAAATGCTGGTAAAGGCCAGCGGGCTGGACAAGGTTTTTTTCTGTAACAGCGGTGCCGAAGCCAATGAAGCGGCCTTAAAGCTTGCGCGGATTTACGCCAAGCAGTTTAAAAGTGAAGACGCGGTTGAGATCATCGCCATGGATCATTCCTTCCACGGCCGTACATACGGCGCCATTACCGCCACAGGCCAGGAAAAATACCATAAGGGACTAGATCCCCTGCTGCCTGGAATTTCGCATGTTCCATTCAATGACTTTGATGCCTTGAAAGCAGCGGTGACTGATAAAACCTGCGCAGTGCTGCTTGAACCCATCCAGGGCGAGGGCGGTATTTATCCGGCTGATCATGAATATTTACAGGCAGTCCGCAAGCTCTGTGACGACGAAAACCTCGTCTTGATTTTTGATGAAGTTCAGTGTGGTATGGGCCGTTCCGGAAAATTCTTTGCTTACCAGCACTACAATCTGAAACCAGATGTCGTGTGTATGGCCAAGGGCATCGCAGGCGGTTTCCCCATGGGCGGCATCATCGCCTGTGATAAGGTGGCTCAGGTCTTTACACCAGGCACCCACGCCTCCACCTTTGGCGGTAATCCACTGGCCTCGGCTGCCTCCCGCTATGTATTGAGCGTGATCACCGGCGATGGTTTTCTGGACGAAGTAGCAGAAAAGGGAAGCTATCTGATGGAAAAGCTGCGTGTACTTAAAGAAGAACATAAATGCATTACGGATGTGCGTGGTATGGGGTTAATGATCGGAGTCGCTGTTTCAGTCCCTACTGGCGAAATTATAAACAAAGCGATGGAAAAAGGTCTTCTTTTAGTAGGAGCAGGTAGTGACGCCATAAGATTTGTTCCTCCATTAACTATTAATAAAGAGGAAATTGACCGGGCCGTCGAAATTTTTGAAGAATGTCTATAAATTTTTGTTGAAAACCCCTTTAACCCATGATAATATATTATCATGGGTTTTCTTTTAAATTTTTTTTTGAAACGAACGGGTGCAAAAGACAGTGTCTGTCTTTTATGTTAAAAACAAACCTGTAAACGTCAACAAAAAAGATTGCTTTTAAGTCCAATTATTTCTTTTGCTGCTGAAAGAATCTGGGTATAAAGACAGAAGCGGTCATAAAGAATAAAGAAAATCTGAATTTGTGTGAATTTGAGAGTAAAGGTGGTGATTAAATGTCGATTCTGGATTCAATCAACAAGGCTGAAGAGCGTGCAGCAGAAATGCGTTCGGAGGCAAAAGCAAAAGCGCGTGAAACCCTGCGTCAGGCCGAGGCCGAAGCCAGGGAAAAGGGCGACGCATTGATTCTTGAGGCCAAGGAAGCTTCTGAAGCAGTTCTTCTGCAGGAGGAGGCATTGGCCGAAAAAGAAATGGAACGCGTCCTTCACGATGCGGGTCTCGCAGATGAGAAGATGGCTGAAAATGCCAGGACTCGTGTCCCGAAGGCGGTTGAATTTATTTTGGAAAGGGTAGAAACGCAATGATTATTCCAATGAAAAAAGCAAAGCTCATTGCCCTGAAGGAAGATAAGGAAGCTCTTCTGCTTTCACTTCAGAGGTGCGGTGAGTTCATGGCTATTCCACCCGACGAAGAGACAGAACAAACCGCAAAAAATGAACAGATTGATTTAGACGTACAGCAGGCAGATGCCATGCTGCGGTTTATGCAGCGTTATCAGAAAAAGAAAAGCTTTTTCAGCGACCGCCCGGTATATGGTTACGATGAGTTTATTAAGCGTAACGAAAAGGGCGAAGCTCTGGTTCAGGAAACCTCAGCGATCTCGGATAAGCTTTCAGCAGCACATTCTGAAATTATGACGTTGAAATCCGAGTGCTCCCAGCTGGAGCCATGGCTTTCGATGGATGTTCCCATCGAAGAGCTGAGACCAACGCAGTACACCAATTTTCATATTGGGTATCTGCCACCTCTCGTACATGAAGAAATCGTTGCCGCTGTGGCGGAACACAATGCTGAAATTCAGCTTTTTGGAAAAACAGCTGAAGGCCAGGCAGCTCTGATTGTCTCCTTCATGGAGGACGATGCCGCTCTTTCAGACAATATCAAGGTTCTTGGTTTTGTAGAGGCATCCCTCCCGAGAGTAACAGGAACCGCGTCTGAAATCAGCAAGAGCAATCAGGAAAAAATTGAGCTTCTGGAAAAGGATATTGAATCCTATGAAAAACAGATGGCTGAGCTGGCCGGGTCACAGCAGGAGCTTGAACTTCTGAGTGAACAGTATAAAGCCGAGCAGGAACGCCAGTCTGTAAAGTTCATGGAAACGGTTGAAACAGTTTGTGTGGAAGGCTGGGTAAGAAATGACCGGATGGAATCGGTTGAAAATGCCGTCAGCCAGGTAACAGACGTATATGATCTGGAATACAGCGACCCAAAGGAAGGCGAACAGCCCCCGACAGCACTGAAAAATAAAAAGTTCTGGAAGCCTTTTGAGTCAATTACAGATATGTACTCCCCGCCAAAGCCGGGAACCATCGATCCTACACCAGTGTCCGCACCGTGGTTTTGGGTAATTTTCGGGATGATGATGGGGGACTTTGGCTACGGAGCGCTCATGGCCATTATCTTTGGACTCATGAAAAAGATCATGAAACCAAAGGGACAGTTTGGTATGCTGGTTACACTTTTGTTTTATTCCAGCATCACAACCATGATTTTTGGGATACTTTTCGGCAGCTATTTTGGCGAAACCTTTCATCCCATTCTCTTCTCGCCGCTGGATAACCCGGTAGCGATGCTGATCTTTTCTCTGGTGATCGGGGTGCTCCATATCTTCTCGGGTATGGCCATCAAAATCGTAGAGCAGGTCCGCGCCGGCCATGTGCTGGACGCGATCTTTGATCAGGTCAGCTGGATGCTGCTGATTGCCGGCGCAGGTTTGATCTTTTTAGAACAGACCAGAACCGTGGGAATGGTCCTCGCCATTGTGGGCGCGGTCATTATCCTCTTTACAGCAGGCCGTGAAAAGAAAAATATTGTGGGCAAGGCATTCGGCGGTATTATGGGACTTTATGATGTCACCAGCTACCTGAGTGATATTCTGTCCTATGCCCGTATTCTTGCTTTAGGACTGGCCACCGGCGTTATCGCCATGGTTATGAATATTCTGGCCGGAATGGTGCAGATCAATGTGCTCGGGTTTATCTTATCCCTTGTGATCTACTTTATCGGCCATGTTTTCAATATCACAATGAGTCTCCTGTCCGCTTATGTACACGACAGCCGTCTCCAGTATATTGAATTTTTTAATAAGTTTTACGATGGCGGTGGTTATAACTTCGAACCACTGGCAATTCAGACAAAATCAATAGATGTCATTGACAATTCTAAAGAAGTTTAGGAGGAATGAAATCATGTCTTTAGGTTTAGCATTAGCTATTTTTGGTGCAGCAATCGCTGCCGGTTTAGCAGGTATTGGTTCTGCCAAGGGTGTTCAGATTAGTGGTGAAGCCGCAGCAGGCGTTGTTGCGGAACGTCCGGAAATGTTCGGTAAAATGCTTGTACTCCAGGCACTGCCAGGCACACAGGGGATCTATGGCTTTCTGACAGCGGTTCTTATCATGGTTCAGATCGGTATTTTAGGGGGCACCCCTCTTGATTTAAGTTTATATCAGGGAATGTCTTTCCTGGCAGCCGGTTTCCCAATCGGCATCGTTGGCTTACTCTCCGGGATTGCCCAGGGGAAAGCCGCTGCAGCGTCTATTCATATGACCGCCAAGGATGAATCTGCTTTCGCAAAAGGGATCACCATTACCGCGATCGTAGAAACTTACGCGATCTTAGCCTTACTCGTATCCATCCTGTTAATCTACAGCATCCAGTTATAAAAACTGCAAAACACGTGAAAGTGAGGTGACAGCGTGTGAGTGCCGATAAAATTATTGAAAAAATCCTAGAAAAGGCCAATGAAGATGTGGCTTTGATCGAACAGGAAACGGCAGAAAAGGTTCAGTCCTCTGTGGCCGCCATTGAGCGCCGTACAGAGCTGACATTGAACGCGCTAAAAAATAAAGAAAAGGCCGATGTGGAGGAAGTCCACCGCAGAAGCCAGCTGATGACCCGTTTAGATTCCAGAAAAAACATTCTGGCCGTCAAACGTAAGGTTATCGATGAAGTTTTTGACAAAGCAAGAACAGCTCTCGACACTCTTGACGAAAGCCGCTACGAAGCGCTCGTGACAAAGATTGTCGTGAATGGCTCTGAAACCGGAACCGAAAAACTGCAAGTCCCAGAAAAGGATATGAAGCGGTACAGGGACGGTCTGCTGAACAAGCTGAACGCCGCCCTTAAGGAAGCCGGAAAAATTGGAGAGCTGACCCTTGACGAAACACCGGCATCTTTTAATTCCGGCGTTATGCTCATCGGTGAAATGAGCGATGTTAATGGCTCCTTCGATGTTCTCATCGATGACGCCCGCGAAAAATATGAGCGAGAGGTTGCAGAAATGCTTTTTGAAGTGGAGGTGTAGGCCATGTCTGAAACCAGTTATCCCTATGCAATAGGGCGTATCAAGGTGCAGGAAGCAGGCCTTATCGACCGGACACGCTGGAACCGCCTCTGGGAGGCCGATGAAACCGAAGCGCTCAAGCTCCTGGATGAAATCGGCTATGGCGCAGAAGCCAAGGACCACAGCCAGCTCGATAACCTGATTGACGCAGAGCTGACCAAAACCCGGAACCTCATCAATGAGATCACCCCGGATAAGACGGTAACGGATCTTCTGCTTATCCCAACAGATGTCCATAACATCAAAGCCATATTAAAAGGACAGCTGCAGCGGGTCGAAGTCGAAAACCTTCTGCTTGAAGGCGGCGGCATTCCGCTGGATATTCTTCAGAAAGCCCTGGAGCACGGTGATTACAGTCTTTTGCCGGAATGCTTCAGAGAGCCATTGAAGCGTCTTGAGGATGTCACCGACCCCAGAGTCATCAGTGTGACCATTGATAACGCGGCTTATGCACAGATTTTAGAAACCTTATCACAGCAGAAGCATTCAAGCGAGCTGCTGAAAAAATATTACAAAGCAAAAATTGATTTTACCAATATTCTGACAGTGCTCAGAGCCAATATTCTGGACTGGGGGACCTTCAAGGTAAAACCCCTGTTGATACCAGGCGGTGAAATCGAAGAAAAGGCACTGCTTGACGCAACGGATATTCCAAATGAACAGCTGGCAAAACAGCTGGGACACGGAGAACATAGCATTCTGATCAAGTCTGTTCTTGAACGCTATGCACAGGACGGAAATTTGTCAGAAGTCGAACAGAAGTTTGAAGATGCGGCTTTCAACATGATTCACGAACGAAGGAGTGATTCCTTCAGCATCGGCCCCATCGCAAACTACCTGTTCCAACGTCAGGCTGAAGGAAAGGCCCTTCGGGTCATGTTTGCGGGTAAACGCTCCGGTATTAAAATACCGCTCGCGGAACTCGGCGTTATTTAGGAGGAAATCATGAGTGAGCAAGCTAAATTAGCCGTTATCGGCGATCAGGATTCCATCATGGTTTTCCAGGCGCTTGGAGTTCGCACCGTTTATGCCAATGCAGCGAAGGATATCGAAAAAGCCATCCACGCGCTGGCCAAAGAAGAAACAGCTGTCATTTACATTACCGAACAGGCCGCCGCCCTGGTGCCGGGAGCCATTGAAAAGTATAAAACAGAGCCCTTTCCAGCCATCATCCCAATTCCAAACCGTTTTGGAACCAACGGATTAGGCATGAAGGGGATTCAGGATAACATTGAAAAAGCCATTGGCGCAGATATTTTATAAACTATAGAAAGGGGTGGATAGAACGATGATTCAGCCCAATGAACAATCAACCATGAAGCAAGTAGGGACAATTGTCAAGGTTGCCGGTCCGCTGATTGTAGCAACCGGACTAGCCGATGTTCAGATGTTTGACGTTGTCCGAGTCAGTGAAAAACGACTCATTGGTGAAGTAATTGAATTAAGAGGTGACAGAGCCTCTATCCAGGTATATGAAGAAACCGCCGGCCTAGGCCCAGGCGAACCCGTATATGTGACAGGTGAACCCCTGTCCGTTGATTTGGCCCCTGGCCTGATTGAAAGTATTTTTGACGGTATCCAGAGACCGCTGACCACCATTTACAACGAATCCGGAGACCGTATCAGCAGAGGGATTGATGTTCCCAAGCTTGACCGCGAAAAGAAATGGCCTTTTGTACCGGCCTGCCAGAAGGGCGATGTGCTAAAACCTGGCGATGTGATCGGTACTGTGCAGGAAACACCGGCAGTGCTTCAGAAAATCATGATGCCGCCAAAACTGGAAGGAACCGTTGATTGGGTTTTCGACGGTGAAGCCAATATTGTCGAACCCATTGCCAGAATTAAGAAAAAGGACGGAGAAATCGTAGAAGTGCCCATGCTCAGAAGCTGGCCAGTGCGACGCGGCCGTCCCTATACAGAAAAAATCGCCCCCGATGAACCTATGGTCACCGGCCAGCGCGTCATTGACACGCTGTTCCCGATCGCTAAGGGCGGTATCGCCGCTATTCCAGGGCCATTTGGTTCCGGTAAAACCGTTGTACAGCATCAGCTGGCAAAATGGGCCGATGCCGACATCATTGTCTACATTGGCTGTGGCGAACGTGGTAATGAAATGACCGATGTTCTGATGGAATTCCCGGAACTGCATGACCCGCGTACCGGCCTGTCCCTGATGAAGCGTACCGTTCTTATCGCAAATACCTCAGATATGCCCGTAGCCGCCCGTGAAGCATCCATCTATACCGGTATCACAATCGCGGAATACTTCCGTGATATGGGCTATAAAGTGGCAATTATGGCCGACTCCACATCACGCTGGGCCGAGGCGCTGCGTGAAATGTCCGGCCGTCTTGAAGAAATGCCCGGTGAAGAAGGCTACCCGGCCTATCTTTCCTCCAGACTGGCAGAATTCTACGAACGTGCAGGCTTTGTCAAATGCCTTGGCTCAGAAGATCGTTATGGCGCTATTTCCGCCATCGGGGCTGTATCACCTCCGGGTGGTGACATCTCCGAACCAGTATCCCAGGCAACCCTGCGTATCGTTAAGGTATTCTGGAGCCTGAACGCCAACCTGGCGTACAAACGTCACTTCCCAGCCATTGACTGGCTGCAGAGCTACTCGCTGTACAGTGACAAAATGAATGTTTATTTTGACAAATCAGTTGAGACCGACTGGTCTGTTCATGTTCGCCAGACCATGCAGATCCTCCAGGAAGAAGCTGAGCTGGATGAAATTGTCCGTCTCGTCGGGGTAGACGCCCTGGGCTTTAAGGACCGCCTGACACTGGAGTGTGCTCAGTCGATCCGTGAGGATTACCTGCACCAGTCTGCTTTTGACGATGTTGACACCTACTCTTCACTTGAAAAACAATACGCCATGCTGAGCATGATTCTGGCCTGGTACGAAAAAGGCGTTGCCGCCCTTGAATTGAACGTGCCCTTTGCTAAAATCATCACCATGGATATCCGGGAAAAAATTGCCCGTATGAAATACGTACCGGAAGACCAGAAAGAAGAACGCTTCCCGGCCATTGCCGCCGAAATGGAAGCTGAGTTCTTAGCACTGATGGAAGGAAGTGGTGACGATGAATAAAGAGTACAAAACCATTAGTGAAGTCGTCGGCCCATTGATGCTGGTCGACCATGTGGAAGGTGTAAAATACGACGAGCTGGTCGAAATCGAGCAGGCTGATGGTGAAAAACGTCTTGGTAAAGTTCTCGAGGTCAATGGTGATAAAGCCATGGTACAGCTCTATGAAAGCTCCCAGGGCCTGCGAATCTCAAACTCAAAGGTACGTTTCCAGGGCCACGGCATTGAGCTCGGCGTGAGCAAGGATATGCTTGGCCGTGTATTTGACGGTATGGGACGCCCAACCGACGGTGGACCGGAAATTATTCCGGAAAAGAAACTGGACATCAACGGTTCACCAATGAATCCGGTTGCCCGCGACTATCCTGCTGAGTTTATTCAGACAGGCGTTTCTGCCATCGATGGTCTGAACACTCTGGTTCGTGGACAAAAACTGCCAGTATTCTCCGGCTCCGGTCTGCCGCACGCGCAGCTGGCGGCTCAGATTGCCCGCCAGGCCCGCGTTCTCGACAACGATGAAGGTTTTGCCGTTGTCTTTGCCGCCATCGGGATCACCTTTGAAGAAGCAGACTTCTTCGTCAAGGATTTCCGCCGTACAGGCGCTATCGAACGTGCAGTGCTGTTTATGAACTACGCCAACGACCCAGCTGTCGAACGTATCTCCACGCCGCGTATGGCAATCACCTGTGCCGAGTATCTGGCCTATGAGCTGGATATGCAGGTGCTGGTCATTCTGACCGATATCACCAACTACGCCGAGGCACTGCGTGAAGTCTCCGCAGCCCGAAAGGAAGTCCCAGGCCGCCGTGGCTATCCTGGCTACCTGTATACTGACCTTGCGACCCTGTATGAACGTGCCGGCCGTATGCGCGGTAAAAAAGGCTCCATAACCCAGATTCCAATCCTCTCCATGCCTGAGGATGACAAGACCCACCCGATCCCTGACTTAACCGGGTACATCACCGAAGGCCAGATTATCTTATCCAGAGATCTGTACAGAAGAGGGATTGAGCCTCCCATCGACGTACTGCCGTCGCTCAGCCGTCTGAAGGATAAGGGGATCGGGGAAGGCAAGACCCGTAAGGATCATGCGGATACCATGAACCAGCTGTTCTCAGCCTATGCCCGTGGGAAGGACGCCAAGGAGCTGGCCGTTATCCTGGGGGACGCAGCGCTGTCGGATGTCGATAAAATCTACGCGCGCTTTGCCACAGAATTTGAGGAACGCTATGTATCCCAGGGCTTTGAGACCAACCGGACCATCGAAGAAACCCTAACCATTGGCTGGGAGCTTTTATCCATCCTGCCGCGTACAGAGCTCAAACGTATTAAGGACGAATATATTGATGAATACATTCCCTCTCCGCTAAGTGAAGACGATGATATCATAGACGAGGAGGAATAAGCCATGGCTATTCGTGTAAATCCTACCCGGATGGAGCTGACCCGTCTCAAGAAAAGGCTTAAGACAGCCACAAGAGGCCATAAGCTCTTAAAGGATAAACGGGACGAAATGGTAAGGCGTTTTATGGGATATATCCGCAGAAATAAAGAACTCCGGGAAGAAATTGAAGAGCAGCTGGGTGCTGCCATGGGACGTTTTGCCATTGCCGGCGCCAGAATGGGTGAGGCAGCGGTAACCGAGGCGCTCTTGTGTCCGGCCCGTGAAGCGACCATAGAGCTTGGAAAACAAAATATCATGAATGTCGATGTGCCGACCATCAAGTACACAGCCATTGAGGGCGGTACAGATCTGCCGTACGGCTTTGCCTTTACATCAGGCGAGCTGGATGGGGCGGTACTGGACATGGCAGCCCTTTTACCGCTGCTCATCGAGCTGGCAGAGGTTGAAAAAACCTGTAACATGCTGGCTGATGAAATCGAAAAGACAAGACGCCGTGTCAACGCACTGGAACACGTCATGATTCCGGAAATGCTGGAAACCATCAAGTATATTACCATGAAGCTGGAAGATAACGAGCGTGGAAACATTACCCGTTTGATGAAGGTTAAGGAAATGATGGTAGCGGAAAATCAAAATTAATACGTTTCGTAATTAATTTTAGAAAATATAAAAATAGTCATTGCGCAACGATATGCAATGACTATTTTTTTTTATTTTACAGATTTGGTAAGCACAGCACAATTTTGCGCTGTGCCCTTTAAAAAACAAAAACATAAAATGCAAAATTAACACAATTCTGGTAGAAATCGCTTTACAAACAACAAATAATTAGTGTATAATAAACCCATAGTATAGTAATGATTACATTGATTTCAAATGGTTACCATGTCCTGAAACATCTACTCCATTTAAAAACTGAATCAGACCCTGTACAAGAAATTTTAAATGGAGGTAACTAGACACAATGGAAGATAAAACTTTAGTTTGTCAGGATTGTGGTGCTGAATTTGTATTCACTGTTGGTGAACAGGAATTTTACAAAGAAAAAGGCTTCGATAACGAACCTAAAAGATGTAAAGAATGCAGATCTAAAAGAAAACAGTCTACCAGAAGACCAAGAAACGAGTTCTAGGACTGTCCCAAATGGAATTTAAAGATCCCTCCGGGGATCTTTTTTAATGAAAAATATCATTAAGGATGACATACTGTTTATGGACAAACACTACGTGTATATATTAAAATGTAAAGATAGCAGCCTGTATACAGGTTGGACAACCGACATCGAAAAGCGCCTGAAAGCCCACAACAGCGGCAAAGGTGCCAAGTATACTAAAAGCCGCAAACCGGTTGAGCTGGTATACAAAGAGGAATTTGACAATAAAAGCGACGCGCTGCGGCGTGAAGCCGCGATCAAAAGCCTCACCCGTAAGCAAAAGCTGGCGCTCATTAATAAACATTAGAGAGGTACGTAGAATGGATAATGTAGTAAATGATCTGACCGTGCATCAGACTCTGGCAAACGGCAACGCCATTCTGATTTTTTATGATATTTTTGTCCTCTGTCTTTTTCTGTTTGAGGTGTTTTTATATATCAACAGAGAGCACTACAAAGCTCTTCTGCGCAAGAATATGGAAGCCGGGACACGGATCCGTCCAGTGCGCCGCTATCTCCTAAAATTAACCCGCTATTACGACCGTCACGGGCTTCTGACCGTAAACGCCCTGCTTTTAGTCATCTCGGTTATTGCTATCTCCATGAGCCATATGGTCACTGTGCGCGAGATTCTGGGTTTGGTGGCTACTTTCATCATCTTCATTGTTATCATGTATTTTGTGCAAAAGCTTTTTGTAGGGCTTGATCAATTTGAGGATGACATGGTCAGCCGTTATGTCGATGTTATTTTTTATCTGCTGCTGGGCCATTCCTTTGTCTATTTTGCCAGCTTTGTATCCCGGCCAAGCCTTCTCCTGACCTTTATCGGACTCCTTTTCGCCCTGTTTTTGTGCTTTTCTGTCATGATCCGCGCCATTATCAATCCCAACATTTTGATGAAGCCCACCAATGAACGGCGCAGAAACCGCGAGGCTTTTGGTATCATAAAGGGTATGGGCGCCTTGATGGGATGTGAGCTGGGAATCCTGTATTTAATGATCTACAGCTGCTGGAAAACCAACCCCTTTTTCTTTCAGCACGCCACAGAACGGCCTCTAGACTATCTGGACCTGCTCTATTATCTGTTTGTATCCTTTTCTACCATCGGATATGGCGATATTTACCCGGTTCGCGTGGAAGGCATGTTTTACAGCCAGTTTACCGCCATTGTTATTTCAGTTACCAGCATTTTCAGCACAGCCTGCTTTGTCGGCGCCATTATTTCCGGCGCTTACAGCATCGGCCAACAAAACCGGGAAAAACAGGCGAGGGAAGAAGATACAAAGGAAAAACTAATTGACCAAACCATTAAAGAAGAGGAAGAATCGTGACAAAACATAAATTTTTAGGCCTGCTGCTGACTGCAGTCTTTCTTGCTTTCTCGGTGTTCGGATGCTCCGCGCTTAAGGAGGACCCCGGGCTTTCCGTCTATGCCGATGGAACGCTGCGGGTTCACTATATTGATGTGGGGCAGGGCGACTGTACCCTGCTCCAGACACCAGACAATAAAAATATCCTGATTGATACGGGCAATCCAGAGAATTATGATACCATCAATATTTACCTGAAGGCCCAAAAAGTCGAAAAGCTTGACGTCATGCTCATCACCCATCCGCACAGTGACCATATGGGGTCTGCTGAAAAAATTCTAAAAAACTATGCTGTCGAAAGTGTCTATTTACCAAAGGTTGCACACAATACGATGCTGTTTGAAAACTTTATGAAAGCCCTTAGTGAAAAGGGCTTAAAAGCCAATGCTGCCTATGCCGGCGTCAGTATTCCGGCAGGCGATGCTGTCTCCATTGATCTTTTTTCTCCGATTGAGGGGAAAAGCTATACGGAGCTCAATGACTATTCACCCATCGCCAGGGTAGCCTATGGCGAGACATCATTCTTATTTACCGGTGACGGGGAAAATGAAGATGAGCAGGATGCCATCGCTCAGGCAGGGTTAAAGCTTAAAAGCGATGTTCTCAAGGTTGGCCATCATGGAAGCGACACCTCTACCGGAGAGCTTTTTCTTTCTCTTATTAATCCGCAGTATGCGGTGATCAGTGTTGGCAGGGATAACACCTATGGTCATCCGAGCGAAAATACTTTAAACAAACTGAGGGGAAAAACCATTTTCCAAACGGATAGAGAGGGCAATGTGGTGGCCATCAGCGACGGCCAGGGGATCAGCTTCATCACACAAAACAGCGGAAAAATGGAAACCCCGGCGTCTGCTGATGAATCCCCGGCCATCTCGGCAAAACCTATCGTCTATATTGGAAACACAAAAACTAAAAAATTTCATCTTCCAAGCTGCAGCGGGCTGCCAAAAGCCGATAATCAGACCACTTTTAAGTCGCGTGATGATGCGGTGGGGCAGGGCTATACGCCCTGTGGGATCTGCAAGCCATGATGAATTGAAGACGAGGAAAGGAATCGATCATATGGGAATTTTTAAAAAATTATTTGGCGGCAAGGCCTCTTACAAACCCGGAAAACTGGATTTAAGCCGTCCTGTACCGCTCGGCGAAATTTTTCCGGATGTCAATCTCGCACACAGCGTGTTAAATGAGCTTAATAAACGTGCGGGAAAAAAGTTATCAAACATTAACGAGGCAGTGACCATTGATGATTTAAAGGAAGTCCGCAGTCTGAAGGCGTCAGGCATGGAGATTCGTTCATTGGAGGGCATGGAATATTTATTCAAGCTACAGGAAGCAGATCTGAGCCATAACCTTATTCAGGAAATTCCCTTTAGCCTTGAGGATGTCACTCGTCTGAATAACAAATATAAAGGCGGCTTTATCTTAAGCCTCTACTCTTTTGTGCTTGATCTGAGCGATAACCGCTTCGCCGCAGTGCCTGACCTGGTTGTCCAGTACCGGGCCAAAGAAAGAAACCTGTTCATTGACCTGAGTGATAACCCGGTAATTGATCCTGAGGTCAAAAATCCTTCCGCCGAAGGCTGTGCCGAAGTCATTAAAAAGCATCACTCCGAATTGTCTGTTAAAGATTTTTCATGGCTGTTGTATTATATCAATGCCTACTATCTTGTAAAAACCCAGAAAGGACTCTCAGGTTATTCTGAAACGACTCCCGGGGATTTCACAACAGAGCCTCTTGCTTTTACCAGAGAATCAGAGCAGGTGCTTAAAAACACCATTTATCCAGAAGGCTTTAACGACCAGCACAATTTTGCGCTGGTCAATGACCGCGGGAGAGCCGCTGTCTCAGTAAAAAAGGCCGAACAGGATGCCATCAAAAAGATCATTGATTTTAAGCTGAAGGACGGACTTCTGCCGACAGGAGCTGACGAACCTTTTAACGCGACTGCTGACGGCGAAACCGTCAATGAAGCGGCTGTTTTAAATTACTATAACGAAAACACCGATAAACTCTGTCCTGAGCTGTTTTCTGATGAAATTTTATCTGACAGCCTCTCCGCAGATAAAAAGCGCGTTTTTGAACAGAAAAAACTTTTAAAGGAAGCAACCGATTGTCTTGATACAGCCATTCATAACACGAAGAACTCCGAAGTTTCAGAAAAGCTTAAAACCATCAAAAACCTTACGGAAAAAATCATGGGCCATATGGAGGAAAATCCAAAGGAGTATCATTTTTCTTTTGAGATCAACTACCTCCCTATGACACTGGACATCATACGGTCCTATAATAATCTCAACCAGACTGAGTCAGAGACAGATGAAAACAGACAGGCAAGGGAAAAGATCGAGGCCAGCCTTGACATGATCATCGAGGCTTTCAGCAACTATATCAGCCAGTTTGAACAAAACGCCACCATTGATCTCCATTCTGATATTGATTCGCTTTTATCCCTGTTTGAAAGCCATGGCTTAACCGATAAAAAATAAAAAAAGAAAAGCACTTGCGGGCCTTTCAGGCTGCAGGTGCTTTTCTTTTTATCCGTTTTTACTGTAAATTGTCTTTGAGCCGGTATCCGGCATCCTTAAGGGCATTTTCAATTTGGTGGATATGGTCATAATTGCGTGTTTCAAGCTCGATCCTGAGGTAGCAGCCGTTCACATCCGCGTTCTCGCTGGCACGTTCATGGTGGATGGACACCACGTTGCCGCCCATGTCGGCGATGATAGCAGATACGCCCTTCAGCTGTCCGGGTTTATCGACCAGCTCAATATTTAATGAACAGGTACGGCCCGATTTCAGGAGACCGCGTTTGATAACCCGTGAAAGGATCGTGACATCAATATTGCCGCCTGACAGTAAACAGACCACCTTTTTGCCCTTGATGGGAAACTTGTTGAACAGAGCGGCCGCAACAGATACGGCGCCAGCGCCTTCTGTAATCAGCTTCTGCTGTTCAATGAGGGTAAGAATTGCAGTTGATATCTCATCGTCTGTGACCGTGGCGATTTCATCCACATATTGCCCGCAGATCTCAAAGGTATGCTGGCCCGGTTCCTTTACCGCAATGCCGTCCGCAATGGTGGACACCTCATCCAGGCGCTCAATCTGTTTATCGACAATGGAGTTGAGCATACTCGGAGCCCCGCTTGCCTGCACGCCATAGATCTTGATATTCGGATTTAAGGATTTGATGGCAAAGGCAATGCCCGAGATCAACCCGCCGCCGCCAATTGGAACAATCACCGCATCCATATCCGGAAGCTGATCCAGTAACTCAAGGCCAATGGTTCCCTGACCGGCGATAACATTCTCATCATCAAAGGGATGGATAAAAGTATAGCCCATTTCCTGCTGGAGCTCCAGAGCTTTCTGATACGCGTCGTCATAGACACCCTCAACAAGACAGACATCAGCGCCATAATGCTTCGTAGCCTCAACTTTTGAAATCGGAGCGCCGTCTGGCAGGCATATCAGGGATTTAATACCATTTTTAGTCGCGGCCAGGGCCATACCCTGGGCATGGTTTCCGGCCGAGCAGGCAATAACGCCTTTTTCCTTTTCCGCATCGGTCAGCTGGGAGATTTTATAGTAAGCGCCCCTTACCTTAAAAGAGCCGGTCACCTGGAGATTTTCGGTTTTTAAATAAATTTTTCCATCCGATTTGATCCCCGGGGCGTATATCAAATCTGTTGGTCGAATCACTTTTTTTAACGTATAGGAAGCATGATAGATTTTATCGAGTGTCAGCATGGTTTTCCTTTCTTTCAATCATTCTTTTTAAGCTACTAACTGCTAATATACCTCTTGTAAATTTTTTTGTCAAGAAGTTTGGAAATATGATTGGACTTATGCGCTGCCTTATATTATAATTTTATAGTTGAAGCCAAACTGGATACCTGTGGTTCGGAAGGCTGAAGCAGTACTTCTGTCTTAGGACAGGGGATGAAAACAGGAGGAATCATCATGACTGGGATTGTGGACCGGATTGAAGGTACAGTAGCCGTCATTGAGCGTGAGGACGGTGTTTTTATAAGCGAACCGGTCTCAAGCTATAGAGCGCCCATTAAAGAAGGATATAAAGTCGACCTGGAGCGTCATAAAGTTTTAGTATCTGATTTTAATAAAGATGATTTGTCTGGCATTAACCAATATTTTAACGATTAGTTTAACGGAGGAACAAGTATGAAGTTTTATTTGGCGTTATGGTACGCTAAAGCCATTAACGGCCTCATCAATCTTGTCAGCAAGGGGAGAGGTTCTAACCTTTCCGGAGAGAAGGCCTTAAAGGTAGACCCTAGAATGGTCGAGCATTTCAAGGGGATCGACTATTCCAAGGTTGTTTTTATTACAGGAACCAATGGTAAATCAAGCACCACCAACCTGGTGACTCATATTTTACGGGAAAACGGAAAAACCGTTGTATCAAACCTGGAGGGCGCAAACCTGCTGCCTGGCATCGCCACCATTCTGGCAAAAGAGTCGACAATGACCGGAAAACTCAAGGCCGATTATTTTGTCTTTGAAACAGATGAGCGTTATTTACCCCTCATTTATGACCAGCTGCCGGCTGAAAACATGTTAATCACCAATCTGCAGAAGGACCAGGTTCAGCGCAACGGCGACCCGGATTTTATCTATCGCAAGCTCACCTCTTTTATGAATCCAAAAATGCATTTATATTTAAATAATGAAGAGCCTCGAACAAAATCCTTTGAACGTTTTACCGACCATGTCACTTATTATGGCGTGGAAAAGCATTCTGAATCCTTTGAAAAAGACGAAACCTATCCGACCTGCGCCTGTCCAAAGTGCTACCATAAGATTGATTTTGACTATTATACCATCGACAGCGTCGGGCCGTTTACCTGTACAAACTGCGGGTATTCCAGTGAGGCGGCTCCCCATTATGCCGTGAAGGATGTTGATTTTGAAAACAAGACCTTCACCGTTGAGGATGAAAGCTTTAACATGCCCTATGACCTGCCGTTTATGCTGTACAACTACAGCGGCGCTCTGGCGCTTTGCGAACGCTTTGCCGGCGTCTCTGTCAAGGACGCGGTCCCTGCCTTTAATTCTTTTAAAAACATTGGCGGCCGTTTTGAGGTGCTTCACTACAAGGATAAAACCATTAAATATATGCGAATCAAGCAGGAAAACCCGGATACACTCCAGAGCGCTTTAAACATCATGGCTTCAGACCAGGAAGAAAAAATGGTCTGTTTTGGCTTCTATGCGGTTTCAGATTTTATCCCATTCTATACCAACACCTTTTACAGCTTTGACTGTGACTTCAAGCCACTTGCGGAATCGAATGTTGAAAAATATTTTTGTTTCTCTCAAAATGTCTGCTATGATACCGCCAACCGGTTGATTTACGAAGGCGTTGAATCGTCAAAAATCGCCATCAAGGATACCGATGATATCAAAACGATTTTTGAAGAAATTGAAAAAGCAGATACTTCAAATATTTATCTGATCACATGGCTTGAAACCTTTAATAAAATGAAAAAATACATCGAGGAGGGCAATTAAATGAATGAAAAAACATTAAAGATCGGGTGGATGTTTCCCGATTCCCTGTACCTCCACGGTGACCGCGGAAATGTTCTGGCTTTAAAGCGCATGGGCGAAGCCGCAGGGTTTGAGGTGGAAATCGAAAAAATTGACTTTGACACTGAAGATTTCACCCCAATGGATTATGATTTCTTATTCTGTTCACCGGGAGAGATCGCTTCTTTTTCATCCATCATTGATTATCTTGAACCCTATGACCTTTCACTCCGCGGCTTCATTCAGGCTGGCCGTCCCATGCTTGTCACTGGAACCAGCATGGCTCTCTGGGGCAATGACATCAGGAGAGATGACGGCAGTGTCGTCAGGGGACTGGGCATCATTGACGTGGAAACCACTGAAAACAAGGCTGTCTATGGCGATGATCTTTATTTCAGCTGTAACCTGAACGGCTCACAAATGGAAATCATCGGAAACCAGATCCAGATGGCTGATTTCAGATTGACCGGCGACGACGAACCCTTTGGAAAGCTGAACTATGGATACGGTAATAACGGCAGAGACACCAATGAGGGCGTCCAGATCAAAAACGCGGTCTTTACAAATACCCTCGGTCCGGTGCTTGTCTGTAATCCCTGGATGACTGAAGCCTTTATCCGTATCATTGCGGATAATCAGGAAACAGACCTGGAAAATTTTTCTGTCAATATGACGCTTGAAGAAAAATCCTTTGAGACTAAAAAACAGTTTATTTTGAAAAAGACAACACATTTAACAAATTGTAAAAGATAAATGAGAAATAAAAAAGTAATTGTGGGATTCAGCGGCGGTGCAGACAGTGCTGCCGCTGCTCTGATTTTAAAAAACAAAGGTTACGAGGTATTGGGCGTGACCTTTGATTTTTTTGGAGATGAACCCCTTCTCAAAAAAGCCAGTGCCCTTGCAAAAAAAATCGGCATCCGGCATGAATGCATCAAAAGGCAGCTTGAGTTCAGGGAAAAGGTCATAAAACCATTTATAAGCGAATATCTCAGAGGTTATACGCCCAACCCCTGCGTCCGCTGTGACGCAGTGATGAAATTCAGAGGGCTGATGGCGTACGCCAATGAAAAAGAGGCTGAATTTATCGCGACTGGCCACTACTTAAGGCTCGAAAAACGTCATGGGCAGGTTCAGATTAAGACCAGTGCGGATAGCAGAAAAGACCAGAGCTATTATCTCTATACCCTTGATCAGGAATATCTGAGCCGTCTTATTTTTCCTCTGAGTGCTTTTCAATCAAAAGATGCGGTGCGGGCTTTTTTGGAGAAGGAGGGGATAGCGCTTCCAAAATCCGAAGAAAGTCAGGGAATCTGCTTTATCCCGGATGGAAATTATGCCCGTTTCATAAAAAAAGAAACACCATTAATGCCCGAAGGACGTTTTCGGGATCGTTTTGGTAAAATTCTTGGCAGCCATAACGGTTTTTATCACTATACGGTTGGTCAAAAGCGCGGTGTTCCGGCGATTTCCGGAAAAAAATATGTTGTTACTGCTCTGCGTCCAGAAATTAACGAGGTTATTCTCGGTGAGGAATCCGATCTTTATCAGAAGAAAATCTTTTTAAAAGAACTTCATTTTATTGACGGCAGCTTATATTCAGGAGAAATACAATTTAAAGTATGCCGCTGGGGTTACCTTTATCAGGGAACACTTCACCTGTCCGGTGACCACAGAGGTTATCTGGAGTGTGAAGAAGCCGTTCGAGCGCCTATGCCCGGACAGTCAGCAGTCTTTTATGACAGGGACACGCTTTTAGGCGGTGGAATCATCGAATATAAGTAAAAAATGATAAAATCCTTTAAATGAATTGATTTATTTTTGTTTTAAAGCTATAATAGAATTTGATTTATTCGATTTATTTGATTTATGAAATAGAGGTTAAAAAATGGGAAAATTTTTTGGTACTGATGGTGTTCGTGGTGTCTTTGGCGAGGAATTAACCACAGAATTAGCTTATCAGCTTGGACGTTATGGCGCTTATATATTATCAGAAGGCAGCCATAATCCTAAAATTGTTATTGGGAAGGATACCCGTATTTCGGGCGATCCTCTTGAAAAAGCTCTGACAGACGGTATTATCTCAGTAGGGGGTAAGGTTGTACTGGCGGGCGTAATACCAACACCTGCTGTCGCGGTCATTGCCCGCGAGATCAAGGCAGATGCCGGGATTGTCATCTCCGCATCACACAACCCTTATCAGTTTAATGGGATTAAGTTTTTTAATGGCGCGGGTTATAAGCTTTCCGATGACGTAGAAAATCAGATTGAAAAATGTATCATCGATAAGCTTACAATCAATGACCGGGCTGATGGTTCAGTCGAAACCCTTGAGCAGCCTGAAAAAATCTATGTGGAACATATCACAAAGGGGTTCGCCTGCGATTTTTCCGGCATCCGTATGGTGCTGGACTGTGCCAATGGCGCTTCCTACCGCATTGCGCCGAAGTTTTTCAGGGAAGCTGGAGCTGATGTGGTTGTGATCGGTCATGAACCAGACGGCAAAAACATCAATGACGGATACGGTTCTACCTGTCTTGACAAGCTGAGCGATCATGTCCTTTCAGAAAAAGCTGACATCGGGATTGCCTTTGACGGCGACGCAGACCGCTGTCTGGCAGTTGACAATGAAGGCCGTATCATCGATGGCGATAAGATCCTTCATCTGGTCGGCGCAAAGCTGAAGCAGGAGGGCCGGCTGAACAAGGATACAGTTGTGGTGACCGTTATGAGTAATATCGGCCTCGATATCGCTTTGAAAGACTGCGGCTGCAAAAGCGTTAAGACAAATGTCGGAGACCGCTATGTTCTGGAAGAAATGCTGAAAGAAGGGTATAATCTCGGCGGGGAACAATCTGGCCATGTTATCTTGCTGGATCACAACACCACCGGCGACGGTCTTTTAACGGCCGTATCCCTTTTAACGATCTTAAAGGAAGAAACCCGCACCTCCGCTGAGCTTTCGTCCTTAATGACCTCCTATCCACAGGTGCTTGTGAATGCAAAAGTGACCAATCAGACTAAAAATGACTATCTGACAGATGAAATTATCCAGAAGCGGATCACAGAAGTTGAAAAGCATTTTGACGGCCAGGGACGTGTATTAATCCGCCCATCAGGCACAGAACCGCTGGTGCGTGTCATGATTGAGGGCAAAGACCAGTTGGAACTTAACCGCATTGCCACAGATCTGGCTAAGCTCATTGAGGAGCGCCTGGCTTAAGAGGGTTGTAAATTTTTTTAAAATATGCTATAGTGTTCATAGAAAATGATGGCTTGGGCTGTCTGCAAAGCAAGCTGTTTTGCACATATTGACCGTTTTAAAACGGAGAGGTTCGTAACCATCCCTCTATAAAAAACTAAGGAAAGAGCGTTATAAAGGGCGTACGGTTACACGTGCGCCCTTTTTGCGTTTATCCACTGGTTAAACTTAACCGAGGAGAAAAATATCATGACAAAAAGAAAAGTAATTATTGACTGCGATCCGGGAATTGACGATGCTCTGGCCATTATGCTGGCATGCCGTTCTCCGGAATTGGAAATTTTAGGTCTTACCATTGTATCCGGTAATATCAACGGTTATCAATGCGCTGAAAATGCGCTCCATATTTTAAAGGTGATGGACCGTCTGGATATTCCGGTTTATCTTGGTGCGACGCGTCCGCTTCTAAGGGATATGGTCGCCGCTGAAGAAACACATGGGGAGGATGGTCTTGGCGGCGTTAAATTTGAAAAAATTGAAAATGTCCGTTATCACGAGGGGGCTGTCGATTTTATTCTGAATACTCTAAAGACAGAAGATAATGTCTCTGTTCTGGCCATTGGCCCTTTAACCAATATCGCTCTGGCTTTACAGACTGATAAAGCCACATTAAGCCGGATGGAGGAGCTTGTTTTAATGGGCGGAGCTTTCAAAAGCCATGGCAACTGCTCTCCGGTGGCTGAGTTTAATTTCTGGGCGGACCCGGATGCTGCCGAAATGGTCCTGAACCAGCTGGACCGACCGATTACCATGGTTGGGCTGGATGTCACCCGAGAGGTCGTTCTGACGCCAAATTACATCGAGCTGCTGCGCCAGTTTAATGATCCAGCAGCGGATTTTATTGTTGATATCACCCGGTTCTATCTGGATTTTCACTGGGAGCAGGAGCGCACTCTTGGCTGCGTCATCAATGACCCTCTGGCCATCGCTTACTTTATTGATCCCTCCATCTGTTCAGGAAAAACCTACTACGTGGATGTCGTTACCGAAGGCAAGGCGATCGGGATGAGCATGGTAGACGTGGGTGGTATTTACAAAAAAGAACCGAACTGCCTTGTCCTTACCCAGGTACATGCCAGAGCCTTTATGGAAATGTTTATGACACGCCTTTTTCCTGAGCATCAATCGGATATTACATTGGTTTTATCCAATGAGAAATACGGCTGCGAGTAGGCGGTGGCTATTGTGAAGAAGCTTACAACCAACATGCTTGTTTTTATGGCCATGGCTGTTGGATTAAATTTCGCAGGATGCTTTGTTGCGCTCGTACTTAAGCTTCCGGTCTATTTGGATTCTATGGGTACACTGCTTTCCGCAGTGCTCATGGGACCGGCAGCAGGCGCGGCCGTCGGCGGACTGACCGCACTCATTAACGGTGCAACCATTGATCCGGTTTCCCTTTACTTTTTACCAGTACAGGTAGTGGCCGGTGTATCGACAGGGCTACTGTTTAAAAGCGGCCGTTTTGAGGGCTTAAAATCCGTTCTGGCAATTGTGCTGGTAACCCTGTTTGTCTCAGTCATGTCCTCTGTTATTGTCGCCTTTGTCTTTAATGGCGTTACCTCATCAGGCTCCAGCCTGATTGTAGCCGTCCTGAAAAACTCCGGCATCAACATAGTTGCCTCCGTTTTCTCAACTCAGATTGTTACGGATCTGCTGGACAAGGCGATTTGTTTTTCAGTGGTCTTTGGCATTATTAAAGTTATGCCAGTGCCTTTAAAAAATAAATTAGTAAAGCATTATTAAGAAAAAGAAGGCTCCGGCCTTTCTTTTTTTGTCAATTTTTTCCCTGTACTCCTGTTTTTGCTTCATTGACAATACAGCTGGTCAGCGGTAGACTTTAAGTTACATGGTAAAATGCTTATAAAGGAGGACGTGCATAAAAATGAAAGACATCTTGAATAATTTAATAAGCGAAATGATTGAATATGAAAAAGGAAATCCCCGCCGTGTTCAACACTTTTTAAAGGTTCATGCCTTTGCCAAAATCATTGCGGAACAGGAGGGCTTAGATGAAAGAACGCAAGATACCCTTGAAATCGCAGCTGTTTTGCATGATATCGGTATAAAGCCAAGTGTGAAAAAATATGGCTCCAGTGCCGGAAATTACCAGGAAATCGAGGGACCTCCTGTGGCCCGTCTTTTTTTAAAAAAATATAACGTATCCGATGAAATCATGGAACGCGTCAGCTTTTTGATCGCTAACCATCATACTTACGGCAGTATTCAGGCCGTTGATTACCAGGTGCTCATCGAAGCGGACTTTCTGGTCAATATTTATGAGGACAGCATGAAGCCTTCTCAAATCGAAAGCATACGTGACCGTCTGTTTAAAACAAAAACAGGAGTCCACCTTTTGGAAACCATGTTTCTCTCACAGGAGGATTAAATCGGCAGATAAATAAAACAGGGAACCGATAAGCACGGCGCAAAATTGTGCCGTGCTTCTTTTAAAATAACCCAAAAGCCGTTTTTAAAGGGAATGGATGATAAAAACTAAAAAATCTTGATATTTGATATCTTTTTTGCTATAATTGCATATAACCTACGTTATACGCAATTATAGCGATTGAAAGGAATACAAAAATGGATCTCAAACACAATACCCTTCTCGATGAGCTTGACGATTATCTGCTTTCCATTCGAGGCTTTTCACCAAACACATTAATTTCATACCGAAATGATCTGATGCAGTTTTTCCGCTTTTTAAAGGTACGGTTTCAACTGGCTGATCCAGATGCCGAATTCGACACCATTTCCATAGATGACGTGGACTTGAAAGTCATTAAACAGGTAACACTCCCGGATATTTACGCTTTTCTGAGCTATGCTACCTCCAAGCGCAGCAACATCGATTCAACCCGAAAAAGAAAAACGGCTGCCATCAAAAACTTATACCACTATCTGACAACAGTCATCGATACTAAAATGGATGATCCAACACAGCGCCTTGAAATACCAAAGGTTAAGTCGCGCGACCCTGTCTATCTTACGCTTGACGAAGCCTTAAGCCTTTTAAATGCTGTTGACGGTGAGTTTTATGAGCGGGACCTTGCGATCATCACCTTATTTTTAAACTGCGGAATTCGCCTTTCCGAACTGACCAATCTTAAAATTGAGGATATCCAGGAGGAAACCATCCATATTGTTGGTAAAGGCAATAAAGAGCGAAATATAAGGCTCAACGATGCCTGTGTCGAGACGCTGGAGGCTTATATGGCGGTGCGGCCAGAGGATACAGATGTACCCTATGTGTTTTTAAGCAAACGAAAGACCCCTCTTTCCAACCGCACAGTGCAGTCGATGGTAAAAAAATATGTTTTAAAGGCTGGCCTGAATGCCGATAAGATTTCTGTTCACAAACTCCGTCACACTGCCGCCACGCTGATGCATAAATACGGGCAGGTAGACATTCGTACGCTTCAGAAAGTCTTGGGCCATGAGAGTATTTCCACTACAGAAATCTACACACACATCGAGGTAGATGATGTTCGTGAAGCGATCTATCAGAATCCACTCGCGGGGCGAAATCCCGGACACAAAAAATAAACAAACATGGCTTCATTTTTCAAGAACAAATGTTTACTTTTGTTTTCTTTTATGTTATAATAAACCCAACAAACCTGGGGGTATCAAAAATGTACGAAGATTTAACTGAAAAACAAAAACAAATATTAGAATTTATAAAAAAACAGACAAGAGAATGTGGGTATCCGCCTTCTGTCCGTGAAATATGCGAGGCTGTGGGCTTTAAATCCACGTCGTCGGTGCACTCTCACCTTAAAACACTTGAGCAGCGTTCTTATATTCGACGAACATCACTCAAAACACGTGCCATTGATGTTATCAACAAAGATGATGATGACGGTCTTGAAAATTTCCAGACTGACCGGGAGATGGTCACACTCCCGCTGCTTGGTAAAATCACTGCCGGTGATCCTATCCTGGCAGCTGAAGATATCATGGATCAAGTTCCCCTTCCCCTTAGTTTCGTCGGAACCGGGGAACACTTTCTGTTAAGAGTTAAAGGCACCAGTATGATTAACGCGGGGATCTTAGACGGAGATGACATTATCGTCAAAAAGCAGAACACTGCCAACGACGGTGATATTGTTGTAGCCTTTTTGCTCGAAAATGAAGAGGCAACTGTTAAGACTTTTTACCGTGATCAGGATATCGTTATCCTTAAGCCTCAAAATCCAAATTTTGAACCGAGAGAACTCAAGGATACCGAGGTTCAGATTTTGGGCCGTGTAACCGGGCTTCTCCGCAAGATGTAAAACCATAAAAAGAAACCTCCAGCTCAAAAACTGGAGGTTTTAATTTTATTATTCCGGGCGATTCGAAGAGCCTTCTGGTTCCATATCCATCTGAGGTGTATCCTGATCAATCGCTTCAGGATTTTTTTTGTTTGCCTTCACCAGTTCAATCTGGCTTTCAAACAGCTGGTTTTGGAGATCAAGAATCGCCTTACGGTTAGATTCACTTTCGATTTTAGCCTGTTTCAGATGTTCACGGTATTGATTGAGCAGCTCATTCTTTTCTTCGATTTCTTTCTGGAGCTGTTCCTTCTCCTCGACAAGCTGAAGCTTACTTTCTTTAAGCTCATTGATTTCTTCGCCTGCGGTCTTTAACTCTTCCTTTACCAGATTAATATTATTGGCTTCTTCCTCCTGCTTACGCTCAGCAATAAGCACATCTTTTTTAGCTTCAAATAAAAGCTCCGTAATGTTCATACAGCCAAGAATTGCAATGCGGATATGGTTGGTGAAAGGATTGCGTTCCTTAACCCTTGTCAGTTCATCGTTAACAAAGGTTGCGATCTCGCGAATATAATCCTCACTTTCCCCAGCTTTTACAGAAAAATCATTCTCTAAGATGCGAAGTTCGACAACTTTTTTTTCTTCAGGCAATTAACTTACCTCCTGTATATAAAAATTAATTAGTTCTCTTTCTATCATTATAAGTAATCTTGTAAGAAATTTCAAATAAAATATTAAAATATTACAATTATTGTCGATTTTTAAGGATAAATTGCTTAATTTCTTCCATATTGCCAACTTGATACGCAATTCCCTCCTCAGTCATGGCATCATAACCATCGACATCGGAATTGACAATAGCATCATCGGCATAAATCGGCTTTTCGTAGGTATGGGCAAAATGCAGCGTATGAAGCGTCCCGCTGTTTCGGGCGAATTCAGATACCAGCACAAAATTAGAAGCTGCTGCCTGAAGCCGGTCTCTCTCAATAAACATGTAGGCGTTCGAAGTGGACAGAGGAGAAAATTCACTGATAATACAGCCTCCCCCTGCTATGATACGTTCTGCAAGCTCCATATTTTCGCGAGGTGTAATGGTCATTAAATTTGACGGTAAAAAGGCAACGGTTTTTCCCCCTGCCTTCAGGCAGCCGAGATGTGCTGCAGTGTCACAGCCAAGAGCCAGTCCACTGACAACGGTATAGCCCTGTTCTGCCAGGCTTTTACCACAATTATAGGCAAAATGATAACCGATATCTGACGGTACACGGGTGCCGATAACGGCCGCTCTGTTCACATTGGCAAGAGGCGACAGATCGCCTTTATAATAGATAAGATCTGGACCATCCTCAAAAAGCAATGCTTTTGGAAAATCCTCAGAATAAGAATTGATCATCTTGATATCATTTTCTTCACAGCATTTTAAAATCTCATCCGCACGCTTTCGTGCATCCAAAAAGGTACCGATCGTACTGTTGCGTGAAAAAACATTCAAGGATATACCGATTTCAACCAGCTCTAAAAGATGGTAGTCCGCTGGATTGTCAACGGATTTTAAAATGGCTTTCACTTTCTTGCGGCCAATGCCTTTTAGCTGGCAAAGCGCTATAATACTGCGATTTAAATCGTTCTTATTCATAATTCTCTTCCCTTCTATTGCTAAGGCAGACGAAGGTGCTGCCTGGTATTTAAATTTCATGCATTAAGACCGGGGCTTCTCAGCCCCGGTAAATTCCTGTAAATAGATCTTTATATAATCTTAACGCGATTCGCAAAATCTTTATACGATCTTAACACACTACTATTATACCATATTAATCCCTTAATTGGGCATTAAATCCATTTTTGAGGTCAGATAAAATTTCGTCCATTACTGGATTAATGTCATCGTCCGTCAATGTTCTTTCAGGATGACGGAATAAAATTGAATAAGCCAGGCTCTTCTTTCCCTTTTCGATCTGTTCGCCCTGGTATACATCAAAAAGCTCGACATTTTCCATAATACCCGTATCGTGGGCTTTGATAGTCGCCTCAATTTTTGAAGCCGGCACATCCTCATCCAGGACAAGAGCGATGTCTCTTGAGGAACCAGGATACTTGGGCATTTCGACAAATTTAATGGCGTCCTGCTGTAATCCGGCCATTACGTCAAAGTCCAGCTCACAGGCGTATGTGCGTTTCGGCAGATCATAGTTTTTAACAACTACTGGGTGTATCTCCCCTATCTGTCCAATGAGGGTATCCCCCACTCTTATCTCCGCCTTTCTGCCTGGGTGATAGAGGTCTGGTCCCGCCAGAACAAAGTCGTAATCAGCAATACCTGAACGGTCGAGCAGCAGCTCAACAACGCCCTTAATATCAAAATAGTCGGTATTTCCATAGGAAGAAATGACCAGGTGCTTGCGCTCAATGGGCAGTTCACCCTTATTTGGATTTTTATGGTAGGTCTGGGCAAATTCAAAGAAACGGCCCTGTGGATTTTTACGGTTATGGTTTAAGCTCACCACTTCCAGCTGGTGACCGACCAGTGTGTTGCGCATAATGCTGTTTTCCTCGCCGAGTGGGTTGATAAGCGGAACCAGATCGTCACCGCAGTCCATATTTAAAGCGTTGATACGGTTGACACTGGTGAAAGAAGTGGTAAGGGTCTGATAGTATCCAGCGCCTACCAGCAGACTCTGAAGCATATCCTGGTATTTCTGTTTAACAGTCTTTCCGCCAACGAGAGTGGTTCCACCCATAATGGTGCTTGGAATCCTGTTGTAACCGTAAATTCGCGCGACCTCTTCTGCCAGGTCTTCACGAATTTCAAGATCCTGTCGGTAGTCGGGTACCTTGACAACCAGATTACCTTTTCCCTTATTTTCAACGGTCAGGAACAGTCTTTCAAAAATACGGATGATTTCATCTTCAGAGAGATCAATACCGATGAAACGGTTGATCCAGTCCACGTTCACAGCGACCTCATGTGGCTCTTCTGGTTTGTGGTAGACATCAATTATCCCCTCCAGAACATCGCAGGCACCGATCAGATCAAACAGATAGGTTGCACGCAGAGCTGCGGTTTCAGCAAGACCTGGATAGATGCCCTTTTCATAGCGTCCAGAAGCCTCTGTACGCATGCCAAGCTTCTTAGATGTCAAACGGATGCTGGTTTTGTCAAAACAGGCGGATTCAAGAACAACATACTCCGTACTTTCTGTAATTTCTGAGTTAGCCCCCCCCATAATCCCAGCGACAGCCACAGGGTATTTTCCGTTGGTGATCATCATCATGGATTCATCAATATCACGTTCTTTGTCATCCAGTGTGACAACAGTCTTTTCCTTATTGCCGGTTTTAACCACAATCTCGTCAGAATTAAGGCTCTTGTAATCAAAGGCGTGAAGCGGCTGTCCAAGCTCTAACATAACGTAATTTGTCACGTCGACAATATTGTTAATCGGGCGGACGCCACTGTTTAAAAGCTTAAGCTGCATCCACAGCGGAGAGGGCTCAATTTTTTTAACCTTGAACATTTTAGCCACATAGCGCGGGCACAGCTCTGTTTCGACTTTAACACTCAGATAATCGGCAATTTGGTTTTGAGTTTCTTTTTTATCATAGAGTTTAACGGGAGCCACCGCCTCGTCAAGCGCTGCCGCAGCTTCACGCGCAATGCCATAAATGGACTGGCAGTCTCCGCGGTTGGCCGTTAATTCCACCTCGATGATGCTGTCATCAATCCAGAGCAGATCACGCACCTCAACACCCAGCTCCGTATTTTCAGGCAGAATATAGATACCATTTTTAATTTCAGGGGTAAACAGATCCGTATTCATCCCCAGCTCTTCAACAGAGCACATCATGCCATAGGACATAATGCCGCGAAAATCGGTACGGCTCATTTTATGACCACCGGCTACCACTGAGTTTTCTACCGCAACCGGGACAACCGCTCCTTCAAAAACATTGGTTGCACTGGTGACAATGGTCAAGGGTGACGCAGCTGCCACATCAATCTGGCAGACAACCAGTTTATCAGCATCAGGGTGCTTTTCAATTTTAACAATCTTACCAGTGATAACGCCGGAAACTTCATCCGAAATGGGATCGATTGTTTCCACCTTTGTGCCGGACATTGTCAGGATATCCCCGAAAGTTTTGGGGTCCTGTTCAATTTTTACATATTCTTTTAACCAGTTGAGTGATACTAACATATGGGGCTCCTCCTATTTGAATTGTGTCAGAAAACGCATATCGTTTTCGAAAAGCAGACGTAAATCGTTGATTCCGTATTTGGTCATGGCCACACGTTCGAGGCCCATGCCGAAAGCGAATCCGCTGTAAACCTCTGGATCAATGCCGCAGTGGCGCAGTACATTAGGATGTACCATCCCACATCCTAAAAGCTCAATCCATCCACTGTTACCGCACACTTTGCAGCCAGTGCCGCCACATTTAAAGCAGGTCACGTCCATTTCAGCACTTGGCTCGGTGAAATAGAACTGGTGCGGGCGGAATTTAGTCTGGACAGTTTCTCCGAAAAGTTTTTTTGCGAACATATCCAGGGTTCCTTTTAAATCGGCCATTGTAATGCCCTTATCAATTACGAGCCCTTCCATCTGATGGAACACCGGTGAATGGGTCGCGTCAATTTCATCGGCGCGGTAAACGCGTCCCGGAGAGATAACACGCAGCGGCGGCTTTTCATCCATCATGACACGAACCTGAACGGGGGAAGTCTGCGTTCTTAAGACAACCTCGTCATTGTAATAAAATGTTTCCTGTAAATCTCTGGCTGAATGCTCCTGTGGCATGTTAAGATAATCAAAATTATATTTTGACCATTCGATCTCTGGCCCTTCAGCAATGGAAAAGCCCATTCCCAGGAAGATTTCTTCCAGATCATTAATGATGATATTTAAGGGGTGCAAATTGCCTTCAGATGGTTTTTTACCCGGCAAAGAGACGTCCAGCTTTTCTTTTTCAATGGCTGCCATCATTTCCGCTGTCTCCAGCGCTTCCTTTTTTCCGGCCAGTCCGGTTTCAATTTCTTCCCGAACCTCATTGGCCAACTTGCCAATAACAGGGCGCTCATCCTTGGAAAGCTTGCCCATTCCTTTTAAGGCCGCGGTTAAAACACCTTTTTTACCAAGATATTTTACGCGGATGTCATCAAGCGATTTCATATCGCTGACAGTTTTCAGATCTTCCAAACAATTTTCTCTGATGCGATTTAATTCCTCTTGCATTTTTATCTCCTTTTTCATAATAACATTTTTATCGGATCGCGGCTGCAAACTAAAAAAGCCCTTCATGCAAAACTGCATAAAGGACGAATAAATTCCGCGGTACCACCTTTGTTGCCGCAACCCATTTGGCGCGGCCCCTCACGTATAACGTCACGTTGACGTTGACCACTACAAGCACCATGTGCCTTGGCAGTCAAAACTCAGGAGGGAACTTCAGTAGCACTGTTCACCAAAACCCTCTCAGCCGCCGGGGTTTTCTCTCTGTAAGTGCGCGGCGTGCCGCCTACTTTCTCCATCATCGTCTTTATCTTATTCTTTTTTTATTCGTGCATCGCCCGTGCGATATCATACATCAAAATACCTGCAGCTACCGAAACGTTTAAAGATTCAGCATGTCCGTACATGGGCAGCTTGTATAAGTCATCACACAGGTCCGCCATACTCTTTGACATTCCCTTTGACTCATTGCCAAGAATAATACCCACAGCTTTCTGTGCAGCCAGAGAAGCAGACAGACTGGTTTTTCCCTGAAGGGAGGTTCCGATCATACGTGTACCCTGCTCCTTTAGAAAAAGCACTGTCTCCTCAAGTGCGCCGGTTTGCAGCACCGGCAGGTGAAACACCGACCCCATGGCTCCGCGCAGGACTTTTTCATTGTATATGTCTGCGGTCTTTGATGAGCAGATAATACCATCAAAGCCAGCAGCATCCGCTGTTCGTATAATGGTTCCAACATTTCCCGGATCTTGCACATCATCTAATATAACATAACTCAGACATTTTTTCTCGTTTTTTTTGCATTTTTTTTCAAAAAATTTTTCAGAGGCATCAATTTTATGTGCCGTACATAAAACACCTTCCGGCATTTTCAAAGCCGACATGGCTTCAAAGACGCTGGTATCCACAGTGAAAACCGGGATACCTGTGTCTTTCAGGCGTTTAAAAGCTGACTTTACAGTCTCTTCAGCTCCCTCAATCCACTGCGGTGTTACAAAAACCGCGGTAAACTCCACCTTCCAGGCTTCAGCCTCCATGAAAAGCTTGGTCCCTTCCAAAACAAACTGCTTTTCGCGGTCTCTGTTTTTTTTCTGTTTTAGCTTGATAACATTCTTAACCGCTGCATTTTGGCGTGACGTAATTAATTCTTGGGCCATGATTTTAATTTCCAGCCTGATAGAGCCGGGTGACATCATTAATATCAGTATTATCTCCGATTACGACCAGCTTGTCACCGGCCCGGATAACATCCGTCGCCACCGGAGAAACATTCAAATGATCCTGAGACCGGATCGCAATGATATTAAGCCCGTACTTGGTACGCATATCCAGTGATTCCAGAGCCTGGTTTTCCCATTTGTGCAAAGCGTCAACCTCAACAATCGAATGGTCTGTATCCAGCTCC
Organism: Eubacterium sp. BL-380-WT-2B; assembly: GCF_009696115.1. Classification (NCBI taxonomy): domain Bacteria; kingdom Bacillati; phylum Bacillota; class Clostridia; order Eubacteriales; family Eubacteriaceae; genus Eubacterium; species Eubacterium sp. BL-380-WT-2B. The sequence continues at coordinate 95,418 of NZ_VUMP01000009.1, forward strand.
AGTGCATCGATAAAATCACCGGAATAAAGGCTGTGGCCAACACGTTCCCCCATATCACGCTCTGGTGAAAAGACCTTTTTTACCCCCAATTTGAGCAGAACCTTTTCGTGCTGTGCATTGTTGGCTTTTCCATAAATTTCCTGAATTCCAAGCTCCTGCGCATTGACAACCCCCATGATACTACTGTTGATATCAGAAGTAATAGAAATAATGACCGCGTCCACATTTTTTAAGCCAATGGACTTCAGAGCATTAATATCTGAGACGTCAGCCTGCACAGCATAAGTGACATAGTTGGCAATATTCTGCACCTTTTCCTCATTCTTATCAACAACGATCACGTTTGATCCCAACTCACTCAAAGTGATGGCGAGCGCTTCGCCGAAACGGCCAAGCCCCAGAATAGCAAACTGTTTTTCTTTCAATTTATGCTCCTTTTAACCAATCAAGACATTGCCTTCAGGCAGCTTGAACTGGCCTTTATTCTCAAGTTCTTTTCTTTCTTTTCTTGTAATAACATAAGCGATCGTGAGCGGCCCGACACGTCCGATAAACATTGTGATAATCAACGCAACCTTGCTGAGTGCATGTAGGTGCGGTGTTAAATCACAGGTAAGCCCAACAGTGGAGTAGGCCGAAAACACCTCAAAGGTAATGGCCATTGGGTCAGCTCCAGGTTCGCAGACCATCAAAACCATAATAATGACAATAATAATGGAAATACCGATAGTCAGCACACATGCCGCCCGCTTAATGGTAATCTCCGGGATACGACGTTTAAAACAGGTAACATCCTTCCGGCCCATCAGTTCAGTAAACAATGTGATAGCCATCATGGCCACGGCTGTTGTTTTTACCCCGCCTGCCGTCGATCCGGGTGATCCGCCGATAAACATCAGCACAATCGTCAGCACCTTGGAAACCGGGTTGAGCCCTGTCTGGCTGATGGTATTGGAACCGGCTGTACGCGGCGTTACAGACTGATAAAAGGCAGCGTAAATTTTCCCATACCATGGCAGATTCCCCATGGTTTCAGGGTTCGCATGCTCAAAAATATAAAAAAGCACAGCACCGCCCACCACCAAAATAGCGGTGATGCTTAAAACAATTTTAGAGTGCATGCTCAGCCGTCTGGTTGTCCGATAGCTCACGATTTCACTGGTAACCGCAAAACCCAGACCGCCGACAACAATAAGTGCACAAACAGTAAAGTTCAGCAAAAAGTTATTGGCATATCCTGTAAAGCTCTGGAAGCCGCCGATCAAATCAAAACCACCGTTACAAAACGAGGAAATCGAATGCCAGATACCAAAATAAATACCTTTCCCTAATCCGTAATCCGGAACAAAAACAAAGGACAGCAGCAGCGCGCCGATCCCTTCAATCACCAGGCAGGAAAAAACAATGTATTTGGTAAATTTCACAACCCCCTGTACCCTGTCTGAATTGACAGAGGATTGGATGAGCAGACGGTTTTTAATTGTAATACGCTTACCCGCCAGTACGAAAAAAATAGTCATCAAAGACATAAATCCGAGACCGCCAATTTGAATTAAAAGAATAATGACAATCTGTCCAAACAACGACCAGTAGGTCCCTGTATCCACAACTACTAATCCTGTAACACATACGCTGGAGGTCGCTGTAAATAAACAGTTCAGAAATCCCGGACTTTGACCGGAGGCACTGGAGACTGGCAGGTTCAGAATCACTGCCCCCAGAAATATCACTGCTGCAAAGCCGAACATCAGAATTTCGGCTGGAGAACGGTGCCGCATAAAGGTAGTCATACGGCCACCTTTTTTAACAATGTTTATCATTTGTCTGCTCCAAGTAAGTATTTTATTTGCTTTCACCTATTGTACCATTCTGTCAAAAAAAAGCAAGATCGTTTACTGCAACTAATGCCTTTCTAAAGGAGATTATTACCCAACAAGGTGAAAATATCACATAAAAAAAACTTCCCAAGGACTGAGAAGTTTTTTGTCTTGGTTCTTAAAGCTTAAGCCTGATGTGCTTTTGCAACATCAACTAATTTTGCGAATGCATTAATGTCATTCATTGCTAAATCAGCTAAAATTTTACGGTCCATTTCAACGCCAGCCTGTTTCAGGCCAAACATGAATTTGCTGTAGCTTAAACCATACATACGGGCACCTGCATTAATACGGGTGATCCATAATCTTCTGAAATTTCTTTTCTTTTCTTTACGACCTCTGTAAGAAGAACGAAGTGCACGCATAACTGCTTCGTTCGCTGGTCTGTATAACTTGCTTTTAGCACCATAATAGCCTTTTGCAAGTTTTAATACTTTTTTATGCTTCTTTTTGGCATTAACGCCTTTTTTAATTCTAGCCATTAAAATTTTCCTCCTTGCTCACTATTATTTCATTAACATTTTTTTGACAACTTTTGCGTCACTTGGTACTAAATAACCAGCTTTTCTAAGATTTCTCTTTCTCTTCTGGCTTTTCTTATTTAAGATGTGGCTTTTATAAGCCTTAGCGCGTTTGATCACACCTGATTTTTTCACTTTGAAGCGCTTTGCAGCACCACGATGGGATTTCATTTTTGGCATAGTCGATTCCTCCTCCCTATCTTCGTCAACTTATTTTTTTATTTATTTATATAATGAAGTATAAAAAGTTATACCATTATAGGCTTAGCTTACTTATCCTTTTTAGGGGATAAGAACATGACCATGCTGCGGCCTTCCATTTTTGGTGGCTTGTCAACCGTACCATAATCAGTTACACGTTCAGCGAAGTCAAGTAAAACACCCCTACCCTGATCCGTATAAGCCATCTCACGGCCTCTGAAACGGATGGATACTTTGACACGATTGCCCTGTTCTAAGAACTTGATACAATTTTTGATTTTAACCATGATGTCGTGTTCCTCAACCCGTACAGACATACGGATTTCTTTGATAACAACCGCTTTCTGGTTTTTCTTTGCTTCTTTAACACGTCGCATTTCTTCGTAACGGAATTTACCGTAGTCCAGAATTTTGCAGACCGGTGGTTTCGCGTTAGGAGAAACCTTAACGAGATCCAGACTCTTTTCATCTGCCAGTTTTTGTGCTTCTTTTGTCGGCATAACGCCCAGCATTTCTCCGTTTGCATCAATTACGCGGACTTCACGATCGCGGATTTCCTCGTTAATCTCGTGTTGAACTTCTCTTGCTATAGTAATACACCTCCATTTATAGGAATTTATTAAACAAAAATGCAGGTAGACATAGTCCACCTGCATTAAACAATCAATTACTTAAATTGCTATGAACCCGCCTTGTTAAAAGACCAGGTGAGAAGTGGACACCTCTGCTTTGTTTGCTTTATTTAGTATATAGCAGTCATAAATAATTGTCAAGCACTTTTTAAAATTAATCTAAAACCAGCGATTTTTTGGCAATATTCTGAGCCAGACGATATTTAAATTCATCAATTTTCAGTGTTTCCTGCTCGCCGGTATCGCGGTTACGGATACTCAGACGTCCTGATTCAACTTCCTTATCGCCAATAACCAGCATATATGGAATCTTCTGCATCTGTGCTTCACGAATACGATAACCAATTTTTTCATCCCTGAAATCAATCTCTACACGAATACCTGCTTCTTCCAGTTTTGCAGCTATTTCTTTTGTAAAAGCGTCATGGGCATCGGATACCGGAATCAACTGTACCTGTACCGGAGCCAGCCAAAGCGGAAATTTTCCTGCAAAGTGTTCGATTAATATACCGAGAAAACGCTCAATGCTGCCGAAAATCGTACGGTGCAGGATAACCGGACGATGTTTCTCTCCATCACTGCCAACATAGGTTAAATCAAAACGTTCCGGCATCTGCATATCTAACTGGATTGTACCACACTGCCAGGTACGGCCAATGCTGTCTTCCAGATGGAAGTCAATCTTAGGACCATAAAAAGCACCGTCTCCCGGGTTCAGCTGATAATCCATCCCCTTGGCCTCAAGCGCTTCGCGCAGCGCATCTGTCGCGACTTCCCAGTCTTCATCTTTACCAATGGCCTTCTCAGGCTTGGTAGAGAGCTCAACCTTATATTTAAAGCCAAAAATATCATAGATTTCATTGGCCAGATCGATGATTCCAATGACTTCATCCTTTACCTGATCCATGGTCAGGAAAATATGCGCATCATCCTGCGTAAAGGTACGAACACGCATAAGGCCATGAAGCGCGCCGTGAAGCTCATGGCGGTGTACCTGGCCCAGCTCGCCCATACGCAGTGGCAGTTCACGGTAGCTGTGCTGTCTTGTTTTGTAGACAAGCATACCGCCTGGGCAGTTCATCGGCTTGACAGCAAACTCCTGTCCATCTATTTCAGTAAAATACATATTTTCTTTATAGTTGTCCCAGTGGCCAGAGCGTCTCCACAGATCTGCGTTCAGCATAATCGGCGTCTTAATTTCTTTATAGCCTTTTTTCATATGCTCGCTGCGCCAGAAATTTTCAAGCTCATTACGCAGAACCATTCCCTTAGGATGGAAAAACGGGAAACCTGGTCCTTCTTCATGCATTGAGAAAAGATCTAGTTCTTTACCAAGTTTACGGTGATCACGTTTTTTTGCTTCTTCTAATCGCTGCAAATATTCATCAAGTTCTGATTTTTTCGGGAAAGCAATCCCGTAGACACGCTGAAGCATTTTGTTATTCGCGTCGCCATGCCAATAGGCACCTGCAAGACTCAAAAGCTTAAAAGCCTTGATCTGAGATGCATTTCGTATATGCGGTCCCGCACACAAATCCGCCCATTCCCCCTGTCCATAGAATGAAATAACTGCATCCTCCGGCAAATTGTTGATTAATTCGGTTTTATAGGTTTCCCCTTCTGCTTCTGCCCATTTCAGCGCATCCTCTCTGGATTTGGTATAATACTCAATCTCCGGCGCTTCCTTAACAATTTTTTTCATTTCCTTTTCAATCTTTTCAAGATCTTCAGGGGTTAAGGTATGCTCTAAATCAATGTCATAGTAAAAACCATTGTCAATAGCCGGACCGATGGTTAACTGCGCTTCAGGCCAGAGCCGCTTGATTGCCTGAGCCATAAGATGGGATGCAGAATGCCAGAAAGCATGCTTGCCGCCTTCAGAGTCAAAAGTCAATAAATTCAGTGTGCTGTCTTCCGTAATAGGTTTGCGGATATCCACCAGCTCGCCATTTAATTCACCGGCCATTGTGTTGCGCGCCAGACCTTCGCTGATATCCTTCGCTACATCATAAACAGTGATTCCAGGTTCATACTGTTTAACAGAACCGTCTTTTAAAGTTATGTTCATAAGATTACCTCCATAAAATTGTTACGTTAATATTGATTAAAAAAATATTTTTTCTGAATGGGACAAAATATCAAAAACGTCCCATTGTCATAGACAATGGGACGTTTATTACGCGGTTCCACCCAAATTGGTATACATGGTATACCCACTCTGATACTGATAACGGACAGTGCTCCGGTACTGCATTTGACAGCCAACTCGTGGGATGGTCTTCAGTTAAGGACCGGCTGCGGCAATTCCAGCACCATGCCTGCTCTCTGTAACCTTCATTTAACTTACTCTTCCCAGTCATCATCTTTAAATGTTTAATTTATACACACAGTATACCCCTAAACACCAAAAGATTCAACACCTTTTTGAAAATATTGATGTAAATTTAAATGATTTTAAGTTAAACTTGAGGATGGACATTTATAAGCGTCATCGTTATAATACTATAATAACCAATCATTCTATAAAGGAGCGATCATAATTGGATCTACACTTTTTAATCGGCCCTTTGGTCGGTGCTGTTATCGGTCTTATCACCAACGGGATTGCCATACGCATGTTATTCCGGCCACTGAAGCCTGTCAAAATTTTAGGATGGACACTTCCCTTCACGCCGGGGATCATTCCAAAAGAAAAACCGCGAATCGCAAAATCTGTGGGAGCTGTCATTGGATCTACATTAGTAAATGAAGAAGTTCTGAGCCGCGGACTCCTGTCGCAGGAAATGGATGCTAAAATCAACAGCTATATCGATCATAAAATTGAGGCTTACAAAGACAGTCCCATGACCATTCGTGAAGTTATTATCCACTATACCGATGAGGAAAAAACAGAAGCACTGGCGAATACAACCACTGAAAAGGCAACCGCACTGCTGTATCGTAAGGTATGCCAGATGGATGTCGGTGATATGGTTGCCGATGCTGCGATGGATGAAATCAAGAATAATTCATTGTTTTCAGCTTTTTCTTTTATGGTCAGTGATAACACCATGATCGGTATCCGTGAAAAGCTCAAGGATACTGTCAACAACATGGTCTTTGAACGCGGTGAGGAAATGATCGGTAATCTTGTAGACCGCGAGAGCCATGAAATACTGGATTACAGCATGGCTGAGCTCTACGATCGTTTCGGCTCAAGTGTACCAAAGGTAAAAGAGAGTCTGCTTAAAGCCTATCACAATCTGGTCGAAAATAATTTATCCAAGGCACTCATCGCTTTGGATATTCCTCAACTGGTAGAAGACCAAATCAATGGTTTTGATGTGTTGGAGATGGAAAAAATCATTTTGAGTATCATGAAAAAAGAATTGAATGCCATCATATGGCTCGGCGGTCTGCTGGGTATGATTATGGGATTTATAATGAATTTTTTCTAAATTAAAAAACGGTTCTGGAAAAATACCAGAATCGTTTTTTATTGCTTTATTTTTTTCTAAAAGGGTATTTTAAAAGAAAACCGTTAAGGAGTGATCTCAATTTTAAAAGCCATTAAAAATTTCTTTAAGGCATTGCCCAGAGCATTGCCAGCCATTGTCTTCGGTTTGTTTCTTATGGGAACGGTTATTCTGCTTTTTGGCAGAAATAATGCGGTTATTGCTCTTGTTTTTCTTTTATACACGCAGACCATGGTTAAAACCCGACTGTCCATTGTCAACATGCTGCTCGATTCTCTTTGGTTGGTTGGCTACGCCATTTTAGGGACTCTGGTCTCCATGCATTTTGCAGCACTGGTTATTATAGGATTTCTGCTGATTTTCTTTCTAATCTATGCCGATGCCAACGAATTTTTGAAAACAAACTATTACATCCCCGGTATGGCTTTTATTCTTGTACAGATCAGCCCCGGGACACTGAACGACCTTTTACCCCGTATCTTATCACTTCTTTATTGTCTGGCCATCTGTATTGGAATAAGTCTGCTGCTGCAAAAGCGTCAAAAGGCAGGTCCCTTCAATCCCCTTGTAAAGAAAGCACTCAGCTGCACAGGCGCCGGATTTATAGCGCTGGGTCAAGAAAGAAACTTCAAAGACGAGGCGGTTGGTAAAAAACTTGATGCTCTGTCGCTGAAGCTGAGCAGTAATATTTATCCCGCTGTTTTCAGACAAATGGGACTGATGAATGGAAGCCAGAAGTATTCCTATGGCTTAATGCTCTGCCTTGAACAACTCGGACAGGTGCTGCAGTCCTTAAGTGCTTCTGTAAAAAAGTTTTCAGAAGTTGATCGGGCTCAATTCTCTGTTTTAGGTGAACGGATGGAGGCAGCAGCGGACCCCAAAGCACTGGCAGCAGATTTACAGGTATTCTTGAAAAACTCCTCCCTGACATCCAACCAGCTGAATCAGGAATTGCTGCTGGTGCTGGAATCTCTTCGGGAACGCCTGCTGAACGACCGTCATTGCAGGGATCTCAATACTTCCATTAAGCAGGGGCTGCAGTATAAAGCTTTTACACTGCGGCATCGGTTCAGCCTTGATTTTTTCCAGATGCGTTTCGCACTCCAGACCGCCGTCATTGTCACAGTCTGTACCATCATCGCACACTTTATCCCTCATTGGTTTAATATCCCTCTTAATGAATGGCACGGTTACTGGATACCACTTATGGGGTATTTATCTTCCAGCATTTACATCCGTGACACACTAAAAAAAGCGGCTTATAAAGTGAGCGGCACAATTCTCGGAATGTTATTTTTTGTTCTTATCACACAATATATTCCCGCCTCAATACGACTGCCACTCACCATTGCCGTCGGACTGGTTTTTATGCTGACCATAAAAAGTTCAATTGTCAGTACCATGATCAGTACACAGATGACCTCCGTTATGTTTTTACCCCAGCTGGGCGTCATGGATCTGGTGCTATTTCGAGTATTTTGTGTTATCGGCGGTGTCTCTATCGCTGTACTTGGCGGGATTTTCATCTTTAGAACACGCAAACAGGATGTCTTCCGTTATGAGCTCACGAGTCTTTTTAAATCAGATTCATTTATTCTTTATAATCTGTGGAGTCTGGCTGAAAAGCAGAAGGCCGGTCCCTTGCTTTACGAAAATCTGTTAAATCTCCATCTGGTCAGTAATCAGCTGGAGAGCCTGTCAGGGGCACAAAAGCTCATGTCAAAAGAGTCCTTTAAAAAAATAATGGATAAAAGCCGGCATTTTTTAGCGGTAGCTGTTCATATGAGTATGTACTTAAGCTTAAAAGGCGTTTCTCCAGAAAAATGGCAACACATTAAAACTGAAATTCACATAGCTGGCGAGACACTTAAAAGGGCTTTTGAAACCACAAAGATTCCTTCAGAAAAAACTGGACAGGCTTGAATCTCATTTCAAGAAAAGCTATAATAAAACAGAATCATACAGGGGGAGCTCGCCGCAGCGGGCTGAGAGGAGGCTTTGTCGCTTCGACCCACAACCTGATTTGGATAATGCCAACGTAGGGACAGCATCGTATTTTATGGGGTACGCCACGTAGGCGTATCCCATTTTTTTGTCTGGAGGCTTCTATTATGGAAAAAAATCGTACGCAAAAATTGACAATGGCCGGCATTCTTATTGCTGTAGGGGTTGTCTGCTCACCCTTCAGTATTCCTTTGGGGGCGGCGCGCTGTTTTCCGGTTCAGCATATGGTCAATATTCTCTCAGCAGTATTCCTCGGTCCTTTTTATGGCGTTTCAATGGCTTTTATCACCAGTCTTATCCGGGTAATGCTTGGAACCGGCAGCCTTCTGGCCTTCCCCGGAAGTATGTGCGGCGCGCTTCTCTGCGGTTTGGTGTTTCGCTATACTGAAAAGCTGGCTTTCACCTATCTTGGTGAACTTTTTGGCACCAGCATCCTCGGGGCACTTGCAGCTTACCCGATTGCGACTGTCGTCATGGGAAAGGAAGCAGCTCTGTTTGCCTATGTAATACCCTTTTTCATCAGCTGTATCGGTGGTGTTGTTCTTGGGGCCGTTCTGGTTGCGGCCGTTCAGAAAACCGGTGTTATGGACCATATTTTAAATGATAAATCCAGATCATAGCAATAACGCTTTAAATTGGCTGCTGCCTGCAATTAATACTTGCACAGATGTATGAAATCGATTATAATATAATAAATATCACATTGTAGTGAAGCTTACCATTTCACTACACCTGCTTTATACAGCAGAGCTTCATACCTTTTGCCGGGACCCGTAAAGGTCCCATTTTTTATGCTGTCATTTTTAATGTTTCTTTAAGTCCCCTCTGTGTTTAGCAAACACTATTGATCTCCACGCTGACCAGGCTATTCTCTTCCAAAATTCAGTAGCATAAAACTCGTCGATGTTGTGACATGATAGACCTCTAGTAGTACCAGTGAATGAATTCATTATTTCCGACTTTGTCGGCTTTGTCAAGATTTTTAAAAAGAGACTGCTTATCTATAATGACAGAACCGAATAAATAAATATTGCTTTTTTCGCCTTTGTGATATAATGCTATCATTAGATTACATAAAAGGAGCACTTCGTGAAAAAGGATAAGACATCAAAAGAAAAATCTGTTAAAAATATTCAGGAAAACAAGGGGAAATTTCTGCTGTACTTGCTGTTGAGAGCCATGGTTCTTGTTGTAATGATCGCTCAGATTATAAATAAAAATTGGGATAATGTGTTCCTATGTGTATTTACACTGGTTTTATTTATGATACCTTCTTTTGTAGATAAAGAGCTGCACATCAAGATGCCTACTACGTTAGAGGTTATTATTCTTCTTTTTATCTTTTCGGCTGAAATCCTTGGTGAAATTCAGGAATATTACCTCATTTTCGACCATTGGGATGCAATGCTGCATACTATTAACGGCTTTCTGATGGCCGCAATTGGATTTTCGCTTATCGATATTCTTAACGAGAATGAAAATTTCAGCCTCAGCCTGTCCCCCATCTTTGTGGCAGTTTTTGCGTTTTGCTTTTCGATGACGATCGGTGTTTTATGGGAATTTTTTGAATTTGCAGCGGATTGGTTTTTTCATACGGATATGCAGAAAGATACCATTATCCACAGTATCAGCTCGGTGATTTTTAATCCTGAAGGTAAAAATGTCGCGGTCACCATTCCAATCGAGAGTGTAGTTGTTAATGGACAAACATGGAATTATGGCGGTTACATTGACATTGGCTTGATTGATACCATGTCCGATCTCTTTGTTAACTTTATCGGGGCAGTCGTCTTTTCAATCTTTGGTCTGTTTTACATTAAAGGACGTGGTAAGGGAACCTTTGTAAAACGCTTTATGCCAAAACTGAAAAAATATAACAAAAAAAGTCCTGAATAGGACTTTTTTTATCGCAATAAATCTATATTTTTTCTTAATCATTAAATTCAGCTTTACGAAGATACATTTCTTGTCTTCCGGTTTTTTAATTTCAGGATTATCTTATCTTTTCCGCTTTCTTTTTATTCAATTTCAACGATATTCCTTTTTCTTCCGCCATGGTCTGAAACAGCCTGACAACCTGTTTAGCGCTCTCTTTTATTGGTGTCTCGCCGGTAATTTTTTCTTTTATCTGTGCCATCACACTTTTTAAATCTTCAAGTTCTAAAAGGTTCACAGCTGTACAGTAAAAGGTTTTCCGTCTGCCGTCATTATAATGCTCTAAAAGATAACACAGAATTTCAATCTTTTCATTCAGCATTATCTTATAGTTTTCCAGGCCGTCATTCTCAGCCTTTTGAAAATCCTTTAGCACGTGGCGGTATGTAATAAAGCTGTCGTATGGACTGACAGCCTTATAGCGTTCACAGGGATAATCTCTGCATTGAAAGCAGAATTCGACATTGTCATGTTCCTGGCCGCATCTCTTAATCGCACAGGAATGATGTCCTTTTCCTCCGCAGCCGGGACAACCGGATTCTCTCACATGGTACATAGGACACAGGCCACAGTTAAGACCACACATAGAAAATTGTGGATATGCTCGTTCATTTTTTACCATTTAGCTTTGCTCCTTTAGATTTTCCATTATTTTCACCTATATTCCGGCGCCGTTTATATTTTCAGCCTTTTCAGTGCTGGCCCGATAAATTCTGGAGGATTCTCCCCAGGGATGGTAGCCAGTGCCAATATACTCATAACCATAATGCTCATAAAATCCAACAAGGTCTGTACAGACATAGAGATAAGAATACCCAGCCTTCCCGGCGTCTTTGCGCGCTCTTTCGAGCAGGCGCCATGCATAGGCATGCCCTCTGTATTTCTCTTCAATATAAACAGAACATACCCAGGGCCACAGATCCATACGGCTAACAAAATCATTGGTAATCATTCCAGCTCCGCCGATAATCTTATCATTCTCAAGCAAAAGATACCAACGCGGCAGCGGCGATTCTGTTGTAAGTCCATGAACAATACAGTCCTCATAAATCATTTTACTGCGCTCTGTTGCCCACCGGCCTTGAAAAAAATTGATGGCGGCTTGTGTATATACAGGCTCTTCCCTCAATGATATGACTCTCATGCTTCTACCTCCTGTTTATCGATTACCCTTATCTTAACACAGAAAGAGACGCGGGACAAATACCCGCGCCTCTTATACTGAGATTTCAAATTCTTATTTAGATTCCTGTGGCCCTGCATGTTTGTGCTGTGATAAGGGCATGACATGTATGTTGCTTCTCTGTTCATTTTCTGCCCAGTAAATATCGTCTGCAACCTTTGCCTCAGGATTAAAGGTAACCCCTTCAAAAATGTGTTTGATAAATTCTTTATACCCAACGCGATCAATAAGATGCCCGCCATGGAGATACTCTGGCTTATAATCCAGCGCCCAGGCTGAAAATTTCTGCCAGTTTGCAAACATTCCCAGTACGACTTCCTCTGTTACCCAGTTCATAAACAGCTTTCCCGAGCGCGGGCTCTGTTTGCCGGTACGGCCTCCAAGAGTCACGCGGTATAATTTCTTAGGATCTCTTGTCCACGCTCCAGTAGGACAAATCAAAGTGCATTCACCACAGCCTACGCAGCAGCAGACATCCTTATCAATTTTTCCATCTTTATTGAGCGTAAGCACCCCCGTAGCATGGCTCTGACAGGCATCAACACAGGATCCACAGCCAATACAGCGATCGTAGTCATAAACCTGTTTGTTAACACCCATAATACCAAAATCATTAAAGTTAGCCTTTGCGCAGTCATTTGGACATCCAGCGACAGATACTTTAATATGATAATGAGAAGGAAAAACTAACTTTTCAATTTTCTTTGCAAGTTCGTAGGTGTTTACATTTCCTTTAATACAGTGTGTATTTCCAATACACGCCATAACATTTCGGGCTCCGATGGTTGGGTATCCGTAATCGTCTGCCTCCATCTCGCAATCGCAGATTTTTACATCAACCTCTTCAATATAAGATTTGATATAACGATTTACTTCAGGAATATTTTCATATTTGACACCTGGAATATCCAGGGTTTGCCGGGTCCCCATATGAAAGGAGCCATTGCCCCAGCGTTCACAGATTTCAGCCACAGCCTTCAGATGCTTTGCCTCAATAACTGCGCCTGGCACACGCATCTGGAGCATAAATTCGCCGGGTACTTTAGACTGTCTGAAGCAGTTTGTCCGTACTTTTTTAACGTCAATATCATGATTCATTTTTGCAGCTCCCTTCCACTAATCTACCAGGTACTTAGCCTGAGTATAATTGAATACAGGACCATCCAGACAGACATAAACCTCATCAATCCGGCAGTGTCCGCATTTTCCTACCGCGCAGGACATACGGCGTTCAAAAGAAAGCCAGATTTTTTCATCCGGCACGCCGTTTTTGCCGCATTCAATACCTGTAAACTTCATCATCGGTGGCGGACCTACAAGTACAACCTCATAATTATCGCCAAACTCTGAAAAAGGAACCTGTGAAACAAATTCTGTCACAAAACCTTTATGCCATCCTTCTATTTTTTCATTATCAAGGGTATAGAGGGTTGAAAAAGATTGACGCCAGCTTTCCAATTCCTGGCGGAAAACAATTCCGGCTTCATTTTTAAAACCACAAATCAGGTTAACACTTTCAACATAATCTGGATTTTCGGTAAAAAAACGAAGCATACTGCGAACTGGCGCTAGACCAGTGCCACCGGTAATAATGACCATATGCTTTCCTTTAAACTGGTCAATCGGCCAGCCATTGCCATAGGCGCCGCGCAGGAACAACTCATCACCAGGCTGCTTTTCAAAAATCTCGTCTGTCACCTTTCCAACAGAGCGAATCGTAAAATCCAACCAGCCATCTCCAAAGGAGCTTACCGAAATGGGTGCTTCACCAATCTTTGGGAGTGAAAGCTGAAAAAACTGGCCGTGTTTTGGACGTATGTCTGTTTTTACTTTAAATGTATACTCGTGCTGGCTCTCTTTTTTGATATCCATAATTTTACAGGCCTGTGGCTGCATAATGTTTGCCATTTTAACGTACCTCCTGTGCTTTTGTTTCAGCTTGTATTTCATCAATGGCCCGGGCCATCTTACTGACTGTAGCCGTGATCGAAATAAATTCAGGACAGCGGCTGATACAGCGCCCACAGCCTACACACATATGGTAGTCTTTGAACCGTGCCTTATAATCATGAAATTTATGAAGTACCTTATAGCGCATTCTGTCGCCAGCGGTTGGTCTGAAAGACATACCACCAGCCATATCGGTAAATCCGCTGATCTGACACGACGCAGAAGTACGCTTTCTTTCCCCGACATTTGTGTTTTCATTGTAAATGACATCAGTTGTTGTAAAACAGGTACAGGTGCTGCATGCAAGCGTGCAGGCACCACAGGAGACACAGCGCTTATCAAATTCTTTCCACATGGGATGAACCTTCAGTTTATCCAAAACCTCCCGGTCATTAATTTCTGGAACCTCCAGTGTCAGATCATTTTTTTCAATAAATTCAGGTTTAAAATCGCAGGACGCAGAGCCCTCAAAATAAGGAATCAGCTCAGAATCCTTGATTTCAAGGCTTAACATATCCTGCCCCGCGCGAACAGCCGCAGCGTAATCATCTGTTTTGTTAGTCCCCATACTTACACAGAAACAGGTATCCCATCCTTCTTTGCATTCCATCAAAACAATTTTTACTCTTTCATTCATGCGCTTGTAATAGCTGTCCTCAAATCCGCCATTTTGCAGATAAATTTTCTCCTGATGGTACTTTGCATGAACATCGCAGGGCCGCATGAAAATCAATAGCTTTTTCGTGGTTCCTCTGCTTTCCATAAACGCGTCCTCTGTAAAATAAAATAGCGATTCGGAAATAGGTGTCAATACCTCCTTGGCAGGAAAATCGGATTTTTCATTAAATTCAATTTCCTCAACACAGCTTACCTTATCGTAACGGATAATATCTGTATCAGAATATCGTCCTTTTCCGATAAAGCGTTTAGGCGCCCAGATTTCATACTCTTTTTGCAGTGCATCAAAAATACTGTTTGCCTCAGAAAAACTTAATGCATAACTCACTTTGAAAACCTCCTTGATTCAAAGAAACTTAACCTTAATTTATTACCATATTCCAAGAAAATGCTGCATTATTAAACTAACAAAAGTAATGCCTATCCAACAGCAAAGCCCCAGAAAAATTGGTTTTGCACCTGTTTTCACCAACTTAATGATATTGGTGTTCAAGCCAATGGCTGCCATGGCAAAAACAATAAAAAACTTACTCAGCTCTTTAAGCGGCGTAAAGAATTCTATGGGAACATGGAAGAAGGAGGTCATTACGGTTGTAATGACCGAGGCCAGAATGAAGAACAGAATAAAAAACGGAAAGACTTGTTTAAAGCTTACCTTACCGCCCTCGGCTTCCTCCTCCTTCCGTGTTCTCCAGAAAGCCAGTACCAGTGTAATGGGAATAATGGCCAGAGTTCTTGTCAGCTTGACCGTAACGGCTTTATCCAGCGTCGCAGCGCCCAAATGATACATACTGTCCCATGTCGCTGCTGCGGCCGTGACAGACGAAGTGTCATTAATGGCTGTACCGGCGAACACACCAAAGGCTCCGCCATCAGTAGTTGAAAAGCCAAGCATGGTGCCAAATGCCGGAAACAAAACCGCTGCCAGTACATTAAACAGAAAAATAACCGAGATGGCCTGCGCCACTTCCTCATCACTGGCCTCAATAACCGGGGCAGTCGCAGCAATGGCTGACCCGCCGCAGATTGAGGAACCAACCCCTACCAGCGTCGAGATATTCCCCGGAATCTTCAATACTTTGTGGAGAACAAAAGCAAGAATCAAAGACGTCGAGATCGTCGCAATGATAATCGGAAGGGACTGCCGTCCAGTTTCAAGAACAACTGAGAGATTTAAACCAAAGCCAAGCAGGATAACCGCGTACTGCAAAATCTTTTTTGAGACAAAAGTGATCCCCTCCTGCAGGGGCTCTTTATTCTTTAGTAAGAGCGTGATCACCATTCCTGCCAGAATAGCAATAACAGGTCCGCCGATAACAGGAACCGCCTGCCCCGCAAACCATGCTGGTATTGCGATAACAAGGCAGAGCAGAATGCCTTTCCAGCTTTTTGTGATAAAATTCATGTGTCTTTTCCTCTTTCGTAAATATGTTTTATGCTATGATAAAAGGATATCACCTTTTATCAATAATGAAAAATTATTTATCTTTATGTCATCATAAAAATATGTTATAGTTAAACAAAAATATAAGAAAGAGGACAAAATGCTAGACTTTAGAATCAATACCTTTTTAACGGTTTGTCAATACATGAATTATACCCGCGCTGCAGAGGCACTTAGCATAACGCAGCCTGCTGTTTCACAGCATATTCATTTCATCGAGGAGGATTATGGCATTCGTCTTTTTGAATTTCATGGAAAAAAAATGGAACTGACACCTGAGGGTGTCCTACTGCTTCACACCGCTTCCGCCATGAAGCATGATGATCTGATTTTGAGAGAACATCTGAAAAACAGCCGTCTGCATATCCGTTCATTAAATTTTGGAGCAACCCTTACCATTGGTGAATTTGTGGTAAGCGGTATTCTATCAAGGTGTCTGGCGCAATATCCCAACGCCAAAATCCGTGTTTCAGTTGATAATACCCAGTCACTGCTCAAGCAGCTGGACAACAACGACCTTGACTTTGCTCTCATCGAAGGCTATTTTCCCAAAGAAAATTATGATTATGCGGTCTACTCGACTGAACGTTTTATTGCCGTCCAAAGCGCTGAAGCTGAGGCACTGCCAGCCCCATGCCCCATTGAAGCCTTATTTTCAAAACCGCTGCTGGTGCGGGAATCTGGTTCTGGCAGCCGCAATATCCTTGAACAGTACCTGAAACTAAATAATTATGCTCTTACAGATTTTTCAAAAATTATTGAGGTTAACAGCATCAATGCCTTAAAGGCAATGGCTGAAAAAAATTGCGGTATTACTTTTCTATATGAAGTTGCTGCCGGTCGAGAATTGGCAGGGGGCACACTGAAGGAAATTCCTATCCAAAGATTCGATATCACCCATGATTTTGCGTTCATCTGGAAAAAGGGCAGCATTTTCTCTAAAAATTACCGCGCATTGTCTGCTTTTATGTCTGGAAAAAACGAACGGGTCGTTTTGGATCCAGGGCTTTAAGCCTGTTGTTTTCTCTGTTTAAAGGGTAAATATAGAGATGTAAGCTTACCTAACCCTATAGAATAAATGGAGGATTTCTATGAAAATTATTATTCAATGCAGTGTCTGCGGAAACAAAGTAGAAATTGATGAAAAGCCAAACAGTGTGGTAGATTTCAAAAAAATACTTGATGAACACAAATTTTCCATTGATGAGGTAGCCATCGAAAATAATGCCCTTAAGTCTGTGACCATCCAGTGTAAAAACTGCAATAAAGATCATATCGAATTAACCTTTTAACAAAAATACGGCAGTAAGCTGAAAAAGAGCTTACTGCCGTATTTTTATTTATTCTTAGGAATCATAACAACTGCTTTAGTTCCCCCTCCTGGATGACTTTCAATCTTCAGCGTTCCAGCACACTGGGCTGCAAGACGAAAACGCACATTTTCAATGCCGACATGCTGCCGTTCATCCGGAAAAAAAGCTGCAGTATCAAATCCCATCCCATCGTCTGATACTCTAATAATATAGTTTTCGGCCGTTTCCATTGTTTCAAGACAAATGGTGCCGCCACCTTCTTTTTTGCAGATTCCGTGTTTAACCGCATTTTCAATTATTGGCTGTATCGTCAGAGAGGGCAGCATAAAATCTGTCGCACCAATTGAATAAACGATCTGTATATTTTCTTCAAACCGCATTTTTTCTAACGAAAGATAGGTTTTAATATGCCGCAGTTCTCTATCAAAATGCACCATGCCCTTCTGGGTAAGGGAGTCCAGGTTCCCTCGCAGGTAATTTGCAAAGGCAATAGTCGCTTCGCCAGCCTTATCAGGTGCCTTCTTACACATTTGGGCGATGGCAGTAAGTGAGTTATACAGAAAGTGAGGCTGTATCTGGCTCAACATCATCGCAATACGATTTTGGGTAAGCTCCAGTTCCTTTTCACGAAGCCTCTTGCTCTGCTCCACCTGAATATTGACATAAATAATTAAAAGAGAAACCGTGGCTGCTGGATAAACCAGTGCAAGTCCGTTTATAAAAATCTGGACAGCCATGGCTCCTGCTGGTAAAATGCCATAGGATAAAAGCGCAAAGGTATCTTTTACGCCAAGCTTTCCACTGTGTTTGAGGATAATTCCCATGTCCAGCAAAATAATGATAATAGGGTATGCCTGACTGATCCAATGCAGCGGGCTCCGCATAAAATAACCTTTTTCGCTAAAATAAAAAAACATATTATTAAACATTGAAATGATTACCAGAAGAACAGCCACAGCACAAAAGGCAGTGATTACTGGAACAATCTTATCCGATACAGCACTTCCCTTTCCGCGTATGTAGGTAACCATATATGCAGTAAACAGCGCTACGAGAAGATAGCCCAAATTAAACACAAAAAAATTTGCTGCTTTCATCGCACCTACAAGCTGTGGATGACCGCCGCCAATCCAAATAAAAATATCACAGCCCAGAATAAAAACATTGATTGCCAGCATCCATAAAAAAAGGCGGTTAAGCTTTGTATGTTCCTTGCTGGCGATAATACAGATTATCAGTAAAATTGAAATAACAATACTGAAGCTTTCAAGCGGAATATTTGTCGCCATCAACAGTCTTCTTCGTTCCATTTAATATTCCTTTCTATATTATACTTCCAAAATAGAATTAAAGATCTTTTTTATGATAAAAAGTTTTTTCCATCATTTTCACGACTGCGTCGCTGTCGTTATTGCTGATGGTCTGGGTTGCAGCCTCTTTTAACGCGCGCGCCGCATTTTCTAAAGCATAGGCGCGGTTGGCAAGTTTAAAAATCGGTACGTTCAGACTCGAGCTGCCAAAGGCTACAATTTGATCCACTGACAGATCTCTTTTCATTTTAAGGATCGCGTTCTCCCTTGTAGCCTCAGCACTGTAAATATCCATAACCGTGTAACCCTCTGCGTCATGACTGGGCGTACATATAATTTCGATACGATTGCCAATGTCCAAGGCCTCAATCTTTTTCCGAATTTGATTGTTTACAGATTCCTCATTGACTGATGTAATGTTAACCGCCTGCTGCTCCTCTGGCAAGCCGCCAAAAACATAATTTTTATGGCTTGTACGGCGCAACCGGTGGTAAAAACGTTCTTCAGCTGTATTTTTAAAATCGCTGTAATAAATGTGCATGGTCTCGTTAATGATAGCGTGCACAAAACAGTTACGGCCCTCCTCCTCAAAGACGCCCTCGATCACATCGCTCACCTCGCGATCCATAGGCAGTGAAAAAGAGTAAGAGCGATCCTGAACATCATAGAGCACAGCGCCGTTCATTGCGATCACTGGCAGGTTCAGGTTTAGGTTTTCAAGAATTGGCACAAGTGTGGCCGGTGTACGGTCTGTAACAATTGTAAACCACTCTCCGTCATCGATCATACGGTTAATGTGAAATTCTGCGTAAGAGCTTATTTTTCCATCAGAATGCAGCAGGGTATTGTCAAGCTCTGAAACAAAAAGGACACTCCGATTGCGGTGTACCGGCAAATGAAAGGCATTAACCACCAAGGCAACCAGGATACCGATCAGTGTGTCAATCATGCGATAAGAGGCAATGATATAAGGAGCAGTGTCTGGTGTTGCGGCAATGGTTGTCCCAAGAAAAACGATGCAGGTAAAGGCAGAAGCTGACGAATGATTGATAACCAGCGTCACATAGATCAGCGGAATCATACACAGTGAAACAATGATAAACTGTACCATGGGCCACGGTACATAGTTTCGCATAAACATAAGCACAAGCATACCCGCAAGACCGCCGATCAATGTCCCCACGATTCGGTTAATGGCGATCTCTTTTGTATTTGACAAATAAGGCTGCATGCAAAGTACTGCGGTAATGGTAGAATATATCGGCACACTCTCAGGCCTTATAAAGGTAATGAGCAGACAGATAAAAACCGCTACCGCTGTTTTTACCATTCGCATTCCTACCTTTGGAAATTTATATTTCATTTTTGGTCTCCCTTAACAATGATGAGAACAGCATACGGCATTTTGAAGATCCTGTCAAGTCTGCTGTAAAACTAAAAAAGTACCGGCAGACAAACCCGGTACTTTTATGCATTTTACTTTTTATAAAGCTCTTTTTTCTTCAATCCATTTTTTTTGGCTTCAGTGATCCACTGATGGTTTGCAGCAGCCATATATATTTTTCTCGGAATCTTTGGGGTGATCAGCAGATCCTTTTCCAGAGCCTGTCCGTTTTTAATGACATCCGAAAGCTGAACCAGTCCTTCATAGACCGGCCGTTTGGCAGAAAATTTCCATGAGACATTCGCCATACCATGGAGAAAGGGGCCTCCTCCAATACCCAGGCCGCCACCCCAGGTCAGATTTGCCCTGTGGCAAAAATGCGATAAAATCTCAAGCGCATAACGGTTCTGATGTCCTTCAAGAAATCCAGCATTCACGATCCCGTATACGCAGATATCTGCCGGAGAAGTCTTAAGCCTTTCCTCAAAGTGCATTAAAAAACGCAAAAAGCTTGCTGGCAGGCTGTCCACATACAACGGAAACGCAAAGACCAGTGCGTCACTGCTGCAGAGATCATTGAAAAAATCATCATCCCACAGAGACATGGACAAAATTTCCGGATCAGTCTCTGTTTTGACAAGCGGCATCAGCTCATTCAGAATGTAATTCGAAAAGCTTCCGCGCTTTTTAGGACTGGCATTAATCAGCGTTATTTTCATTACAAAGCCTCCAGTACATTTTTTACTTCCTCAGGACTCTTTACCATAATAACACGATAGCCCTGTGTATTAAGGTTTAAAGCATTGGCAGCCACCAGATTCTTAAAGGTTTCGGTTTCTTCCTCTGTAATGTCTTCCCCATAACCGATCACTGTCATTTTAAGGCGATTGGGATAGCGGTCGGCATGGTGCATCTCACTTTTGCGAACCGTAAAAAAGGGTAGTAGATATCCAATATTCCGATCCATTACATTCTTGACAAAAGCGCTGTACCCTCCGTATTGCACTTTTGAAATAACGATCAGCTCGTCACATTCAGCATATAGTTTCCCAAGATCACCGTATCCATCCTTAATAACACAGATGCCTGGTGTCTTTACCCAGCAGCCAAAACAGCCTATGCAATGTTTGATCCGCTCACTTTCGTTTGTGATTACCCGGATATTTTCAAGAGACGGCGGACAGATCGTACTGAAGGCTTCCGCCGGCAAATCCTGTATAATGACTTTCATAGTGTTTCCTCTCATAAGTTGGATTATGGAAGCATTATAACATATTTATAATGATACTGTCCCTTAAATTCTGTTTTTAATCTGATAGCTGCTTAACATATTCAAGGACAGGGATGAGTGATCTTTTATCTTTAAAATCAGTTCTTTTCCCGTAGCTGGCAAAAAACTCTTCATTTTCCTGAATAGACTCAGGTTTTGATTTTAGCATTTTCATCATCATCGCCATCATGGCACGGTGTGGCAGTGAAAGCTCTTTATAATCGATAGCTCCCCGTAAATGAAAAAACTTAAAGTTTTCCCTCTCATCCTCTGTAAAACTATTTTTTAATATTTCACTATAATCGGTTTTCTGCGGATCGGCCAGCCCAACTGTAAAAATAACAACCTTTTTATTCTGAAATGCTCCGCATTTCTTCTTAAACTCTTTGAGCCCTTTAATACCGTTGGCGTAAAGACCGCCACCATAAATTAAAATATTACTTTCGCTTAACAATTCCGGCTTCGTCTTTTTTATGGAAAGCGCCTGTACGTCAAGCTCCTGCGCCAGCCATTCTGCATATGTCTCTGTGCTTCCATATTTAGACGCATAAACCACTGCTATTTTACTCATTTTATCATCTGTTCCTTTCTAATATCTTCTGCCATCTCCATTAATTTGACCAGAGCGCGATCAAATATTTCAAGCTCTTCATTGGACAAAGCGCTTAGAAATTTATCGACAAAGGCGTTGTTCTCACCGCCCATTTCTGCTTCATAGGCTTCAATTTTTGTTTTGTCTGGTATGACCCGCAAGGTCCTCTTATCTTTTTTATCTTTCACAAGCTCAAGGTAACCTTTTTCCTGAAGCTTTAAGGCAATGGCCTTGGCATTCTGATGTGAGGTATCCATCTCAGCGGCCAGTGCGGACAAAGTCGGCGGCTCTCTAAAAAAAGTAATGAGATGAATAAGCAGATACCACTGCTTTGTTGTCAGTTCTCCCAGAAAATCCTGACTGTTTCCCATGACCTCCAGCCTTGTTACCAGCGAAAAAAGACTTCCAAAAACTCGAAAACGAGGATCCATCGTTTCTAACTCTTTACGATACATTTTTTCTCCTTATTTTATGTAATGTATTATCTAATATACGTAGTGTATTACCTTTTTGTGACTGTGTCAAGCTTTGTAAGAAAAAATTAATATTAAACTGTTTTAAGATTAAGCTTTTTTCATCTTTCAAGTGCTATGATGAGAAAAATAATTTATAACTGGAGAATGCTATGAACAGATATGCTTTACTGACACCTGTCTCTAAAAAAAATTGTGGAAATTTCCTGATCGTTTTCACTTTTTTAATCACGCTTCTTCCAATTTTTTCTATCTCAATTTATGATCAGCCTTCAGCAGACGATTATGTCTATGGGCTGCTGACACGGCAAACCTGGGAGAGTACCGGCTCTGTTTTTCAGACTCTGCTCACTGCCTGGAATCAAATGGTGCACTCTTATATGACTTGGGACGGAAATTTCTTCGCAACCTTTCTGGGCGCGCTTCAACCATCTGTTTTTGGATTGTACCACTGGGTTCCAGTCGTTATGGTATTGTCTGTTATCTTCAGTACTTTTTTCTTTTTAAAGATCTTGCTGGAAAATTATCTAAATGCAGACCGAAATACAACACTCATCATTGGCTGTACACTCTTAGTATTAGAGCTTCAGTTTTTGCCTTCAGCTGTTCAGGGATTATACTGGTTTGATGGCGCTATTTCGTATACCTTTATTTACGCTATGTCATTGACCTTTTTTGCACTGCTGCTTATCTACTATCAAAAAAGGCCTGTGCGACACAAATATTTGTCCCTTGCCAGCGCATGCATCCTTGGTTTTCTTATTTCTGGAGGTAACTTTATATCCTCCCTGGTAAACCTTATACTTCTGGCTGCAATGTCCACCGTCCTCTGGTACCGCAAAAGCACACACTGTTTTGGCACTGTTCTGGTTTTTGTTTTTTCGCTTACCGGCTTATTCGTTTCCGCTCTGGCCCCAGGCAACGGCGTACGGCAGGCCGATACACTTAGGACCCTCGTGTCGCAGCCTTCTCCAGTTTCTGCTGTTTTACAATCCTTTCAATATGCTGGACAGTATTTTCTGCAGTGGATGTCTGTCCCTGTTGCGGCAGGCATTTTTCTCCTCTCTGTCCTTCTGGTCAAACTGGCGTACAAAAGTCATTTTTCTTTCCGGTATCCCTTTGTAACACTGGTGCTTGCGTTCTGTGTCTTTGCAGCCGGATTTACTCCGCCTATCTATGCTTTGGGGGCTGGAAGTCTCATCTGGGAAACGCGGATTATGAATATTTTGTATTTCAATTTTTTATGGCTCTGGGGTTTTATGCTTTTTTATATCTCAGGATGGCTATTCCACCGTAGACCAAAGCACCAAAATTCTCAAAACACGATGGGGCACAATCGTTTGAAAAAGTCAATGTTGCGGCCAGCGTTTTACAGCAGTGCTGCCCTGGTCCTTATCATTCTGACTCTTCCCTTGGTTAAAACACCGGTAACAAGCCTCAGCGCTCTGCAGTCACTCGCTGACGGCTCTGCGGCACAGTATGCCTTGGAGGCCAATGAACGAAAGGAAATCTACCAAAATCAGACTATTAATCATGCCGATGTCCTCGCTTATACGGTAAAACCTTATGTTCTGTATTACGATGATATCAAGACAGATAAAAATGATTGGCGAAATATCAGTGTCGCCAGGTATTACAACAAAGATTCTGTTGCGATCCGCAATTAAAAAAAGCATCAGGTTACAATCCTGATGCTTTTTTGCATTCTCAACGTTCATTAATTGGAATATACTCTCTGCGCTCATGCACATTTCTATAAGCTGGGCGGATAATTTTTCCGGCATTGAGAAGTTCTTCAATTCGGTGAGCGCTCCATCCCGAAATACGCGCGATTGCAAAAATCGGTGTATAGAGTTCAGTCGGCAGCTCAAGCATATGATAAACAAAACCGCTGTAAAAGTCAACGTTAGCGCTGACCCCTTTGTACATTTTTCTTTCGTCAGAAATAATAAGCGGCGCGAGACGCTCTACATTGGAATACAGCGCAAACTCATCCATACGCCCCTTTTCCTCTGCAAGGTTGCGTACAAATTTTTTAAAGACTTCGGCTCTCGGGTCAGATTTAGAATAAATCGCATGGCCCATACCATAGATCAGCCCGGCTTTATCAAAGGCTTCCTTATGCAGGAGCTTTCTCAGGTAAATGCTGATTTCCTCTTCATCGTTCCAGTCATTGACATTTTTCTTCATGTCCTCAAACATTTCACAGACCTTAATGTTGGCTCCACCATGCTTTGGACCTTTAAGTGATCCCAAAGCTGCAGCGATGGCAGAATAAGTATCAGTACCTGAGGATGTAACGACATGACAGGTAAAGGTTGAGTTGTTCCCACCACCATGCTCTGCGTGAAGTACCAGGGCAATATCAAGAATTCTGGCTTCAAGCTCAGTATACTTGCTGTCTGGCCTTAAAAGATACAGAATATTTTCAGCTGTCGAGAGCTCTGGCTGTGGTGAATGAATGTAAAGGCTCTGGCCCAGTTCATAATGGCAGTAAGCCTGATAACCATATACTGCGAGCAATGGAAATAATGCGATCAGCTCCAGACTTTGACGCAATACATTGGGGATTGACGTATCACTGGCACGGTCATCATAGGAGTAAAGTGTGAGAACGCTTCTAGCCAAAGTATTCATCATATCACGGCTGGGTGCTTTCATGATGATATCGCGGACAAAGCTTGTTGGCAGTGTTCGGTAATGCGACAATACCTTCACAAAAATATCCAGATCCTGTTTATTAGGCAGCTCGCCAAATAAAAGCAGATAGGTCGCTTCTTCAAAGCCAAAACGTTTTTCCTTTACAAAACCTTTTACAAGATCCTGAACATTGATTCCCCTGTAGTAAAGCTGTCCGTCGCAGTTGATTCTCTGGTCTCCATCCATAATAAAGGACATAATCTCAGAAATTTCTGTTAATCCCGTGAGAACACCGTTTCCGTTCAAGTCACGTAAACCCCTGTTTACCTTGTATTTATCGAACAATTCCGGATCAATATGATTGTTTTTCTCTAATTTTTCAATATAGTCGAGCACTTCGGGTTTTTCTTCTGAAAATACATTTGTCATTTTTTCACTCTCCCTCGTCTATTTATCAGATTATAATATATCTATTATAACCTCAAAACCTTAAAATAAGATAAAAAATAAAACAACAGATGAATCTTTATCTGTTGTTTTTGCATATTTCTTAAATTTTTATGAATTTTTGAAATCTTTAAACCTAAATTTGAAAGACTATTTTTTAAATCCTTCAAACGCAAAAGTTTATTTTGGCACTTTAAATCGTTAAAACTTTTCTCGTTTTAAAGCAAAATATTTTATTTTCTGTCCTATTCGTTCTCTCGTTTCTTGAGCGTTACATGGACGGTATCGCCAGGCTGTTTCCCGATTTTTTCACGGATATCCTTTCGAATACCAAGGATATGACAAGGTGTTTTCATGCGTACCAGACTTCCATCATAAGTTTCGCCATCAAAAGTAGCGTGCACTTTCACCCTCCCACGGCCAAAAGTTTCTTTAACATCGAATGGTATTTCAATATAAGCACCATTGATATCGGGTACTTTCTTAATCTCTGCCTCAAACTCGTACAATTCTTTCATTATTACCCTCCTTAAAATAATTTTCTGTTGATATACCCGGGAGCAAATTCCTTAAACACAATGATAATCAGACCTCCCAGTTTTGTGTACGCAACAGAATCCCTAATTCTTTGAGGATACTTTGCTGCATTTTATAATCTGGCATAAACGCAGCGACAATGTTCCAAAAAGCTGCCGAATGATTATGCTCAAAGGTATGGGCGAGCTCGTGGATCACCACATAGTCGATGGCCCTTTCGGGAGCCATTATAAGCTTCCATGAAAAATTCAGACTGTTTGTTCCAGAGCATGAGCCCCATCGCGTACGGGCGCTATTAATTTTTACATTGGTTGGTCTCGCGTGCATCTGCTCAGCAAAATAATGGACCTTCTCATTTAAAACCCTTTTGGCCTCGGAGCGATATAATTTCACAATCGCCTCTTTAATCTTTTCCTCTGCGAATCCCTCGGGTACGTAAAAGCACTCCTTATCAAAGAGAGGTTTTTCGATTTCACAGCATACCAGTGGCAGTTTGTCTCCCATATAAAGCAGTAAACAGCCATCTTTTAATATAAATGCCTGCCGTTTTTCATGCCTTTTTCGGGCTTCGGTACTGGCTTTTTCAATCCACTCTGCCTTTTCCTGCACAAAACGGTCCAGAAATTTTGGGGACGTCCTTAATGGCGCACGGACCTCCACTTGTCCATCGGGCAAAATATGAATCGCGATTGTTTTACGACGGCTTCTTCGTACTCTATAAGGCGTCATTCTCGATATCCTTCAGATAAAAAAGACTGCGTTTAAACTGAAGGATTCCTTCATCTCTCAGCCTGCCAAGCTCTCTCGACATCGCGCTTCGGTCAACGCACAGATAATCTGCCAGCTGTACCCGGTTCATAGGGATTGTGAAAGGGTTAGTCCCGGCTCGGCGCTGCTGGTCATTTAAATATTCTAAAAGCTTTTCACGCGTAGTTCTCAAACTCAGATAATCCAGTTTTCGATTCAGATTCAGATTTTTTCTGGCAATAATCTTAAGCAGGTTGTTGATAATCTGCTTATGAAAACTGCATTCATTGCTACAGACATCAATGATTTTATTGACCTGAATAAAAAGAACCACACAGCTTTCAAGGGCCACGACGGTTACAGGGCTTTCTTTTATACCCGCACAGACAAAGGATTCTGCGAAAAGCTCACCCCCTTCTATCTCGCCGATAATATTGCGGTTCCCCATGGCATCCTCTTTGATAAGCTGGGCACGCCCCTTAGCCAAAATCCCCACACCAATGACTTCATCTCCGCTGTTCAGGATACGCTCATTTTTATCATACTGCTTTAAAACAGCGCCCAGACACTTGAGCACAGCTGAAAGATTATCTCTCTGAATGGATTTAAAAAGCGCACTTTTTTCCAGGTTTTCCATGTATTCTTTCATATGAACTTCCTTTCTAAGCTATTCGAAAAGTCCAATAATCTCGTCTTTAGACATGCTGGCAATGGCTCCTTCACCCTCGCGGATAATCGAATCTGCCAGCTCAGCTTTAGCCTGCTGCATTTTTTGTATTTTTTCTTCAATACTGTCTTTTGCGATAAGGTTATAGACCTGGACACTATTTGTCTGGCCTATACGGTGAGCGCGGTCAGTCGCCTGATTTTGTGCGCTGAGATTCCACCACGGGTCATAATGAATAACCACATCAGCGCCAGTCAGGTTGAGGCCTGTCCCCCCAGCTTTAAGGGAGATTAAAAATACTGGCGTATCATCTTCGTTAAAGGCATTAACCTGACGCAGTCTCTCCTGAGCTTTTGTCCGTCCTGTGATCTTGTAAAAATCAATTTCCCGTTTAATAAGCTCCTTTTCAATGATCTCCAGCATCGAGGTAAACTGTGAAAACAAAAGCACCTTATGTCCAGAAGCTAAAGAGGTATCTAGTATTTCCAGACAGAGCTCAAGCTTGGCACTTACATCAGTGTAATCTTCATAGACAAGTGACGGATCACAGCAGATCTGGCGAAGCCGAGTCAGCATTGCCAAAATGATAAGCTTCCGGCGTTCAAAATCGCCTCCGTCCAGCTCGTATGCCAGGTCCTCTCTGCTTTTTAAAAGATTGGCCAGATAGAGCTTTTTCTGTTCACCATCCATAGATGCGTACATGGTCGTCTCAGTCTTTTCAGGGAGCTCTTTGAGAACATCGCTTTTTAAACGGCGTAAAATAAAGGGCGATACAAGCTTGTTAAGCCGTTCCAGTATCTTTTTATCCTGTTCGCGGACAATGGGTATTTCAAACTTTTCACGGAACTTCCGATAGGTATAAAGATATCCCGGCATTAAAAAATCATAGATGGACCAGAGCTCTGCTAGGCTGTTTTCTACCGGCGTACCCGTCAAAGCAAAACGAACCGCACTGTTAATCACCTTAACGGATTTAGCATTTTGCGTATTATGATTTTTAATGTACTGGGCCTCATCGATGATTTCATAATGAAAATGCAAATCTTCATAATACAAAATATCTCTTTTGAGCAGATCGTATGAGGTAATGAGCACATCTGCCTCGGCCGCTCCGGCGATTTTATCCCGGCGCTCCGCAGCAGTTCCCATGACGGCAATTGCTTTAAGTTCAGGCGCAAAACGTGCAATTTCACTTTCCCAGTTTAATACCAGCGAGGATGGGCAAATAACCAGAGACGTCGTCTGAACTTCGCTTTCTTTCTGAGACAGCAGCAGAGAAATTACTTCCAGCGTTTTTCCAAGCCCCATATCGTCCGCTAAGATACCTCCAAATCCATAGGCAGCAATGGTTTTAAGCCATCTGAAACCTGTTTTCTGGTAATTTCGCAAAATGGGCTTCAGCGTGGTGGGTACTTCAAAGTCAGAATCAGAAACATCCTTGATATCTCTGACAATCTGCTTAAAAACAGTATCCCGATTATATTTAATCCCCTCGCTCTGTTTGAACAGAGCATCCAGGTACAGTGCTCGGAACTTCGGAACCGACACGGTCCCTCTCTCAATTTCCTTTGCGCTCAAGCTTAATACATCTGCTAACTCTGAAAACTCGCCTAAAGCATTATCCTGAATATTAATAAAACTGCCATCCCTTAGCCGGTGGTACTTTTTAGCCCGGCGATACGAGTTCAGCACCTCGGTCAGCTCATGTATGTCCAACCCGTCCAGATCAAATTTCAGATCAAGCAGATCGCCGCTTACCTTTATGCCTACACGAACAGAAGCAGGCGGCTTGATTTTAAAGCCTTTAAACTGATCCGTCGCAAAGATTTCAGCATTTGAAGATATCGCCTCCAGACCCTCACTGAAAAGATCGAAAATTTTATCCTCATCACCGTCAATATATGCAAAATTACCGATGGCATCATAGCTGTCCAAATATCTTTTGATAAGCTGCTCTACCTGATATTCACCGCGCAGATCCTGACTTTTAATCAGGTCCTTGGGTTTAAACGCTTCATGCTCCTCATCACCATAGCTGAAAAATACTTTTCCCATGACAAAGTCCTCCTGTGGCGCGTCAAAATAAACCTTAGCCACCAGAGGTTTAGGCTCATAGGTACTCAAGTCGCAGTCTGAAATAAAAGAGAAATACGGTTCAAGACTGGATAAAACTGTATTATAGAAGCCCTTCATATCCTTTTTCATCACAGTCATTGTCAGCTTATTGCGGATAATGGTCTTCAGGAAATCTCTCGTATTGCGGCTGTAGGAAGGATCACAATAATAAAGCTTTCCCTTTTCAAAGATATAAAGCCGTTCCTGCCCATCTAATACCAATGCCTCGTCATTTAAAAGTTCGATGGTGTAGGACTTTCCCATATCAGAAATCCGAATGCTGATATGGGCGTTAGAATGAACAATCGTGGCGGACATGGCCGAGCCTTCAATATCAACAGGAATCTCTGGATCTTCGTCCCAGATTGCCATATATGCGTCAAGCGTTGGGCCGTTAAGGTACATGTATTTTACATTATCATTAAGGCTCTTTTTATAAACCGCCAAAGCCCGATTGTTGCTCTCATTGTAAAAGCTTTTGAGAAAATGAAGATACTTTCTGCTGCGCTCATCAAAATTCTCTTCAAAATGGCGTAAAATCAAGGCTTTACCATACCGGATTTCCTCTCCATTTTCAAAAGCCGCCATAAAAGCACTCAGGTCTTTTATAACGTAAAGGCGGTCTTCACCAATCTTAAAAGCCAGCTTGGCAGACGAACCGTACCAATAGCTGTCCGTAATCATAAGTGTCGGCTCAAGGCGAACATTCTGGCCGGAGCCGCTTTCCAAAGCGGCATTCTTCGATTTTTCCGCATAACGGTCCATCAGCCTGAGTACGGCTGAGTCCGTCATCTGCTGAACCCGGGGCTTTTCCTTTTCACTGCCCGACTTCCATCTGAATGTTTCTTTTACTTGTTTTTTGTTTTTTTCATGATTACCTTCCTGAGGATATAACAACTCATCCATATCCTCAGGTGTAATTTCACCGGAAAAGATTTTATTTTCTTCCGTTTTTTTCAATATCTCATCATCCATGGAGAGAACCTCCTTATTTATGGTTGAAATAAAAAATGGCAAGCTGGGTTCTGTCACGCAGCTCCAGTTTATCTAAAATATTGCTGATGTAGTTGCGCACTGTCCCCTCACTCAGAAAAAGGGTTTCTGAAATTTCCCGGTTGCTCAGCCCCTGAGCCACTCCCTCAATAATTTCCAGATCTCGTTCGCTGATGCTGTAGGCGGAAAAATCCACAGCGGCTTCGCCGCCAAGAAGCATCGGGATCTTCGTCACAATTTCATCGCCAAACACACTCTGTCCGCTGTAAACTGCCTTTAACGCTGGCACAATACTCTCAAAGGCCTGTTTGAGCAAATAGCCCTTTGCGCCTATTTTGAGCGCTTTGATAATATATTCATCGTCTAAAAAAGTGGTGAGATATAGAATACGGGCATCCCTGTCCTCTGCAAGAATAAGCCCACCAGCCTCAAGACCGGTCATACCGTCCATCCGTATATCCATGAGCAGGATATCCGGTTTATACTCGTTGTACAAAACGACAGCCTCTCCGCCGCTGTTTCCCAGCGCTACAACCTCAATTTCAGGGTCTGCCTCCAAAATAGTTTTAAGGGATACTGAGACCAGACGGTCATCATCAATGACGATTACTTTCATGGTGTTCCTCCTTTGGAATGGAAATAAAAATGTGAAAACCGCGCTCTCTTCGAATGTTCAGATTGCCGTTCAAGGCCTCTACCCGGTCCGCAATATTCTGCAGGCCAATTCCGCTGTGGCCTGAGGCCGTTGTAGTGCCGTTGTCCTCGATAATGAGCTGGTACAATGCCGGGTGCTCTCTCAGAGAGACTTTTACTCTGCTGGCGTCCGAATGGCGCATAACATTTGAAAGCGCCTCCTTTACGATCGTAATAAAGGCATAACGCTGTTCCTTCGAGGGATTCCCTTCAATTCCGTAATCAAGGGAAACCTCACAAAAATCAAAATCATCGATCAGTGAGCATATCTGTGTCTGGCAGTCAATGGATTCATCATGAAGATTGTGCACTGAATCCCGGATACTGTCCATAGCCTGAGAAAGCGTATCCTTGATTTCAACCAGATTTTCCTGAAGCGGTGCCTCTGGATGAATTGCCATGAGCGCACCCACCTGTAAAATGGAACGGGACAGCAAATGTCCAACATTATCATGTATTTCACGGGCGATACGGTTTCGTTCATTTAAAGTCGCCAGATTAATCTCATAATCCTGTTTTTCCATCAGGTCTTTGTTCTTACTTTCTAAGAGCATTGCATTTTCACGCGTCGTGTCCCGAAGTGTACGGTAATCACGGTTCAGCCGGTTGACCAGCTCCTCGTTTCTGCGAAGCAGGCCTGAAAGACCAAAAAGAATAACCAGGATCAGTCCGATATTAAAAGGCAAGCTTTTCAGATTAACCACAAGGGCTGTACCAGCCAGAAAAAATAATCCAATGCCACTCTTGCTGAAAGCATCATAATATACAAGCGGATAGTAAAAGAAAAAATCCGTAAAGTAAAAGGAAGCAATGGTAAATACGCCGATAGCTGCAATTTTAAAGTAGCGGTTTGAAAAATAATAGTTCAGTGCTGAAACTGTCACTGCAGCCAAAAAAGCAACAACTGAAAAAATACTAATCCTGCCAAGGGCGACCAGCGCACAGGAACAAACCAACAGCGTAACACGGTTAAACAGGCTGTTCATAAACTTCCCCCTCAATAAAACTCTTAATACTTTACTATACCACTCTTTTAGTTTTTACACAAATTTATTTTCTTAATTACATTTGTCATACATTTTATTGATGTAAGACACTACCGAAAGCTAAGACATCAGCGTAAAATAAAAGCATCACATACAGGAGGCACCATCATGGTCATTAATGTTCAAAATTTAGTTAAGCGCTACGGTGAACTCGTCGCCGTTGATCATTTTAATCTTCAGGTAAGAGAAGGCGAAATTTTTGGTCTGCTCGGGCCAAACGGGTCGGGAAAGTCCACCACCATCAATTGTATTTTATCTTTACTTAAATATGACAAAGGCAGCATTGAGGTTTTTGGAAAACCCATGACTCCAACCTCCTACGCTATCAAGCGGGACATTGGAATTGTCATGCAAAACGTCGCAGTGTTTAATGAGCTGACCGTTTATGAAAACATCAACTACTTTTGCGGTCTCTACATTAAAGATAAAGAAGAGCGCCGCGCGCTGGTTGAGGAGGCGATTCATTTTGTCGGTCTTGAAGATTTCAAACGCTTTCTGCCTAAAAAACTCAGCGGAGGCCTGCTCAGACGTTTAAATATTGCCTGTGGCATTGCGCACAAGCCAAAGCTTATTATTCTGGACGAACCGACAGTTGCCGTCGACCCCCAGAGCCGGAATGCTATTCTGGAGGGTATTCAAAAGCTCAACCGGGAGGGTGCAACCATCGTCTATACCTCACACTATATGGAAGAGGTCGAGCAGATCTGTACCCGCATTGCCATTATGGATAAAGGGAAAACCCTGGCAATGGGCACAAAGGAAGAGCTGAAAGCCATGATTCGATCAGCAGAAACCGTACATGTTGAAATCTTTGACCTTTCTGACGTTCACCTTCGCATCATTAAGGCACAGGACTCTGTTTCAAAGGTCCGCTATCAGAACAACTTTCTGGAAATCCATTATTCCGGTGGGAAAAATAATCTGATGCAGTTGCTTAACTATCTGCAAAATAACGGAATCAGCTTTGGCCGTGTCACTTCTGAGGAACCAACACTCAATGATGTATTCCTCGAAATCACGGGTAAAGAGCTGAGAGATTAGGAGGCCTTGCATGTTTTCCTTTTTATATACCAACCGTATAAAATGCCTTTTGCGGGATAAGGCACTGGTATTCTGGACCCTGCTCTTCCCACTGTTACTGGCTACTCTGTTTCATTTTGCCTTCAGCAACATTTTCTCAAGTCATAATTTTAAGGCAATTCCTGTTGCTGTGATCGATAATGAAGATTATCAAAACAGCGAAAGTTTCAAGGAAACCCTGAAAGCGGTCTCCAGTGAACCGGACTCGATTTTAAAGATCTCACTCACCTCAGATACCAGCAAAGCACTGGAATGGCTCTCTGATGGCACAGTATCCGGCATCATTGCCATGACCGGTGATAAACCTGAGCTCACAGTGAGTGAATCGGGAGTCAATCAGACGATTATCAAAAATGTGCTGGATCAGTACATTCGGGTTTACCACACAGCTGCCGATGTTGCTCAGTCGAATCCACAAGCTTTTGCTCAGGGATTTATGGATGATATCAGTAGTTCTAAAGACTACACAATCGCTGGATCTCTGACAGACAAAAGCCTGAACACACTCCTCATCAGCTATTATGCGCTCCTGGCAATGGCCTGCTTTTACGGCGCATTTCTGGGACTTCAGGATATGGTTGATATTCAGGCCAATTTATCGGACAAGGCTTCTCGTCTGGCTGTCGCACCTACACACAAACTTAAGTTACTGGGCATCAACTTCTGCGCGACATTAACCATTCATTTTATTGAGATTCTTATCCTAATTGCCTACATGGTTTTTATTCTGAATGTTGAGATGGGAAATCATATTCCTGAAATTCTTCTGATCAGCTTGGTCGGGTCGGTCTGCGGCATTACCTTCGGAACAATGATCGGTGTTCTGGTAAAAGGAAGCGAGGGCCTTAAGACAGGTATTCTCGTGGCAATCACCATGCTCATGTCGTTTCTGGCTGGTATGATGTCGCCAGACATCAAGTACAGCATTCGTCTGAGCGCTCCCTGGGCTGAGGCGGTCAACCCTGTCAGTCAGATTACTGACGCTTTTTACAGTCTTTATTACTATGACGGCGGACCAAAGTTTTATACCTGCATCGCTATTCTGTGCATATTTGCACTGATTTTTTCCACCCTTACCTACTTTATTACCCGGAGGCAGCAATATGCAAGTCTTTAAAACCTATTTTAAAATCATTAAAAGCAACCTCATGCAGATGATGATTTATATCGTTATTTTCATCGGCCTGGCTGTTTTATTTTCAATGATGTCACAGACAAATAACAATACGAATTTTATACCCCAAAAACCATCGGTGGCCGTTATCAATCATGATGAAAACAGCGAGCTGCTCCGTGGCTTTACCGATTATCTTGGCCAGAATGCTGACATTGTCCCACTGAAGGATGATCCGTCAACATTCAAGGATGCACTTTTTTTCAGAGAGGTCGTCTATATCGCAACCATTCCTGAAGGGTTTACCAAAGCTTTTATGGCAGGAGAAAAACCCGAAATCATTGAAAACACCGTTCCTGACAGTGATTTTGAATATCAGGCGGGCCAGCTTGTCAACCAGTATTTTAATACGGCACAGCTTTATCTAAAGGGAATTCCAGATATCAGCCAGGCAGAGCTATCAAAAAAGACAGCCGCCAGTATGGATGATCAGACAACTGTCACTCTGGATCAAATTTCCATCGAGGAGGGAATTCCAAGCTATTCCTATTACTTTAATTATCTGGCCTATGCCCTGCTGGCTGTTTTGATTCTCGGCATCTCCTCGATTATGATGGTCTTTAATAATCAGGATATCAAACGCCGGAACAGCTGTGCTCCTATGCGCCTTAAAAATTTTAATGCCCAGCTGGCAATCGCCAGCACGATTTTCGGTATCATTGTCTGGAGCTTTATGCTTCTGGTTGCTTTTGTGCTTTATGACATTACGCCAGAAAACCTGCCTCTGGTTTTACTCTGTAGTGTCAATGCTCTGCTTATGACCTTTACTGCACTCGGTATTGCCTTTCTGACAGGTCAGTTCATAAAAAGCTATAATATTCAAAGCGCCGTTGCTAATGTGGTCTCACTGGGGCTTTGCTTCCTAAGCGGTGTTTTTGTTCCTCAATATCTGTTGGGGGACTCGGTTAAGGCCATCGCCAGTTTTACCCCAACCTACTGGTACATTAAAGCAAATAATGCCATTATCGGACTAAAGAGTTTCAGTAAGAAAGCCCTGTCCCCTGTTTTTGCCGACATGCTGGTTCTGACAGGCTTCATTATCGCTATCTTCGCAGTCGGTTTGATGATCAGCCGATATCGCCAGTTAAGCCGAAATTAACAAGAAGGCACCGGATTTTTTATTCCGGCGCCTTCTTGTTTTTTACCAGCCTCTGTTATAGGGTTTGAAGCAATCTTCACAGACAATTTTTCCTTCCTGTAAATGCATTTTATGCTCTGGAGCGCCTTCGCCGCAAAGCTCACAAAAGACCGTGGTAAAAATCCGGGCTTTTTCGGGAAGCTCAAATTTTGGTGTTGAATAGTCAAACAGCTCATCGAGGGGGGCGTTTAACAGGTATTCCTGATATTCAGGCTTACCCATTGACCCTTTTTTGCGGGCTTTCAGATAAATGCGCACCTTCTCATCCGTAGCACGGTTAAAAAACGAAAAAGCCTGTTTTCCGGTATTTCGGTATAAAAGGTTCCCCTTTCCAAAAGTACAGCCGAGCAGAGCCTGCACCGCATCCACACTGCAAGAGTCATTTTCCGCAACGCACACAATCTCTTCATCCTCCGATGAACCGATGCGCAGCATTTCTTTTGCCGCATCGCTGACACGGACGCCAATGGCCAGCCCGGGACATTCGTGTCCGTGGAATTCAACAGCCTTTATCCATAATGAATCCTTCATAACAATCACATCCCTTTTAGTTTTGTAATGATTATACCATATTATTAAAAAAACCGCATTCCTGAGAAATGCGGTAAATTATTATTTTTTAACACCATATTTTAACAGCGCTTTGCAAATAGCTAACGTCAATACTCCGGCAACAATCGCCTCTGGAACACCGTTAATACCGATAACTGCCAAAATGGCCCCATAAAGCGCTGAGATGTCCATTTCCTTTGCAGATGCGTAGCTCTGTCCAAAAAAGAAATAAATCATATTCATAACGAGCAGTGTGTTGGTGAGCGAGCCGCCAACACCGGCACAGGTTAAAGCGAGTGCATCACTGTCCTTTACTTTTTTCAATCCCTTGTAAATATAATAAGGAACAATCCCCACTAAAATTCTGGGTACAAAACAAATCACAAGACTCCAGAAATTACCATTATAGGTTCCCAGTGAATAGAATGGGGTAAATACAAAAGAGGTTACCGTTGGGTTAAAAGTATTGTTCACGAGACTGGTGAGACCAAAAACAAATCCCAAAAACGCTCCGTATTTTGGACCAAGTATGATACTTCCAATAATTACGGGTATATGGATAATGGTCGCACGGGTGAAACCCAGCGGAATGTATCCCAAAAATGGGACAACTGCCATCAGGACAATAATCGCCACAAAAAGTGACAATTGGACCAATTCCTTGGTCGTTCGTGTTTTCATATTCGATTTTCCTCCTGCTATCGTTCCAGTCAAGCCGGATACAATGCTTAATCGTGACTATTTTACATGAAAAAAGATCAGCTTTCAAGTCTTTTTTTACCCAAACTGCATTTACGGAAGGTTCTATTTTTGATATAATCTCCTAGTAAATTTGAACGAAGGAAGTACATAAAAGATGAACTTAAAAAATAAAACCGTTATCCTTGGTGTCAGTGGCAGTATTGCAGCCTATAAAATGGCAAATGTCGCCAGTGCTCTGGCAAAATGGGGATGTGACGTCCACGTTATTATGACCCCTAACGCAACGGAGATTATCGCCCCAATGACCTTCTCCACCCTGACAGGCAATAACTGTATCGTCGATACCTTTGATAAAACCATCAACTACAATGTCGCACACGTCTCGCTGGCCAAACGGGCTGATCTGCTCATGATCGCTCCCGCCACAGCCAACGTGATTGCAAAACTGGCACACGGCCTGGCTGACGACATGCTGACCACAACGGCCTTGGCCTGCACCTGCAAAAAAATCGTCTCACCCGCTATGAATACGAATATGTTTCACAATCCGGTCGTCCAGGACAATCTGAATATTTTAAGAAAATATAACTTTGAAATCGTTCAGCCAGACAGCGGGATTCTCGCCTGTAAGGATATCGGCGATGGCAAGCTCCCTAAGGAAGAAGTCCTGATCGATCATATTCTAAAGGAAATCGCTTTTGAAAAAGATCTTGCTGGAAAAAAAGTGCTGATAACCGCCGGCCCAACATGTGAAGCCATTGACCCGGTCCGCTACATTACCAACCATTCAAGCGGTAAAATGGGCTATGCTCTGGCGCGCAATGCCATGCTCCGCGGAGCCGAGGTCACTCTTGTCAGCGGCCCAACCGCACTGCCTCCAGTCCCTTTTGTAAATATGGTCGATATCGTTTCCGCAAAAGATATGTTTGAGGCGGTCAGCAGCCGGTCGGAACAACAGGATATTATCATCAAAGCTGCGGCTGTAGCCGACTATACTCCTTCCGACTATTCTGATGAAAAGGTAAAGAAAAAAGAAGGTGCCATGAACATCGCTCTCGACCGCACCCAGGACATTCTGGCCTGGTTGGGCGCAAACAGACGGCCGGGGCAGTTTCTCTGCGGCTTTTCCATGGAAACGCAAAATCTCCTGGAAAACTCTCAAGCCAAACTGATACGCAAAAATGTTGACATGATGATCGCAAACAATCTAAAGGTAGAAGGTGCAGGATTCAGCGGGGACACAAATGTCGTAACCGTTATCACAAAAGACCGTGCTACAGAACTTCCAAAGCAGACAAAGGAGGATGTTGCGGGACAGATTCTTGACACAATTTTGGAATGCCTGCCATGACACCGACACATCTCATCACAGTGGCCATGGAAATCGGCGATATGCTTTTGGAAAGCGGTGCGGAAATATATCGTGTCGAGGACTCCATGCGACGTATCTGCCAGGCTTATGGCGTTGATAACGCCGAGATTTTCGCGGTTCCTACAACTATTATTATTACGATCCGTGTCGGCGACAATCCCCCTTTGACACTGACCAAGCGGATCTTCAGCCGTGGAACCGACCTGTATAAGGTCGAGCGCCTGAATTCACTCTCCCGCGAAATGTGTGCGACTATCCCGCCTTATGAAGAGGTTCAGAGGCGCATTGAGGCGATCCGCCGTTTTCCTCCTTACTCTCTTATTAAGCAGGTG
The DNA here is from genome assembly GCF_009696115.1 of Eubacterium sp. BL-380-WT-2B. Lineage (NCBI taxonomy): Bacteria > Bacillati > Bacillota > Clostridia > Eubacteriales > Eubacteriaceae > Eubacterium > Eubacterium sp. BL-380-WT-2B. The sequence goes on from NZ_VUMP01000009.1 coordinate 133,875, forward strand.
CTGGCCTTCTCCTTTGTAGCCTTCTTTTTCACGCTGCTTTTTAAAGGAACGCTGCCAGATGCCTTTGCCGCATTTTTTATCAGCGCTCTGACAAAGGTGATTTTTAACGCTTTGGAAAAAATTAAAACCAATGCGTTCTTTGAAAATGTAATCTGCGGCGCAGTAATTGCTCTGTGCGCTCTGGGATTCGTCCGCTCCGGCTTTGCCGCTAATATGGACAAAATCATCATTGGCACCATCATGACACTGGTACCCGGACTGGCGATCACGAATTCTATGCGGGATATTATTGCTGGTGATCTGCTGGCCGGCGTGACAAAAACGACAGAGGCTCTGCTGATCGGAGCAGGGATTGCTGTAGGGGCCGCTATCCCGCTGACCTTCCTGCGTCCTTTTCTGGGGGTATAGCTTATGGAAAGCAGTCTTTTACTCCAATGCTTCTATGCTTTTGCCGCCACGGTAGCCTTTGGTGTTGTCTTCAATATCCGCGGTCAGGCACTTGTCATCGCCGGAATTGGCGGTGCCTTAGGCTGGTTTTTGTATATGGGTCTGCAGGGCTTTTTTATCAACGATATCCCTCAGTATTTTATTGCGACATTAGCTGTGTCGCTTTACGCTGAGATCATGGCAAGGCGTTTCAAAGCCCCAGCTACCATTTATCTGGCCGCTGCCCTTATCCCTCTTGTTCCTGGAGGCGGCATCTACTATACAATGGAGCATTTCATCAACGGGCGTGTGGATGATGCCATCAACACAGGCCTGCATACCCTTGGCATTGCCGGCGCACTCGCCATGGGGATCATTATCGTCTCTTCAAGTATTCGTATCTGGCTGAACATACGAAAGGAATTAAAAAAGCGTAGAAAAAAAGACTCTGTTCGTTAAAGAAAAACAGAGTCTTTTTATTTTATGCTGTTTTAAACAGTTTTCTCTTGATAAGCTTAAAGGCTTCAGAAACAACGATAACCGATAAACCTAAAGTAACAATCTTAACCCACATGCTTAAGGATAACGGTACGGTATTATAAAGAATTCCACCAAACTGAGTGATGACCACCTGCAGCATAAAAGTCAGACCAAAGACCAGCAGCATCAGACGATTGCTGAAAAAGTTGGAAAAGACACTGGTATCGGTAAGTTCACGGCTGTTAAATGCATTGAATAGATGCATGACCACAAAGAGTGTGAAAAGAATGGTATACTGTTCTCCTTCAGCGCCGCCCAGAATATTGAACAGAGCCTGCATCATAAAAATGATGGAAACAAAAATACCATTGCAGGCAATGCGTGAAAGCATACCTTTACTCACAATATTGGAATCTCGTGAGATGGGCTGGCGGTTCATAAGGTCGTCTCGGATCGGTTCAAGGCCCAGCGTAAGGGCCGGCGGCCCATCCATAATAATGTTGATCCATAAAAGCTGAAGTGCGGTAAATGGCGATTTTAATCCAAGCAAAATACAGGACAGAACCACGATAACCGAAGAGAGGTTAACGGTAAGCTGAAACTGGATGAAGCGCTGAAAATTCTCGTAGATCCCACGCCCCCACTGAACAGCTTTGACAATAGTGGAAAAAGAATCATCAAGCAACACAATATCACTGGCTTCTTTGGATACCTCTGTTCCGGTAATCCCCATAGCAATGCCCACATCAGCGTTTTTAATGGCTGGCGCGTCATTGATACCGTCTCCGGTTACAGCGACCACATTCCCCATTTTCTTTAAGGCGTTTACCACTCGCATTTTAACGACAGGAGTGCTTCTGGCAATAACTTTAATCCTTGGCAGCAGCTCAATGAGACGTTCTTCGCTCAGATCCTCGAGCTTGTGGGCCTCGGCCGCTGCGTCTCCAGGTTTCAGAAGGCCCAGCTCGTCGGCGATGGCGCGGGCTGTTACAATATTGTCCCCTGTCAGGATTTTTAACTCAATCCCCGCCTTGCGGCAGCGGTTAACCGCTTCATAGACATCCTCGCGCAGTGGGTCTGTAATGGCGACAAAACCATCAAAAATCATATCAGACTCAATATGTGTACGGCGTTCCTCGTACTCGGTTATTGTCCGAACACCTGAAAGCGATTTGTGTGAAAAAGCAAGCACACGGCGGGCTTTTTTCTCAAAACCAGTCATTTCTTTTTCAATCTGCTGGATATGCTCTTCCGAAAAAGGAACAGGCTGTCCATCAATCATAATATGACTACACTGGCTGATGATCTTTTCAGGACTTCCCTTGGAGTAGGCTACACTTCCCCCATCCCGTTCTACAATGGTCGTCATATTTTTTGTCTCAGAGGAAAACGGGAAAACAAAGGTAATCTTTGCATTTTTACGCAGATCGCTGTAAGATGCACGGTGCGCCTCTGCTTTTTCATAGGCCATGATCAACGCACATTCTGTCGGGTTTCCAATAAATTTTGGCTGGTCTCCCTGCTCAATATCTGCGGTGCTGTTGATGGTAAAATTCTGGATTAAGGCATCATTGTCGAGAATCTTTGGTGTGATCAAATGTCCATCGGAGTAAATATCTGTAACTGTCATGCGATTCTCGGTCAGTGTGCCAGTTTTATCTGAACAGATCACATTGATACAGCCAATGGTTTCACAGGCGATCAGTTTTTTAACCAGAGCGTTTTGTCTGGCCATTTTAATAATATTAATGGACAGTGAAACCGCCACAATGGTCGGAAGCCCCTCGGGGACCGCTGCAACGATCAGAACGATACTGGTAATAAAAGCTTCAGATACTGTATCCAGATTAAAGGTACCTGTTGAAGCAAAAATGATCAGCTGAATGACAAAAACAATCGCTGCCGCGGTCGCACCCAGAATTGTAATAAGCTTCCCCAATCGGTCCATCTTTTCCTGAAGCGGTGTAGAGCCCTTTTCCGTTTTGGAAAGCTCGCGTGCAATACTTCCAAACTCAGTACCATCCCCAACCTCAGTCACAACCATGGTGCCGCTGCCTCCGGTTATAAAGCATCCAGAGTAGAGCATGTTGGCGCGTTCGGCTACCGGAGTCTTAGGATTATCATAAACCAGTTCGGCTTCTTTTTTAACCGGAAGGCTCTCTCCCGTCAAAGAGGATTCATCAACTCTCAGTCCCAGCGACTCGGTCACACGGCCGTCAGCAGGGATCATGTCGCCAGTGGCTACCTCCATAATATCCCCGACCACCAGATCTTTTTGCGATATCAGGGTAACGCTGCCTCCTCGCATGACCTTGACCTGCACATCCTCATTAATCTGGTTTAACGCCTCGAACGCTTTTTCGCTCCGCCCTTCCATAATGACGGTAACGCCGACCGCCAGAAAAATAGCGGCAAAAATACCGATACATTCGATGAATTCGGTTTGTCCTCCGGTAAAATAGCGGACAAAATTAACACCCAGGGTGATTGCAGCTGCCACTAACAGCATAACAATCATGGGTTCTGTGGCCGCATCCCATATCTTTTTGAAAACAGATTTTGGCTTTCCTTTGGTGAACGCATTAACCCCATGCTTTAAACGGCTTTCCTCGATCTGGTTTTTACTTAGCCCCAATCCCGGATCGACATTTAACCGTTCAAGCGTCTGACTTGTCGTTTCCTGAAATGCTTTCATCAACGATACTCCTTTTTAAATTTTTACCCTGTTAAAAGAGCGTATAGGGATCACAAATTTCTTGGAAATCGGCATTTGTTTCGTTACCATTCTTATTCGCTGCCATTTTTCCAAAAAAATAAGCTCAACATCAAAAAAGAGACCTCCAGCGTATTCTAAAAATACGCTAAAAGTCTCATTACCTTTGAATAAATAAAGGCGGTAAAACCAGGTGCTCTGCACCAGTATGTTGACTTTACCGTTTCAACTACTCCCTTTTAACAATATCAATTATATCGGAGGTCTCAAATGCTGTCAAGTAGATTTGCAAGTAAAATTTTTTTAATCGACAAAATATCCAGATCTCCCTGAACTCCACAGACCAGTACTTCCAAGCCTGTCATCATCTCAATAACTTTTTTATTGTCACGATGTATGGCAGAACTTTCATCAAATCGATTCAGCACAATACAGCGTGTGTCAATTTTCATGCTTCTGGCATATTCCAGAGTAAGGAGTGTGCTGTTAATGGTCCCAAGCCCGGCATCTGCGACAATCACAATCTCCAACGCCAAAGCTTTTATTACATCCGTCAGCATAAGCGTCGATCCCTCCAGGTTTAAGGGGCAGATAATACCACCACTCCCCTCCATAACCACATAGTCATAAACGGAGGCTACTTTGTCAAAATCCTGCAGAATAGGTGCTAGCGTAATACGCTTATTTTCCATCTGCGCCGCCAGATGTGGTGACGCTGGATAATCAAGCAATGTCGTCACTGCCTGGTTAGGCTCACCCTTAAGCCCGGCAAAGCGGAATACATAGACCGCGTCTCCTGCAATCCTTTTTCCAGCTTCAACTTCTGTGCCGCTGAGCGCGGCTTTATAATATCCAGCGTTTATCCCCTGCGCGATGATCCCCTTAATAATTCTGGCGGTGATATAGGTTTTTCCTACATCAGTACCGGTGGCGGTGATAAAAATTCCTTTACACATTAGCCTTCACCTCAAACCCGAGAGTCTTAATCATGGCGATATCTTCATGCGTGGCAATCCCGGCTGTGGTAAGCATATCCCCTGAAATCGCTGCATTCACACCGCTTTTCATCAGACGCTTTCCCTTATCTGGAAACAGTGCACGCCCCCCGGCCAGACGGAGTTGTGCTTTTGGTAAAATAAAGCGAAAAATGGCGGCTGTGCGGACTATTTCATCATAGGCAAGGGGGGTTCTGCCCTCAAGAGGCGTTCCGGGAATCGGGCTTAGCACGTTGAGCGGCACCGAACCCACATCGAGCTGTTTCAGAGTAAAGGCCATATCAATACGATCCTCCATGGATTCACCGAGGCCGATAATACCCCCACTGCATACTTCAAGCCCTGCTCTCTTGGCATCTTTGATGACAGCTTTTTTCTCCGAATAGGTGTGTGTTGTGCAGATTTTCGCAAAAAATCTCTCTGAGGTTTCAAGATTATTATGATAACGCGTTACACCAGCCTTTCTGAGCTTTAAAAGTGCTTCATAGCTCAGAAGCCCATGAGATGCGCAGAGCCCCATTGGGGTGGTCTTTGCAAGCTTTACATATATACAGCAGACTGCGTCCACCTCCTCATCCTCAAGCCGTTTTCCAGAGGTCACAATCGAAAAACGATGTACACCCTGGCGGTAATTTGACAGGGCGCTTTCCACCACGGTTTCTTCTGGTAGCAGTGGATATTCCTCCACACAGGTGTTAAACCATGCAGACTGGGCACAATAAGTACAGTTTTCGCTGCATCGACCGCTTTTTCCATTAATGATGGTACACAGATTAAAATCTCTGCCACAGAGTTGTTCTCTAAGCTCGCCTGCGTATGTGCTCAATGCTTCTGTATTGGAACTGTACGCCAGTTCCAGTGCTTCCTCCCTGTTAATCTCATAACCGTATTTTATTTTCTCTGCTAAATTACCAATATTCATCATATCCTCCTCAATAATGGTTTTATCCTGTGCGCCAGCCCGGCGCCAATAAAACAGAGCAGGATATCTCCGGGAAGATCAAGGGGAAAACAGGATAAAAGAACAATGCTCCACGGTGTCGGCTCTGCCATATAGAAATTAAGAATCATATACTTGTAGACTAAACCGATAGCGTAGGTGATCAAAAGTCCAGTAAAGGCAGCCAAAAGACAGCGGCCATAGTTCTGTTTTTGCCCTCTCTGGATAATAAAGCCTGCAACCCATGCCGCAAGGATAAAACCGAGCAGATAGCCAAAGCTCGGTCTGAAAATATATTGGATGCCGCCGCCTGCAGCAAACACCGGAAACCCCACAAGGCCTACCAATACATAAACGCTCACTGATAAAGCGCCGCGGGCAGAACCCAAAAGCATACCTGCAAGCAGAACAAACAGAAACTGCAGTGTAAAATAATCCATATAGGGCACCGGAATCTGTATAAAGGCACCGATCGCCACTAACGCGGCAAATAATGCGCACTGCACCATAGACCGTGTTTTTGTCATCGTTGTTTCCATCTTTTTCTCCTAAACTTTAATTAAAAAAAGTATAAAAGAAAAAGTCTCCATTGTCAACCTTATTTTAAATTATAGTTGACATTGAAGACTTCCTACTATTTTTTTACATTCCTTTTTCGGATTTTTTTCTTTTTCTTCCGAACGGTGTAGCCAAAGCTGCCCAGCTTTTTCCCAAGTTCAAAATATTCACCGTGAGCATAGCTGATGAGTTGTGCCTTATCCAAATGAAGCTTGCCTCTTTCATCCAGATATTGTTCATCCACATTGACTGCCAGAATATCTGCTAAAAACATATCATGAGAACCTAGAGGAATTATCTCTCTCACACGGCACTCCAGATTTACAGGGCTTTCCTCAATCATAGGGCAGTTCAGATGCGCAGCAGACTCCTTTGTCAGCGCCATTTTTTCAAACTTATCGAAATCCCGGCCTGAGCGTACTCCGCAAAAATCCGTAGCTCTCACAAGTGATACAGTGGTCAGATTGATAACAAATTCCCCTGTTTCTTTTATGACCTCATAAGAATGGCGCTCTGGCCTTATGGAAATATAGGTTTTGGGTGGATTTGAATTGATAATACCTGTCCAGGCTATGGTTAAAATGTTAGATTCCGCCATGGTACCGCAGGATACCATTACGGCCGGTACCGGCGCCAGCAGGGTGGCACCCCGCCATTGTGCTTTACTCATCTTTAAAAATGTCCTTTCACTCTGTTGTATTTTTAAGTATAACCATCCTGTCACTGAAAAGTCAATCCATGTTCACAAAAATTCAAGAATTAACGCGCCAGCATTTCGAAGGCCGTCTTAACCTTGGGGACAACATAATGACTGCCGCCGCGATCCTTAACATCCTCAACCATGCTGATAACCATAAGCTGCTGTGGGCTTGAAGGGTCTGCTGTAAAGGCATTAAACCAGCCAAGCTCTGTCCCAGAGGTATCCTCCTGAGACGCTTTAATCTCCGCAGTTCCCGTTTTACCGGCAATGCTCAAGCCCTCAATCTGAGCTTCATGGCCTGTGCCTGCTGGATTTTCCACTTCCTGTACCAGATCATCGCGGATGGTATCGCTCACTTCCTTTGACAAAACCTGCGTTTTCCAATACTCAGCCTGCGCATTGTCCCTGTATTCGATGTAAGGCTTAACCATACTGCCGTCATTAACAAAAGTCGAATAGATTGAAGCCATATGCAGTGGGTTCACCAGAACCTGTCCCTGTCCAAAGCCGCTGGCAGCCAGCTGTGCTTCACTGTCAAAGGTGCCGCTTTCAGAAATCTGGGAGGCGGTCATATCAAGCTCAAAGGGAATATCCTCACCAAAGCCCATTTTTTTCAGTTCTTCAGTAAAACGGTCCCCTCCGATTTTTAAAGCTGCTTTAGCAAAATAAATATTATCTGAATAGACAAGAGCATTTTCCAGATTTGTTGGTCCGCTGTATTCTTCCAACGTTGTAATGTTAAAATCTCCCCAGCTGCTATCCTTCTGCCATACAAGGCCGCTTGGGCCAAAGTCCTCATCTGCTGTAAAGGCACCAGTTTGCAGACCAGTGGCACCAGTCACAGGTTTAAAGGAGGAACCTGGCGCGTAGGTGGCTTCAAAACGGTTGAGCAATGGATTAGCCGGATCGGCATTCATGCTCTGCCACTGCTCATCGCTAAGTCCAAGAATAAAAGCGTTTGCGTCATAACTCGGTGTGCTGATAAGGGCCAGCACTTCGCCTGTTTTGGGATTAATAGCCGCAGATGCGCTCTTATCCGCAGTAAACTGGTCATAAAGTGTACTCTGTAAGTTTGCATCAATGGTAGTTTTAACGTTCTCTCCACTGACTGCTGCTTTTTCCTGCAAAACGATATTTTTTACTTCACCGTTATTTTCAGTATGATTAATGGAGATGGTAGCCCCGTCTTGACCTCTCAGCCACTTATCATACAGCCTTTCAAGTCCACTTTTCCCTATAACACTGGCCTCAGTATAGCCCTGGTCTTTTTTCTCCTCCAGCTCTTCGGCGCTGATCCCCTGTATATAACCTGTGAGTTGTGATGTCTTCTCGCCATAGGGATAGACCCGAAGGGTTTTATCATTGATCATAACGCCCGGTATCTGCAGCAGTGCAGCTTCAAGCTCTGCATTGCCAGCAGTTATGGTTTTTATGGGGACAAAGGTCTCATCGGTCACCCATCCCGCAGACAGAGCTGCCTGAACATTTTCAATTGTTACATCGAGAAGCTCTGCGAACTTTGCCATATCCGCGTCCCTCGTCTCTGCGTTTATTTTCCCCGGAACCAGCCCTACAGAGGATGCTACACCGGTTGTTGCCAGAAGATTTCCGTTACGGTCCTCAATATTACCCCTGTCTGCAGCATTGGTGTCCACACTGACCTTATCACCATCCTGTAGTGCCGGCAGAATAACCGAAGAATCCCAGACAATCTGATAAGGTTTAAACATGCCGTTCTTTTTAAAATTCACAAAATTAAGATCCTTGAGTGTCCCTGCTACTGTATCCATTGAAGAATCGTAAGTGACTCTTGTATATTCAGAATCAATTTTTTCAGTGTTTTGTATCTTTGTAACGGCCAAATTCTGTGCTTCAATACCTTCGTATATATTTTTGTTTCGCTCAATAAACGTTTCTTTAGAATAGCTATGTTGGCTCTCATCACTGATCAGACTGTACATTTTTTCATAATCCCGTTGATTGACTGCCTCGATGTATGTGTTCAAAGCTTTTTCTGGCGTATTGTTCACATTAAAAATAATCACTGCTGCAATGCATAGTACCAGCACCGCAGCGATAAGACCTGCCAGCATCCAAAGTTTCTTTTTGTCCATTGTCTTCCTATGTTCCGCATTCATTGTTTTTTCCCTTCTTTGAAAAATACAATACATACAATACATATGTTTCCATATGAAGCCGATTACCTCTTTCTAAAATGATTATATCATATTTTATGGTTAAGCTTAAGTATTTTCGGTATAATAATAAGTATAATGCCGTACGGCATTAATAAACCATCCAAGGAGGTCTTAACAATGACGTATAAACTGGAAGAAAATCGCATTCTGGCAACTGATGAATATGGCACCGAATTGGGTGAATTGAATTTTACTCAAAATGGTGATGAATGGATTATTACACATGTAGGTGTATCCATTGCCGCACGCAGAAGAGGACTCGGCGGCACTTTGGTCGAAAAGGCTGTTCAGTACGCCAGGGACAGACATAAAAAAATCACACCGCTCTGTTCCTTTGCCGTATCCGAATTTGCAAACAACCCTTCCTATAAAAGTGTTTTGGCCGAATGATACATAAAAAGCCTGCCACTGTAAGCTTCTACAGTGGCAGGCTTTTATATTTACAGTTATGGTTTTAATGATTTATGATAAACGGTATCCATTAAAACACTCTTACAGTACTCAAACTGTTCCTCGTCAATTGGATCCGGGTAGGTCATAACATAGAGCGGCAGCTCTGGCATTCCAGGTCTTAACGGCGGCTGATAATACTCATACTGATTAAGATGAAAACCCAGATTTTTATAAAACTTGATCCTGCGTTTTGCATCCTCCTCATTGGGATGCTCTACCTCTAAAAAAATCATCCGGTCATTTTCCTTAAAATATTCCTTGAATATTCGGCTTCCGATGCCGCCGCCTCTTGCCTTCTCAGACACTGCAGCATGCTCGATAAAATCAAAATCATCAAAAACCCAGACGCCCAACAGCGCGATGGTTCTGCCCATATCGGTCCGTTTGATCAAAAGCTTATAATCCGGCTGCTCTAAAAGTGCTTTCTGCCCCTCATAGGAGCGTTTTTCAGTATCTGGAAACGAAGCGTCTAATATCTCAAATGCCTCGTCAAAGGATGTCTCATCGGCTGTTTCAAAAAAGCTTTCTTCAGTCATCATTTTCCCCTTATGTATCTGCAAATTTTTAACACTTATTACAGTATAACGAGGGATTATTAAAAACCCCTTAAATCCAACAGGATATACAGCATTCAAATTTTAGGATGACTATGATATAATTGATTCAAACTTTAAAGAAAGGAAATCATTAATGCTAAAGCGTTTATTTAGAGCACTCCTGCCCCTGTTGATGGTCGCACTCCTGATAACAGGCTGCAGCAGCACATCGCCAACAGGTACAGACACTGATAGCGGCAGCGCCCCGCAAATTACAGAAAACGGCACCTACACCTCCAAGGAGGACGTAGCGCTTTATATACACACATACCAGAAGCTGCCCACCAACTTTATTACTAAAAAAGAAGCTCAAAAGCTGGGCTGGGACAGCCAGAAAGGAAATCTGGATAAGGTGGCAAAGGGAAAAAGCATCGGTGGTGACCGGTTTGGAAACTATGATAAAAAACTTCCTGAGGCTAAAGGCCGCATCTGGAAAGAGTGCGATATCAACTATGAAGGCGGCTACCGAGGCTCGGAAAGAATCATCTACTCAAGTGATGGTCTGATTTATTATACCAATGATCACTACAACAGCTTTAAAGAAATTACGTTTTAAAGGAGTGACTGAGTCATGAGAACTATTACCCTTGACGGTCAGCGTATGGTTAGTATCCAGGAAACCCACGCGTATATTGAAAAAAAGCTTGAAATCCATGATTATTACGGCAAAAACCTCGATGCCCTCTGGGATTCTCTCACAAGCATCGGCACCAGTACCAGGCTTGAAATAATCCATTTCAATGCCGCCGAAGCTCACCTTGGCCCTTACGGCGAAAAGCTGCGGCAGGTATTGATGGACGCCGCTGTGGAAAACACATTTTTACAGGTTGTTTTTTTATAAAGAAAGGTCGTTAAATAAATATGAACTGGAATGACAATGTAGAACTCTTTATCCCTTCCAACATCACTTCATCCATCGTCAATATTGACGGCACTATTGAAACGCCAGAACCTCCGGAATACACTGCGGAAACCCTCCCCAGTAAAAGCCGAAACGGCCGCAATTATATCATGGTCACTCTGCGTGACCACAGCATGTTTGACCGTTACTACAAAGACGATATTCTAAACGTCCGCCTTCAGGAAACCTGCTGCGATGGCCAGGACGCACTGATTCTTCTCGAAAATGGAAGTGTGCGGTTGCGCCGGGTCTGCATCACAGAGGATGCGATCATCCTAAAGCCTCTCAATACCGAGTTTTATGAGGAAGAGACCTATCCCAAAGATACTATACAAATTTTAGGCGTTGTGGAGGGCGCCGTCCGTATCAATTAAAAAAGGCCGTTTAAAACGGCCCTGCGGGAGATGTACAATTGTACATCTCTTTTTTATTCATTTAGTCTAAGGCTTTTTTTATTTCTTTAATCATCGTCATGGGCAATTCTGTAATATTGTTGACCTCCAGTTCATTATGTGCGTTTTTAAACAGATATCGGGCAATGCAGATCTTATCATCCTCAGACGCCCTCTGGATACGCTCAATCACCGGTGTTGTTGTAAAGGCGGCATATGCGGGATACGGAATGACTTCACCGGATCTTATAATAGCCATCATTTCGCCATAATAACGTTCAGGATCAATGCAAGCTTTCTTCATAGGCTTGTCAACAAGTTCATAATCTTTTTTATCCATTACCCTTCCTCCATACTTCATAATGATTATAAATTATATCATAAATTCGCTTATTCGGCAAGGTCACTGCGACACATCCTTTTAAACCCAGCTATTATTTATTTTTAAACCTTAATAAATTCTTAATCGGCCATTAGACCTTTCCTTTATGGGTAAATCTTTTCTTACATGATGTATTCATTACGGAATACAAGTAATTTTAAACCACGAAAGCAGGTGTTTTTATGTCAGAACGTAAAATAACCAAAACAGTAAAAGGGCAGTACGCCATTGACGGCGCAGGTGTTCATCTGGTAAGAGTATTGGGTAATAATGACGTCCAGGATTTTGATCCTTTTTTGATGTTGGATTCCTTTGATTCAAAAAATCCGGACGATTATATAAAAGGCTTTCCTTTCCATCCCCACAGAGGGATTGAAACGGTCACCTATCTTATCGAGAGAGATATTGAGCATCAGGACAGCCTTGGCAATAAAGGCTCAATCAAATCTGGTCAAAGCCAGTGGATGACTGCGGGAAGTGGTATTCTCCATCAGGAAATGCCACAGCCTTCAGATCACATGCTTGGGCTTCAACTCTGGATCAACCTTCCGAAAGATGAAAAAATGGCCGATCCCGCTTATTTTGATATCACAGGCGACATGATCAGGATAAAGGAAAGTAATACAGCAGTGGTCCGTGTGATTTCCGGTGAATATGAAGGTGTCAAAGGCGTAGAACCCCGTCACATTCAGGCAACTCTTTACGATGTTACAGTAAAGGCCGGAAAATCACTTACCCTTCCCACTAAAACGGAAGACAATGTCTTTATTTTCCTGATTCAAGGTGACGCAGTGATCGAAGGGAAAAATATTGATGAAAAGACGGCCGTACTGTTTGGCTCTGGTGACGCCATCACAGTTAAAGCTCCAGATGGACAGGATTCCCGGTTTGTCTTTTTCTCCGGCAAACGTCTTGATGAGCCAGTGGCCTGGGGCGGCCCCATTGTTATGAATACCCGAGATGAGCTCATGCATGCTTTTGAGGAGCTGGAAGAAGGTACCTTTATTAAGCATAAAGCTATCCGTTAATCTGAAATCTGAAAAGGTGCCGGCAATGCTTAAATGCCGGCACCTTTTTGGGTTTAAAAGTCCTTTTTCCGCTTCCCTGTCCTGCGTACCATGATCACAGTGAAGAGCAAAACAAGACTCAGAACCATCGTGGAAACGATAGGATTATAATAATTATATTTTGCCCCAGAGCTCTGATAATCAACGAGACTTAGGCCTGCGGTCAACGGCCACAAATTTACAAAGGTGGGGCTGTTTGCTGCCATAATTCCCAGAAAGCCCATAAAAAAAGCCAAGATGGTGCTGCCCAGATACCCTTTTCTAAAATAAGCTGTGACAACAAAAAGGGGCAGCACTGCGATGAAAGTAGTAAGCCCGATGAGCATAAATTTAGAAAAATAGCTGAGCAGCAGTATGCCTGTGATACTCCCGCCAACGCCCAGCATAAAAGCCGCGCCAATGGTCATGATGTACTCAAAAAGCACTAAAAACTCAGTGACAGTAGCGGTAATAATAAGCTTAGCTGCCAGCAGCTTTGATTCTGAAACCGGCACCATCAATACAGCGGGCAGAGTGTGGTCTGTGAGTTCTCGCTTCAAAATAAAGCCACCGATGAGCGCAATTGTAAAGGGCATTAATAGGGTCAGCCCATCCCAGAGAACAAAATCGGCTATCCCAGAAAAATCCATACCATAAAAACGCATACTCCATGCTTGATATACTGCGATCATCACAGTTCCGAAGGTGGTACATACTCCCAAAATTAAAATATTATAGCGCTTAAGCTTGAGAATTTCTACCTTTATTAAAGTACTCATATAATCCCTCCTAAACTTCCTGTTGTTTATAAATAAAGACGGCCAGCCCGATCGAGGCCAGAGCTACTGCAATCAAACAGGTAAGCGATACCCCGGTTGGATACATGAGATAATGGTAAAATTCAATACTCTCCTGTGGCAGTCTTTCGATATTCAAATTATGCTGCATGATAGCAAGCTGAAAAACCGCCATCATGGGAAACATAACCTTTACACCGATTAAAAGAAGGGAAAAGCTGACGATAGCGTAAATAAAGGATATGATTACCGCAAAGATATATCCTTTTTTAAACAGCAGCATGATTGTAATCATAGGGGTGATGGCCAAAAATACAAATACAGCCAGCATCAGCGTATCCTGCACCGCTGTTATTCTGAACTCTGACAATCCGCTGTTCAGCAGAAAAAAACTCAGAAGAATGCAGACCAACAGCCCTAAAAAACAGTAGACCGCAGATAAGACAAGCAGTACTGTCATCTTGGATAGAACAAGAGAGGTTTTACTTACTGGCACCATTAAAATATTTTTGAGGGTGTCATAATCTTCCTCTCTGTAAAACAAAGTGGCCGCCGCAATACAAAGCACGCATGGCAGAAACAGCAAACCTCCGTAAACCAGCATACCCTGAAAAAGATTTTGAAAGCCCAGGTTGTCACGAATACACACTATGCACCACGGAAACGGCACCAAAAGCGATGCCAGCAGGGTCAAAATAATAAATTTCTGCCGTTTGATTTTCATAAATTCGACCTGTATCAGTCTAAGCAATCCCCTCACCTCCGGTAATTTTTTTAAAATAATCCTCGAGAGTTTCCTCACACAGATCCGATCGGCTCACTGCGATTTCATTCATTATAAAGGCTTTATTAATCTCTGCGATATCCATGCTCGTGTCCAGCACCCTCATATTGTGGTCGTTCTCGATAACATAGCATGTGATTCCGAAAAACTCCTCCAGCACTCTGGCGGCTTTGGCAGTCGAGGAGACTCTAAAGGCAATATAGCATTCATTCTTTTTCTGCAAAGTAGCCAGACTGCTTTCCTCCAGAAGCACACCATTATGGAGTATGCCAATATCATCGGCCAGAAGCGCGATTTCTGACAAAATATGGCTTGATATCAAAATGGTTTTTCCACGTTCCTCACTTAGAAAACGGATAAACTTCCGGATTTCAGCAATGCCGATGGGGTCCAGTCCATTAGTTGGCTCATCGAGAATCAGCAGCTCGGGATCGTGTATGATGGCATTTGCGATTCCGAGGCGCTGCTTCATGCCCAGTGAGTATTTTGAAAAAAGCTTCTTATCATTATAGGGAAGCCCCACAAGCTCCAGCGCTTCATTAACTGCATCCAGACTTACTGTTCCTCTAAGCCTGGCAAACACATTAAGGTTTTCTGCTCCTGTAAGATTTGGATAAAAGCCTGGGGCTTCAATGATCGCACCAATACGGGGATAAATGTCTTTCTGATGCGTCTCAACTCTTTGGCCGAAAATTTCAATTTCTCCCTTCGTTATACGGGTAAGGCCCATCATCATTTTCATAATCGTAGTTTTGCCCGCACCATTTCGGCCTAAAAGGCCATAAATCTTTCCCTGTCTTATATGAATGTTGACACGATCTACTACGTTTTGTTCCCCGTAGATTTTGGTTAAATCTTTTGTTTGAATGATCAGTTTTTGCATCTGCTTTCCTCCTCGTTCTTTTCTACTTATCAGTATAGGAAAAACAGCTTGTATAACCATTGCCAAAACCTTGCTTTTTTCTAGCTTTTAACACAAGGGCAGAGTAACAGTAAAAATGGTTCCCTGGCATAAAGCGCTGTCTGCCTGAATGGTTCCCCCATTTGCCTGAACCAGTTCTTTTGTGATGGCCAGTCCAAGGCCGCTGCCCGCACCACTCCTCGATGCGTCACATTTGTACAGTCTTTCAAAAATATAGGGCAGCTGGTCGGGGACAATGCCGCTTCCATCATCTTTTACCCATAGCTTCATGCTGTTTTGAGTTCGCTCAACGCCGATTTCCAGCGCGGAACAGCCGCTGTGCTTTACAGCATTTTGGATAAGATTATTCAGAATACGATTCCAGGAGCGTGCATCAATCCAAACCTTGTATTCTTCATCTGGAATATGAACCGTGTAATTAAGGCCGTTTTCCTCAAACAACGGAATCCAGCCAATGATCCCATCTCGGGTGAGCTCGCATATGTCGCGTTCTTCAAAATAAAAATGATATTCCTTTGATTCCAGCTTGAACCAGTCAAAGAGAATGTCCACATAGTCCTTGAGATCATAAGCCTTTGACCAGGCAATACCCAGATATCTTTTTCGCTCCTCTGCTTCTACCTTTCCGCTGTTCAGTACGTCTAAATAACCGATAAGGGAAGTGAGAGGGGTACGGACATCGTGGGACAAACTGGTCATCAGCTGCCTGTTTGCCTTTTCATTTTTCTTCAGCGAAGCAATCTCACATTCACTGTTTTTAACAATTTTATTGATTTTATAGCACAGCTCTGCGGTCATATCCCCTTTTCTCGCTAAAATTCGTCGGTTAAAGTTGCCCGCCTCGACCTCCTCAAGAATGGCACAGGCTTTTATCAAGCGCTTTTTAACTTTAAGTAGCAGGCTACACAGAATCAAAACAACCGCGGCAAGTACCAGACACAGGATAGTTAAAGCTGTGGCGCTCATAAAACAGCCCCTTTGTTAAAACGGTAACCCACCCCCCAGATAGTTTGAATATAAGCTGTCTCCTGCTCTTTTTTCTCAATTTTTCTTCGCAGCTTGCTGATATAAGCCATCATATTTCCATCATCAAAGGCATAATCCTCCTGCCATATCTGTGTGTATAGCTGTTTCTTCGTAAAAACCTGTCCAGGGTTTTTTGCCAGAAAATAAAGCAAGTCAAATTCTTTGTTCGTCAGCTCGATTTCTTTTTCCTGTACGCTGACGCTTCTCTCCACCGGATTGATCAACAAACCGCCTTTAAAGATAAGGCTCTTTTCTTTGCAGGGATTTTCACGATTTAAGACAGTAAACCGCCGGATAAGGGAGTCTACGCGGGCCATGAATTCATTGATAGAAAAGGGTTTTGTCAGATAATCATCTGCGCCGGTTTTTAGACCCTGCACCTTATCCTTCTCACTGTCCCTTGCCGTCAGCATTAATACCGGAATACTTTTTGTTTTTCGGAGCTCGGAGAGAACAGCAAACCCGCTCATCTCGGGCAGCATCACATCCAGAATAACCAATACGGCTTCTTTCTCATCCAGACGGTTTAGTCCCGCAGCCCCGGTATGGGCAGCACACACCTCGTAGCCCTCGCGCTCAAGGCATCTTAAAAGCAGGGAACAAAGCTCCACATCGTCATCAATTATCAATATTCTCTCACGCATTTTTTCTTCCTCATTCATTAAGTTTAATTTCAGTATAATCCTGTCTCTCACGACAGACAACTTAAAAATTCTTAAATTTAACCAACAGATTTATTAAGATTTTAACGCTGTTTGACTAGAAATTTCTGTTAATTTTAAACTAAATTGGTTATACTAAAATCAAACGTTAGAAGGAGGTCCCCATGAAGGATCAAGAAATGGAAAAAGCCCAACAGGAAAAAGAGCCTGAAAAGAAAAATAACTTTAAAACAAAGATTATTTTATACGTTGTAGGAATTGCCATTATTTTTGTCATCGGCATGGTTGTCGGCATTCGCTTCAGTTTTGCTGTTCAGTCCTCTGTTTTTTATCTGCAGCGGGCATTTACCTGGCTTATCTTTATTTTAATCATTCTGGCCATTATCGCCATCCCCATTGGATGGAAGGTCTATAAGTACCAGAAGCAAAAAGAGAAAAATCAATAATATCAGACTTGTCTGCTTTGTTTTCACCTGTTTTGGGTATGATTTATTCATACTTGAAAAAAGGAGTGTTTGAACATGGACAAAACTACATTTTTAAAAGAATATCTCTCCGACCTGATGGCAAAAAACACCTTTAACGAAAATGGACAGATAGAAGTAAATATTTTTGAGATTTTCTCGCAAGAGGATGTCCAGCAGGCAGCCGAAGCCCTTGGCTGTCAGGTTGATAACAACAATACGCCCATCGGCAGCTTTTGGATTTATGATCCTCAGCAAAAGAAGTCCTGACAGACTTCTTTTTTTGTATCAAAAAAGCTGCGCAGCCGCGCAGCTTGTATCTCTTAAGAATTATTCCTTTTCGTCTTCTTCTAAGGCTCTCGCGCCAAAGAATTTTTTATCCTTGTCATTGCCTTCCATACCCTTACCATCATTGGTCGGGCGTTCCTTTTCACCGGCACGCTGTTCAATTACGCCTTCGCCGTCATTGGTTGGTTCAATTCTTTTATCATCTTTCATAATAGGTTCCTCCATTAATAATTGTTAACAATTGTTTACCCGAAGTTTATGTCCTTTTATCATTTCTTACAAATGCTCAAGCTTTTATTCAGAAACTGAAAAGCTTTAGTGAATCTAAAATCAAAAAGCTTATTGTCGCTTTAAAAGGTGAATCGGGTATCCAATTAATATAAACATCTCAAAAGAAAGGCATACTATTATGAAAAAAGAAAATGAAAATCATGTAAACATACAAACTCAGGAACCCCAAAAAGGCTATTATATCGACGATTCTACAAAAAATGTTTCCCCTGAGCCTGTAATGGAAAGCCCGGAATATAAGGGCCGCGGAAAGCTAAAAAACAAAGTCGCTGTCATTACTGGCGGAGACAGTGGAATCGGCGGCGCTGTAGCCATCGCTTTTGCCAAGGAAGGCGCCAATCTCGCCATTCTATATCTGGACTCTGATGATGACGCAGCAGCCATTGTCAGGCGGGTGAAGGAGCTGGGAGCAGCGTGTTTTTCAATAAAGGGTGATGTCGGTGATGATACCTTTGCACAGAAAGCCGTCCAGCAGATCGTTGACCAGTATGGCCGTATTGATGTCCTGGTAAACAACGCGGGTGAACAGCACGTGGCAGAAAGTATTACTGACATTACGCCCGCCCAGCTTGACCGAACCTTCCGAACAAACATTTTCAGCATGTTTTACATGGTTAAGGCTGCACTTCCCCATCTTAGTAAAGGGGCCGCCATTGTCAACACAACCTCTGTGACTGCTTATCGCGGGAGTTCTACCCTTCTGGATTATTCTTCCACAAAGGGGGCTATCGTCTCCTTTACCCGTGCGCTGTCAGGTAATCAGGAGATTCTGGATAAATCGATCCGCGTAAATGGTGTTGCTCCTGGACCCATTTGGACGCCGCTTATCCCAGCTACTTTCAGCCAAGAGCATGTTGAACGGTTCGGCAAAGATGTTCCTCTTGAACGGCCTGGACAGCCTTACGAGCTGGCGCCGGCTTATGTCTACCTTGCCAGCAGTGACTCAAGCTATGTAACTGGGCAGGTGATTCATGTAAACGGCGGCGAAGTCGTTAATGGATAGACTTTTCCGATTATAGAAGCCAGCCTAAGCTGGCTTTTTTCACGAAAAAATACCCCTCAGTCACACTGAAGGGTATCCCAGAGATCTCTTCGATCCCGCCGCGTTTTAAACGGCTGCTTTTATTTTACCCCTATGAAGGCTTTTTTAATCATATGATGCTTCTATTTTAAGTATTTGCTCATAAAGAAAATCATTGACTGGCGTCTCAAAGCCATATTTTTTCCCAAGACTGCAAATTGTTCCTGAAAATAAATCCACCTCAGTTTTACGGTGTGCCTTGGTATCCTGCCGCATAGAGGGCATTCCCTCAGGATTCAGGGTATCCAAAACCCGCATCCACTCTGCAATATCCGATTTTGTCAGGTGGACTCCCTCGTACGCTGCCGCTGTTTTTACCTCTTCCATGGCTTTCAGCATCATATCTCTGGCCTTGCCTTCTTTTTGCAGCCCTCCATAATTTGTAGCAAAAACCGCCGCTGTCTGGTTGACACCAGTATTCAGCATGAGCTTATTCCATAGGCAATAGTGAATATCCTGAGGAATTTTATAAGGAATACCTGCTTCTTCCAATATCTCTGCGACAGCCTCCAAATGCCCTGTTTTAGTATTATCCTGGCTCCCAAGCAATAAAATACCGCCGTTATCGTAGTGTACGTGCGGCCCTTCCTTCACCGCATCCATTCCCTGGGCTACACAGTAAAGCAAATGCTCCTGCCCAAAGGATCTGGCGATTACCTTCTCGCTGGCAATACCGTTGAGCAGTGAAATAATCACGGTTTCCTTACCAACAAAATTACGGATACTTTCTACGGCATTGTCAATACTGGTATATTTTACCGCGACAATTATAAGATCCGCAGTTTCTGTCTTTATGGTGTCCTCAACATAGCGAAAGTCGCATATCTTTGCATTGCAGGTAAAAGGATTTTTCTGATAACGCGCAGCACGCTCATGATCAGCGATAAAATAAACACGTTCATTACCAAAAGCTTCGGTCAAACGGTTTCCATACAGGACACCAAGCGCACCAGCGCCGATTAATGCGATTTTATTTATTTTCATTTCTGCCTCGTGGTGTTTTTATTTATTATCCCATATTCCTGGGGCTAAGTCCAATTTTGTGCAAAAAACAGAAGCAGTTCATCTGCTTCTGTTTTCTATATAGTATAAATTAAAACCGGTTGCGATTACTTTGTCCTGAGACGACCATTAAAGATGTAATTACAATGCCGGCAAAAACGCCAGCTAAAAAAATACCTGATCCGATCAATATATACATGCTCTGTCACTCACTTTCTATTTACTTTCTTTACTATATATACCTTTTGCGCTCAGGATAACTCATGCTTTAGTAAAACTTCAGATTATTAGTACGTTTAGTTTTAGTGGAAAGACTCGGGGTAAATTATTTATAAACATTATCGAAAGGATTGATTATCATGTCTAAATTACTAAAAAAAACAAACACAAAACGCCTGGCTGCCTGTTTAGCTGTCCCTCTGGCCGTTGGTTCTGTAGTTGGCAAAGCTATATCTAAAGATGTCAAAGAGTACTCTGAGTTGGATAAACCTAATTTCGCACCGCCCAAATGGGCATTTCCAGTTGCCTGGACAACGCTTTATACACTGATGGGACTTGCCAAATACAAAGCTCTCGAAGCCGCTGATGAAGAACAGGAAACAACTGTTCAAAAATCCGACGGACTTCAGCTCAGTCTTAATTTCATCTGGTCTTTTCTGTTTTTCAAATTTCATTTAAGGGGCACAGCCTTGATTGAAATGACCATTCTCCTCCTGACAATTCTCTATACTGCTAAAGAGTACGCCAAGGTAAGTAAAACAGCCGCAAAGCTCATGATTCCTTACATTCTCTGGGTCTCTTTTGCTCTCTGCCTGAATGCGTCTGTCTGGTACAAAAACAAGTAACTCTCGTAACAAAGAAAAAAACAAGGTACTTGATTTTATCCAGTACCTTGTTTTTTTATTGTTATCTTATTACCAGTGCATATAGTTTAATGGATCGACATAGTTCCCATTGACCAGGAAACTTAAATGAAGGTGATTGCCGGTTGAAGTTCCTGTTGTGCCAACAGCGCCCACATGCTGTCCCTGACGTACTGACTGTCCTTTAGAAACATCAATGGAGCTTAAATGTCCAAAGAGTACAGTTCCTCCATCAACAGCAATCATGATACAATTTCCATAACCACCGTTCCAACCAGCAAATGTTACAACCCCATCACCAGGTGACCAAACTGATGTACCACCCGGGGCAGCCATGTCACAGCCGCTATGCCATGTCCATGTACCATACACAGGGTGGATACGATCACCAAACATATCGTCCCATGCTATAGGGTGGTATTCTGATGAAATAGGCCAAATAAGACCTACAGAAGGTGCTGGTCCCGGGTCAGGAGCAGGCGCTTCACTACCTCCACCATTATCCCCTGTGCCTTCATTTCCTTCGCCGTTGTCACCAGTGTTACCTGGCACATTCCCCTGTCCAACTTCATTTTCACCTTGAACAGCCAATCTGGCCAATTCGTCATCTGCTGCATCGTAAACTGCCTGTTCTGCTTCTACTTTAGCCTGCAGTTCGTCGATAACATGCTGATTGTTAGCTAAGAGATTTTTTTCCTGTTCCTTAATATCATTCTGGCTGGCTAAAGCAATTTCCTGCTCCTGTTTCAAGGATTCCAACTTCTGCTTATCAGCTTTTATCTCTTCCTGCTGGGTCTTGACCTGTTTTACTGTGGTCTCCAAAGCGTTAACGGCGTTTCGGTCAGCCTGGGCAATCAGGCGAACCATATCCGCCTTGGCGATAAAATCGGTAAAGCTGGTTGAAGAGAAGAGAACGCTGGCATATCCCTCATTGCCAAACATATACATGACTCTCAAGCGTTCCTCCAGGTCTTTTTCTTGTTCGGCCTGCTTTGCCTGGGTGCCTGCAAGCTGCTGGTTCTTGGCTTCCAAATTTGTATTGATCTCGCTGATCTGGCCGTCAAAGCTGTTGACCTTTTCTGTTATGGTCTTAATCTTTTCCTCGGCCTTATTGATCTCATTTTCAATTCCTTCGGCAGTATTCTGCTTCATATCAATTTGATACTCGTATTCTGCCTTCTTCTGACTGGCTTCTGCCTTTTTTTCTGAAGCTCTTCCTCGGATTCAGCATAAACCGGCGAAAGAACGGTCGATACAAAAAATAATAATACCAATGTCAAAGAGAAAATTGACTTCTTTTTCATGTTTTCCTCCTGGCTTTCAAATAGTATTTCCATTATAACACAAAATGACAGATTAATAGATTGAGCCGTGCTTATAAAAACAAAAAAGATCTATCTGAATTCAGCTTCTTGTTTTATAGATTCTTACCCTTAACACTTAAAAATACCCTTAACATGTAGCAAATGCATAAATTCAACTATGAATTCACGCACTTGTTACTCGGTAACTTCATTCTATCGTTTTTTTTCTGTAAAAATCAAGTATGGTTTTGTTCACTTGATACACAGCCAGTCTGATTCCTCGACAAAACCATATTTTTTGTAGACGGGCATCCCAAATTTTGACGCTCGAAGGCGTATTATGGTAACACCGCTGCTTTTCACTTCCTTTACCAACATATCTAATATTTTCGTGGCAATTCCCTGACCCCGGTATGCGGGTTCTGTAAACATGTTCGTAATATAGGCAGACATTCCTGTCTTATTTGAATAGCTCGGCGGATAAACATAAAAAATAACCGCGCCTGTAGCGATAATTTTTCCATCCTCCACTGCCAGTATCTCGATCAGTGTATTGTTCTCAAAGCTCTTTCTGAAAAAAACCTGAAGTTCGTCATCAATGCTGAATACAGGGTTCAGTCCCTCATGAATTAACTGTGTTTTTCGGATTTCACATAAGAGGTCAATATCCTCAATTGTCGCTTTTCGGTAATGCAAAATTCTTTCCTCCCAAAGGCTTTCATTTTTAAACTTATTATAGCATACTTTTCCTTTTTATCACCCCAAAAAGAAAGCATTGACAGCATTGATTCCTCATTATACAATATTTTCAGAATAACGGTTAAAGGGGACCGACCATGCCAAAACTTCCGCTTCACTATAACGATGACCCTGTTTTAAAACAAAAATGCCAGAGCGTTCAGGTGGTCGATGACTCGATCCGCAGTCTGCTGAACGCCATGATGAACACTCTGCAGCTTACACCTGGCGCTGCCGCCTTAGCCGCTAACCAGGTTGGTATCCTTCTCCAGCTTGTCGTAATTGATTATGCAGGCTACCACCTGAAGCTCGTGAACCCTGAAATTCTGGACACGGAGGGATCACGAGAATGCATGGAATCTTGCCTGAGTTTCCCTGGCCGACACATAAGGACACTGCGGCCCAGGGCTGTTAGGGTACGGGCGCTGGATGAAAATGGCGTCGTAATTTATTTAGATGTCAGCGGTGAAATGGCAAAATGTCTTTGCCATGAGATCGACCATTTGCAGGGAATTGTGTTTATCGAGCGGGCTCTCCCCTATTAAGCAACATCTATAAAAAAGAGCACCGTGAAGGCCTCTTGGCCTGCCGATGCTCAGATAATTGCTTATTCAAATTCTTCAGCCAGCTGTTTTCTGAACAGCATTCTAAAAACGAAACGCACACAGGGCCCCGCAAAAAAGATTTGCCAGAACAGTGCCATTGGAAAATTCATGACTGTTGTCTGAAACCATGCAGCAATGATTTCACTTCCGGGATTCTTGAACAAAACAGTTGCAATTAGGCTCATCATTGGGCACATCAGGCAAACAGTCATTGACGATATGGCGAGAATCACGAAGATCGGTTCAGCGGATTCAGGGGATATAATCCGAAAGGCCAGTTTCTGCGCCAGTTTTTCAACCACAAACAACTCAAGAATCACCGCAACGGGCCACATGATGACCAGCTCGTGAAAAGCGAGCAGAAATACCTCGTTGCTCAGACCGCCCTTATCCAGGGCAATATTGTAACAGATCATGGCATAGACCATGACCAGGGCCATTAAAAGTGTGAAAATAATGTTCTGTAATTTTGTTTTTGGCATTTAAATTTCTCCTTTTCTGACAAAACGAAAAAAGAGTTTAAAAACGACATCTGTGTTGTTCGTTGTCATCTGTCAATTTTACAGATGTGTCGTTTCCAATTAAATACCAAAAAGTTTTAACTCTTATTCAATTGTTTTACAAGATCATACTAACACAAAAAACAATGTGATGTAATAAGTTTTTTTATGTAATGGATATCTTTTTGTAAATTTTCAGCCCTGCATCAGCTAATCATGTTTACTTTCTTTTTAAACTCACTTATGACCTCTTCAATGGTAAGCCCCTGGAGTTCTTCTTCAGTCTGCTGGATAATTCCGTTAACTAATCCATCGGTGTAAAAAATATCCAAATAATAACCTTTATACTCTTGTGCATTTCTCATAAATAACATTCCTTCTTTCTTAGATTTTTATTATAACAGATTCCCGGTTGAAAATGCACATCAATTTGAATATCTTAATTTTCAGGTTAAATCCAAAGGCTTATTATCTTTTTTTATGATTGTATAAAGAGCCATAAAGCCATTTACAAATCTTCTCCGAAATGCTGGGGCATAGATATGAATACTGTCATGCAGAGTGCCATCATAATCAAAGATAAGCAGTGGGGCTTCAGTTTTCAATTTCGTGAATCAAATTGACCATCTCGATGGCGCCAATGGCACAGTCAAAGCCCTTATTTCCAGCCTTTGTACCGGCCCGTTCAATGGCCTGCTCAATATTTTCAGTGGTGAGCACGCCAAACATTACAGGAATCTCACTGTTTAAAGATACATGGGCGATTCCCTTGGATACCTCATTACAGACATAGTCATAGTGGGAGGTACTGCCTCTGATAACAGAGCCCACACAGATTACCGCATCGTACTTACCGCAGCCTGCCATTTTAGACGCAATGAGCGGAATTTCAAATGCACCCGGCACCCAGGCAACATCAATGTCCTCATCCTGAACCTCATGCCGCTTTAGCCCGTCCAGTGTGCCTGACAGAAGCTTCGATGTTATAAACTCATTAAAACGTGATGCTACAATGCCCACCTTAATTTCTTTTGATACTAATTTTCCTTCAAATACATTCATTATTTCTCTCCTTTTTGTTTAATAATTTAATAAATGTCCCATTTTCGTCTGCTTGGTTTTTAAGTAACGCAAATCATAATCTGTAGCGGCGATCTGGATTGGTACACGTTCGATAATATCCATGCCAAAATCTGAAAGCTGATAGATTTTATCCGGATTGTTGGTCAAAAGCCGTAAGGTTTTTGCGCCCAGGTCACGCAGGATCTGTGCCCCGATAAAATACTCCCGCATATCACCGGCAAATCCCAGGGCCAGATTGGCTTCAAGGGTATCCATTCCGCGGTCCTGCAGCTCATAGGCCTTTAACTTATTGATCAGGCCAATGCCTCTTCCCTCCTGTCTCATATAGAGCAGAATACCGCGTCCTTCTTTTTCGATCTGCGTCATGGCTGCCGCAAATTGCTGCCCACAGTCACAGCGTATTGATCCAAAGGCGTCCCCTGTCAGGCATTCAGAGTGCACGCGGCACAGAAGCGCTCTACCATCTCCGATATCGCCCTTAACCAGAGCGATGTGATGCTCACCATTCATTCTGTTCACATATCCAAAGGCCTTAAAGTTGCCATATTTTGTGGGCATATTGGTGGAAGTGACACACTCTACCAGCCGGTCATGTTTTTTTCGATAAGCCTGAAGGGCTTTGATGGTTATGAACTTCATATGCCACTTCCCAGCCAGCTCAGCCAGGTCTTTTGTGCGCATCATAGAGCCGTCATCTTTCATGATTTCACAGCAGAGTCCGCATTCCTTCAGTCCTGCCAGGTGCATTAAATCAACGGTGGCCTCTGTATGTCCGTTTCGCTCCAGCACACCGTTTTTCTTTGCCATGAGCGGGAACATATGCCCTGGCCTTCGAAAATCCTCAGGCTTTGCTTCATCGCACACACATCGACGCGCGGTAAGCCCCCGCTCTTCAGCTGAGATACCTGTGGTCGTATTAATATGGTCAATGGATACTGTAAAGGCGGTTTCATGATTGTCCGAATTGTCAGAAACCATCTGTGGAAACTGAAGTTTTTTACACAGTTCAATCCCCATTGGCATACAGATCAGCCCTTTACCGTGCACTGCCATAAAATTGACATTCTCTGTTGTCGCAAATTCTGCGGCACATACAAAATCCCCTTCATTTTCTCTGTCCTCATCGTCTGTCACTAAGATAATTTTGCCCTGGCGCAGATCCTCCAACGCCTCTTCAACCGTATTAAATTCAATCATTTTCTGCCTCCTAATAGCCGAATTTCATTATAAAATCTTTTGTAATGCCGCTCTGTTGGGGCGCTGTGCCCAGTAGCTTTTCAACATATTTTCCGATACAGTCATTCTCGAGGTTCACGCAATCTCCAGCGCCTTTTTGAGATAATGTGGTATTTTTTACGGTGTGTGGGATGACCGAGACACTGAACTGATTCCCAGTTATGCCCGCAACGGTCAGGCTGATGCCGTCCACTGCGATGGAGCCTTTTTCAACGATATAGCGCAAAAGATCACTACTGGCCTGAATGGTATACCAGATAGCATTATCATCCTTTTTGACGGCTGTTATCTTACCGGTACCATCAATATGACCCGCTACAATATGACCTCCAAACCGTCCCGCCGCGGGCATGGCGCGTTCCAGATTAACTGCATCTCCGGGACGCAGGCTGCTGAGCGAGGAACGCTTCAGCGTCTCATGCATGACGTCTACTGTAAAGTATGAATCCGAAAAAGCTGTTATGGTCAGACAGACGCCGTTTACCGCGATACTGTCGCCCTCTCGGGCATCCTCTAAAACTGTCGTGGCTCCAAGCGTCAGTATGCTTGATGCCGCGCCCCGGCGGATGGACTTAACCGTACCCATTTCCTCTATAATTCCTGTAAACATGAAACCACCTCACTCTCTAAAAGAATATCCTGCCCAAGCTTTGTAATCACTGGCGCGGATAAACGCCACGCTTTCTCTGGTGAATCGACACCTGTTCCTCCAACTGGCGTTTTTGCCTGCTGTCCTCCAAATAATTTTGGGGCAACATAGGCCTGTATTTTATTGACGATCCCACTTTCTAAGGCTGCACTGTTCATCTGTGGCCCTCCCTCCATCAAAATGCTGTCAATAGCCATTTTACCGAGCTGTTTCATCAGGGCTTTCAAATCAATTCTGCCGTTTTCAACTGTCACTGTGAGTATTTCACAGCCTGCCTGTTTAAGAAGCGATCGTTTTTTATCATCACCACTGCCTGTCACAATAATGGTCCTTGTTTTCTCCGCCGTCTTTACTATCTGCGCTGTCAACGGGATGCGCAGCTTTGTGTCACAGACAATGCGGACAGGGTCCCGCCCTCTCGGTATACGGCAGGTGAGCAGCGGGTCGTCTGCCAGAACTGTTCCAATACCTGTCAGAACAGCCGCGTAACGCTTGCGGTCCAGATGGACTCTCTCTCTTGCCAACTCACCAGTGATCCATTTCGATTTTCCAGAAGCAGTTGCAGCCTTCCCGTCTATGGTCATTGCGTATTTCATGACAACGTAGGGCCTATGTGTTCTGATAAAATGGAAAAAAGCGTCATTCAGCGCGTCACATTCCTGCTGTAAAATCCCGGTCGTTACCTCAACGCCATGCTGCCGAAGGATCTCTATACTTTTTTCCGCCACCAGAGGATTAGGGTCATGAGAGCCGATCACTACACGCCTGATGCCATTTTCCAAAACAACATCGGTACAGGGCGGTGTTTTCCCAAAATGGCAGCATGGGGTAAGGGTCACATAAAGCGTGGCGTCCTGTAAATCCTCAGTGCAGTGAGCAATGGCATTGCGTTCTGCATGGGGGCCGCCATAGCGCTCATGAGCACCTCTCCCAATGACGCAGCCATTTTTTACAATCACTGCACCCACCATAGGATTGGGGTTTACAAAACCACAGCCCTTCCAAGCCTCCTCAAGAGCCAGCCGCATATAATCCTGGTCGTTCAAATATAACACCTCCTAAAAAGAAAAAATACCTTGAATAAAATCATTCAAGGCATTTGATGTCAGTTTCCTGCACTCAAGGTATATTTAAAATTAAAAAAGCTCTGAAATGATAAAATCATTCCAGAGCAAATAAAACATAACCATCGTTTATCTTCTTTCATCCAGACTGTACTGTCGGCTTCGGAGTTTCACCG
This sequence comes from Eubacterium sp. BL-380-WT-2B, assembly GCF_009696115.1. Lineage (NCBI taxonomy): Bacteria > Bacillati > Bacillota > Clostridia > Eubacteriales > Eubacteriaceae > Eubacterium > Eubacterium sp. BL-380-WT-2B. The sequence goes on from NZ_VUMP01000009.1 coordinate 162,190, forward strand.
AATCATGCCTTACGGCTCGTGGGCTGTACCACCGGTAGGGAATTACACCCTGCCCTGAAGATTGCTTATTCAATTGCTTTGTAGTATAGCACGGTTTATTTTGACTGTCAATAGTTTGATTACTGTTCCATCAATTTTTATCGTCACTACTGGATGTTCTGTATCCGAGAATAAACACCTCAAAGAGGTGTCTTCAACCGCACTCCCGGTTTCTTTTCTTCAAAGCTTTTTGTATTCTTCATCTTCTACTGCCTCAAGCCATTCGTTTGCCGCATCCTCTGCCGGAACCTCAACGGCTAAATGGGAAAACCAGCTGTCCTTTGCTGCTCCATGCCAGTGTTTAACCTCTGGCGGAATACTCACGACATCTCCTGGATTTAATTCCTGCGCGGGTTCTCCCCAGGCCTGGTACCATCCTCTACCGCCGGTGACCAGAAGAATCTGTCCTCCCCTGTGATGGATATGCCAGTTGTTTCTGCAGCCTGGCTCAAAGGTAACATTTCCAATCACTACGCCCGATGTCGACAGCATATTCAGATAACTTTGGCCAACAAAGTATTCCGCAAAGGTGTCGTTCTTTTCTCCAATTGGAAAAACACCCGGATTTTTATAATTATTTTTGTTCATTTTTAACCCTCCTTATATGATTTCTAACGTCAGCCTGTTTTTTCAGGCCTCTGTATATTACTTTAACACTTGAAGTGAACTCCAAGTCAAGCTTATATTGAAAATATTTATACTGTTTATCATTTTTATTTTAAACAAAAAAAGAACGTGTATATCAAAGCTACACGTCCAAATATTTTTTATTACACTATTTAACGCAATGATGCTTCCTACTCAGATATAATCGCACCAGTAGGACAGGTTTCCTCGCACACACCACAGTCTACACATTCATCTGCGTTAATAATATACCTGTCATCCCCTTTTGAAATTGCCTCGACCGGACACTCTGTCACACATCCGCCGCAGGCTATACACTCGCCTGAAATAATATACGCCATTAGCCACTCCTTATGTCATCTGAAAAATCTGGAATTCGCACTTAATACTATAATTTTTTCTTTAGCCGGTCAACGGCTTCTTCCCGCGTTGCCACGAAAAAGAAATTTTTGCCATGGTTACTTTCATAAATAAAATCTTGCAAAGGCTTACTCTTATATTTTGAGTAATCACCAAATATCGCTGCTTTGATACGATAATTCATAAATTTCTGTAGGATCTCACCGGCAATTCCTGTACTCAGTATAAAAAATTCTTCTGAAACAGCATCTTTATCAATCACAATTCTGTCCGCACCGGTTTCGTATTGTACCGTCATGATTAAATCAAGTGCGGAGTTCGTATCTACAATGATTCTCTCTTCACTGGAAACAACTGCAATATTCGCTTCATCTGTCATAATCTTTTCAATTTTCATAAATTTCCTCCTAAAACTAAATTTGCAGTACAAATTCCAGCTAGCTAGAGAGTATACTATGATTTTTCGTTTTTGTCAAATGCCTGCCTCTGTCCCGCTTTAATTAAGACATTTTATATAATAGAACTTAATTCCATAATTCAAAAGAAAAACTTTTCGTCATTATATCGCTGAGGGTTCACTTCAAGCCAAGAGAAAAATACCGATATAACCTCACACTGCCAGCCTAACGGATCTTATCCAGAAGCATATTGTACTGGCGGTTTTCTGCATTGATTCCCAATGATTTGATGCCTCCCTGCACACCAGTGTTCTTTTTGATCATAGACTCGATATAATCGGAGTGCTGAGGCCCTGTTCGGAATATTTCCTCTGCACGGTGGTCTTTATCAATGCGGAAGCAGGACATGGTTCGGATAGTGTGGTGGTCCTCCCCGCGGACTGTGACACGGCCGCCGGGACCATCATAGAACACGTTTCCGCTCTCAAGCGCTGAGATAACCGCTTCGGTTTCTGTTGTCCCTGCCATCTCCACAGCCCGTTTATACAAATACATGGCCGTGTAGGCGGTTTCAGTATCCATGTTCATGTATGGTACATTCTGATGGTTGTAGACAGAGCGGAATTTCTTTACATATTGCCGCGCTTTTGGGGTTTTTAACTCTTCAATGAACGATGCCATCACATACATATTCTCAAGGACTGGCGCTTTCAGTTCAACATTCAATGGATACTCTGCTGCGACCTGTGTGGTTGCGTTGGGAATATGGTTCAGCCCGCGCTCATGCCACTGGAGATAAAAGCGGTCCTGATTTGGATAAACGCACATGGAAAACAGAACATCGGTCTGTACCTGGAGAATGCGGTCAATGACTGATGTGAAATCCATCATTTTTTCATCGAGATATTCAATACCGACGACCTCTCCCCCCAGCTTGGGAACAAGGTATTTCACCCACTCAGCAGACAGAATGCCATAATTATAATCTGCTGCCACAACATAACATTTAGAACCATACTTTTTAAAAAGGTAGGCCAGCATTTTTTCCATTTGCTGCTCCGGCATGGCCGATAAGCAGAAAACATAGTGCCCTGAAACACCGCCCTCGGTCTGCTGGGTGTTGAGATAAAGCGTCTTTGTCTGCTGGGCACAGCGCTGCATGATATCTCGTGAGGGAGACAGGGTTGACCCCATGAGAACATCCACATGCTCCTGTTGAGTGAGCTCAAAGGACGCCCTGTTTGTCAGGTCAGACTGAGAACGGTCGTCGCGGATCAGCAGTTCAATCTGTTTTCCATCGATACCGCCTGCCTCATTAATCTCCTTTACTGCCAGCTGGTAGGCCGCCTGCTTGCTCCGTTCTTCCTTTGAGGCGATGCCTGTCAAATCTCCGATAATACCAATTTTAACCACAGAGCTGTCCTTTCTGACTTTTATATCAAGATAAGTCATTTTTTCTGGAAAGCAGATGGTTACCTCACAGCCCTTTTCAGGTTGTCCCATAATCGACGCCTTTCCATCAAACCGCTCTGCAATCCTGCGAACAGTCGCCAGACCGATACCATTTCCCTCGTAGGCTTCATTGCTCTCAAGCCGTTCAAATGCTTCAAAGACGCGATCCGCATAGTTCATATCAAAACCAATACCGTTATCGCGAAAATGAAACGCCACACTGCCATCACGTACTGTGGCAAAAACCTTGATCTGCGCTTTTTTTCTGCTTCTTGTAAACTTAATACTATTTGAAAGAATATTCATGATCATCAGCTTGATCAGAAACATATCACCTGTAATCTCGGGCAAATCCTCCATACTTAGGATAACCTTCCGTTTCGGCTCTGCCCGCATCAATTCCTCAAAGCACTGGTGGATGAGCAGTTGTGTATTAATGCGTATCCGATCAATATTTTTAAGATCCGCTTTAGAGTACTCCATCAGCCGTTTCACCATATCGGTCATTCTCTCACAGGTTCTGCGAATGGCGTGAAGGTCCTCAATAGACTGCGGCGCCAGCCTGTCTCTGTTGTCCTCTTCAATAAACTCCGCATACAGGCTGATTTCACGGGCTGGTGTTTTCAATTCGTGGGCAACGGTATAGATAAAAGAATTGAGCTGCTCAGCCGTTTTTTCTTCCATTTGTTTTTTATCTTCCATGGCTTGTATCTCCATATACTTTGTTAATTGCACAAATAAACCGACCAAATACGAACAAAAAAGTGCCGGCTCAACACCGGCACTGCTTCTTCAGGCTGTTAAGTCCTGATGATACTTTATCACGCTTCATGCTTCCAGGCAACAGCTTATCTTAACGTTTTACCAAAACCATCGCAACATCATTGACATTCGTACCTGTCGCTCCGGTCATGATCAGGCCATCACAGGCCTTAAGGGCATTGTAAGCATCGTTCTCCTGAAGGGTATCAAATATCGAAATTCCTAATTCCGATAATGCTGATTTTGTGTTTTCATCCACAAAACCGCCTGCGGCGTCTGTCGGCCCATCCGTACCGTCAGAGCCGACGCTGAAAACAGCCGTATCATGGCAATCTGAAATCTTATCAGCTGCCGCCAGAGCAATCTCCTGGTTGCGGCCTCCTTTTCCTTTTCCGGTCAGCTGGACCACTGTCTCTCCACCAGCGATCCAGGCACAGCTTTTTGTTGTCTCCTGATGCGTCAGGGCGATATCTCCCAGCAGTGTTCCAGCCTCCCGCGCGACACAATCGAGGTGATCCGTTAAGAGCTCGGTTTTATAGCCGCACTCTTCTACAGCGTTTCTGGCCGCTGTACAGAGCTCACGCACACTTCCGGTTATCACTGTCTCAACATTGTCAAGCTGCTTTGGTGTCTCCCGTTCCAAGGCATCCCATGCAGCTGATGAAAGCTTCAACCCATATTTCCGTGCCACGTGCTTAGCGTCATCAGCTGTTGAGGAATCCGGGTAAGCTGGTCCGCTGGCAATCATATCCAGCGGATCACCCACAATATCACTCAGGACAATACAATATACCTGGGCAGGCTTACAGGCGAGGGCGAATCGCCCGCCCTTCACCCTGCTCATACGCTTGCGAAGCGTGTTCATCTCAACGATATCCGCACCGCTGGCCAGCAGCTGTTCTGTCAGATTGGTCAGTTCTTTTCCCGGAATCACTGGGTCCTCGAACAACGCCGATCCGCCTCCCGAGAGTAAGAAGAGAACGGTGTCATCCTGACTTAAACCCTTGACCAGCGCTAGGGCTGCCTGTGTAGCTTTAAAAGAATTCTCATCCGGGACAGGATGTCCCGCCTCAATGCAGGTATAATTGGCGACAGGGCCTTTATTATAGCCGTATTTTGTCACGATCACGCCAGACTCAATGCGTTTTCCAAACACCTTATCTGCCGCCTGCGCCATCTGCCACGCCGCCTTGCCTACCGCTACCAGCCGCACCCGGCCATTTCCAAAATTTTTGTTTTCAAGAGCCCTTTTGACCGCCTCATCCGGCAAAACGGCGTCAATTGATTTTTTTATAATATAATCTGCGTCTTCTCTGATACTTGACATTTTATTACCTCTGTTTTCATTTTGGATATTTCCGGATCGCTATGCTTATCCTGCTATTGCACAGATCTTAGAATCTGTTCTCAAACGCGGAACATCTTTTTAGCACGCTCAATAGCTTCCTGCGCTTCCCCAACACATTTTTCGGTATAAGCATAAAGGATATCTGCCGCTTCCTGCACTTTTCCATCATTTTTCAATGCCGCTGCTCTCATCTCAACAGCGTCGACCTCGGCCAGCCATCTGTTTTCCAGCTCATCAAATAAACTTCTTACAATCGCGTGGCGCTGTTCATAGGTGTCTCCATCTGCGTTGCCGTTGATTTCATCCATCAGCGAACGCATATCCCACCAGAATGAACCTTCTTTATAGGTGTCTTCACAGTCAACCTCTGACGGCGCACACATGGTTTTTCCAAAGGTTCCTGCCTTCTGTAAATATTCCGGCAGGCCTCTGGCGTCAATAAACAATGGGATATAAATGCTGCAGCATGGAACCACTGGCGCCCACCACATAACAGGCAGCTTCCGGTCATTATCGGGTAAAACCGCCACCATCGAAGAGGCAGTATTTCCCCAGGTGAATCCTGCCGGAGAATCGTGCATACAGATCGTAAGAAAATCCGGTGACGACGCATTGAAATATGGGCCTTCTAAAAAGGTGTCCTCATAGTGGTCGCGCAGAATACGTTTCATATCTGTAACACCAATTTTTTCATCACGTCCTGCTGCCTGTGAAAGTAATTGCCGGGCACGCTGAACGCGGATATGAGAAAGCTGGCGTGGGTTGTTCTGATTAATATATGCCTTTGCAAAATCAAAAGCATCCCGTTTTTCCTCTGGACACCAGCCCTTTTTAATCGCGTGGTCAATAAGATCACTGCAGCCACTTGTCATATCTGTGCGGATACTGACCTCATTTGAAATGGCAGCATAGCCTTTTTCAACTTTACGTACAGCCCAACGGTTACCAGCGGTTTCAAGAATGTAGGCCTCTTTTTTATCTGCGATAATATAAGAATTATTATAAGAGCCCGAAACTGTGTCCGACATCGGCACGCCAGAGCCCCACTGCCCATACGCTTCAACCAGTTTTGTCATAACATCCAGGGCTTCTTCTGCGGTTTTACCCCGTTCCAGTCCTAACCGGATAAGCTCCATACCCAGAACTCCCTTATCGACCGGCTTTCCTGATTCCTCGGATTCTGCATTTTCGGTTAAATCCTTTGTATAAACCGCTTCATTGCCAATGGTCACACCAAACTCATTCATGCCCTCTTCATATCCCCAACACCAGTAAGGTGATGACCCAAAGGTCCGATACCGTTCTCCAGCCTGATCAATCGACACGTACGCAAGCTGCAGTTTTTCTCCGTCACCAAATGTTTTTGCTTCATGATAAGCCATCGGCTGACAGTCAAAAGCCGGGCGATCACTATTTTTTGCCAGAATCACGGAATTCAATGCCGAAACGTCAGACAACGCTACAAAAGTATCACACATTTTAATTACCTCCTGAAAAATAAAACTTAATAACCAGTGTACTTCTTATGGTTAAATGATACTGGAAAGGTTATCAAAAGTGAATGCAATTTGGGCAAAGGATTATTTCAAAAAGACAGGAGGAGGACATACTCTGGAAATTATTCCATGAAAAACCTGTCTTTTTTTCAGAAATAAGCCGGACGTGCTCACGCCATAACAACGCGATTAAAGCTGCCTATTTTCTGAGCAGATTCTCTCTGTAACTACTTGGCGACCAGCCTGTCGTATTTTTAAAAATACGGCTGAAGTACTCTACATCCTCGTAACCCAGTACTTCAGCTATTTCATATATTTTCAAGCATTTATCCAACAGCAGTATTTCTGCGCGCCGCATTTTTAAAAATGTCAGATACTGTGAAAAGCTGACCTTCATTTCCTGTTTAAATAAGCTTCCCAGATATTTCTGGTTGACAAAATAAGTGTTGGCCAAGCCAGCAAGGCTATACTTTTCCTCTGGCTGTTCAAGTGCCAGCTCACACATTTCCCTGACCATTCGGTTGTCGATTTTTGGGATAAAAGGCTTCAATTCTTTAAATATCCGGGAAATCCATTCTGCAAAGGTAAACGCTTCTGTTTCATTTGTTCGTTCGTGAAGGTCGATATGAAACAAATCCTTCATCATAAAATATTTTTTCAAATAAGGCTTTATGCTGAGAAGAGACTCCTCGAGCTTTTTAAGCAGATCGTTCATACAGATAGCCCGCGCCTCTCTGCTCTGCGTGTCCTTTTCCAGTTCATCATCAACATGCCGCGCATAAACCATGGTGTCATCCAGATTTCCGCTCAGGATATATTCTGCCAGGGCATCGATATAGCGTACACTGGAGGGCGCCGTTTCGCTGATACTGCTGAGGAAGGTGTAAGCTCGCTCAAAAGAATCCTCCACCTTAGTGTTATCAATGGGCTTGACAATGTAATCAAAGGCACCATTTAAAATCCCTTCTTTTGCATATGAAAATTCAGCATATTCACTCAGCAGAATAACACATCTGCAAAGATTCCCCTGCTTGATCTGCTTAAGCAGTGAAATCCCGTCAACCAACGGCATCCGGATGTCTGTGAGAACCAGCTCGATTTTCTGTTTTCTGAGAAGCTCAAGAGCTTCAAGGCCGTTTGAAGCCTCGCCGCTGATCCTGAATTTTCCATTACATTTCTCCCAATAGGGCATACGCTTCAGCTTTCTTCGAAAAACTTCTCTGTCATCAACGACTAATATGTTGTACATTCTTATTTACCTCTTCATAGCATCAGGACCCCTGCCGTCACGCGAAAACAAAAAAGCCCTCAATCATTGATTTCAGGCAGTTTATGGCGGAGAAGGTGGGATTCGAACCCACGTGCCCCGGAAGGCAACCGCATTTCGAGTGCGGCTCGTTATGACCACTTCGATACTTCTCCAAACAATATTTATCTTATAATATCCTAATCCACTTTATCCAAGATGTCAATTCTTTTTTCCTGAAAAAGCATGCGTCCTTTTAAAGATAATTTTCAAGAATACATTGTATAATATTAAAAAATTATTTTATTTCAGCAAAATATAAATCCAGAAGAATGAATGGATAATTAAAATGAAAGAAGGTTCCTGACAATGCTCTATGAATTTAAGCTAAAAACAGACCGTGAAAATATGCACGATATTACGCCTCAGGTTTGGGAGGCCGTCCAAAAAAGTGGTATTAAGGATGGCACGGTTACAGTCTTTGCGCCACATACCACAGCCGCCATTACCATCAATGAAAACGCCGACCCGGATGTGGTTCATGATATGCTTATCGGACTGCGCCATACCTATCCCGATCTTCCCAAATACCAGCACGCGGAGGGCAACAGCACTGCCCACTTAAAATCAAGCACACTTGGTGTAAGCGAGACAATTATGCTGGTGGGCGGCAGTTTACTGCTGGGAACCTGGCAGGACATTTATTTCTGTGAGTTTGATGGCCCCCGAAACCGCCATTTTTATGTACGGATCACAGAAGAAAAATAATGAGACGAACGCTGAGCAGCCCTGCGCTGTACCAGCGTTCGTTTTTTAGTACACGCTATTCCTCCCGCGGTAAATTAGCATCTTTTTCCTGCGCAGTGAGCAATACTGGCAGAACAATTTTGACAGAAAAGTACTTGTTTTTCTGGCTCTCAAAAGTTATTTTGCCAGCCATAACGCCCACCACCTTTTTTACAATGAAAAGGCCAAGGCCGTGATTCTGCACAGCGTTCTCCTGCTCGTTTTGGATATAATGAGTGGCGTTTCGGATTTGCTCAAGCTTTTCGGGCCCGGCCCCAATCCCGTTATCCGATATTAACAGCTCCAGCTTCTCCCCTCTTTTTTCAAGCTTTACCAGAATATCACAGCCATCCGGGTTATGCCGGATGCTGTTTTGTATCAGATTGACCAGGGCCCTCTCAAAGAGTCTGTCATCCCCCTTTACCAGACATCCGCCGTAGCCGTCACTGTAAACAAAATCAATGGTATACTGCTCTGGAAGACCATTGTTTAAAGTGTCGCTGATAACCTGGCGCAGGCACTCCATAACATCTATGGACTCAAGGCACAGGGGCTGCATTTCATATTCCAGCTTTGACGCCAGATTCAAATCATTGACCAGTGAACGGATACGCAGGGTTTGATGGCTGATGGTTTCCCCTGCCTGCCGGGTTTCGGTATCATCCCTTGTCTTAAGGCCTTCGGCGTAGCCAAGGATAATGGACAACGGTGTTCGGATATCATGGGATACACCGGCAATCCAGTTTGCGCGGGCGCTGTCCTTTTTTTTAAGGGCTTCATTTTTTTCTGACAATATGGCCGAGGTCTGATTAATGCTCGCGAACAGCTCTGAGAATGCTCCTTTTTCTTTGAGCTTAACCGGACGATCTCTTGAAAGTGCCTCTAATCCTGCCACTATATTTTTGACAGGGCGCATCATCAGGGTTCCGCTGATGATATAAATCACCATGATCACCAGCAGATTGAGCGCCAGCATAAGGGGCAGAGCCTGGGTAATGGTCTTTTGAAGCACTGGTATGCTGTAATACTTGTCCCCGAGACGCATGTAGCTGTCCTTTGGAAAGCCCAAAACCAACAAGCCATTGGGATTTTCCCAGGTAAAGGCCGGGTAGTCTTTCAGGTAATAGCGCGAAAAACCGGCAATATCTGTTGGTGTGAAATGGCTGGGTATTTCCGGCGGCGCGTGGTCACTCCAGATAACATCACTGGTTGCATTGTCAATGAGTATGGCCCAAGCGCCGCTCTCTGCAAGCAGGGTTTTTCCCTCCTCCGAAAGCTCAGGTGTACCACTTTCGCTTTTCAGCAGGCCATCGGATACCTTTTCGATAATCGCGCCTGGCGACTCCTTCAGATTTCCAGTTACCGGATGGACTGCGACCGCATAGCCCAAATACAGATTGAGGATAAAGAGCACAACAATGGAAAGCATGATCAAAACCATATAGCGTCTGAAAAAAAACCGGATATGCTTAAACATGATATTGCTCCTCTATTTACTTACGAGCAGCTTATAGCCAAGCCCTTTGACTGTAATAAGAGACTTTGGATGGCTGGGGTCAGTCTCGATTTTTTCGCGAATACGACCGATATGAGCCATGAGCGGTTTTTCATAGCCATAACTGTCGCCCTCCCATACAAAATCGCAGAGGGCGCCAATGGTTACAATTTTCCCTGCATTTTCATAGAGCTTTTGAAGAATGGCATGCTCTTTGGCCGTAAGGGGAAGAATCTCCTCTCCCCTGATAATCTCAGCGCGGTCCAGATCTACTGTGGCGTCAGCCAGGATAAAGGTCGGCGCTTCGTTTTTGTAGGCACGTTTTAAAATAGCTGTGATCCTGAACACAAGCTCCTGGGGCAGAAAGGGCTTGATAATATAATCATCCGCTCCCAGACCAAAGCCGGTGAACCGGTCGTCGGCATTGCCTCTGGCTGATAAAAAAAGCACCGGGATATCCGAGGATCCACGGATGAATTTTAGCAGCTCAAAACCTTCACCATCTTGCAGCATCACATCAAGCACGGCCATATCCGGAGCTTTTTCCAGAAAAACGGTTATTCCCTCGGCCATGCTCGACGCTGTATAAACCTTCGCAAATCCTTCATTTTCGAGTATCTTATGCACCAGCTTTAAAAGCTCTGGTTCATCGTCGACCAGAAGAATGCCTTTATCTTTAATGTAATCCATAATTTTACCTCCTGTTCTAAAGGGATTATACCACATTCTAAGCGCCTTCCGGCGCTACAGATAAAAAAGTAGACTAAAAGTAGAGTGGCTGTAAAGCATTTGTGAAGTGGCGGTGGTAAGCTATAAACATCTTAGAAAAAGGAGTACAGAAAAATGAATAATATTGTTGAAACAAAAATGCTTTGCAAGGAATACGATTCAATCTATCGCGTTAAGCATTTAAGCCTCCAAGTGCGTGAGGGAGAGGTTTATGGCTTTCTGGGTCCAAACGGCGCCGGAAAGTCCACTACCATGAAGATGCTTCTGGGCCTGGCGCATCCCACCTCTGGCGATATTATAGTTTTCGGCAAACCCTTCACAGCAGAGAACCGCCTGGATATTTTAAAGCATACTGGATCGCTCATTGAATCTCCGTCCTACTACGGCCATCTGACCGCCCGAGAAAACATGTATATTTTGCAGAAGCTCTCAAATATTTCTGAAAAAGACGCTCTTGAGGCCCTGCGTATCGTGCGGCTTGACAACCAGCTGGACAAAAAAGTCAGCCAGTTCTCCTTTGGCATGAAGCAGCGCCTTGGTATCGCCATGGCCATCGCAGGCTTCCCGAAGCTTCTGATCCTCGATGAGCCTACCAACGGCCTTGACCCTGCTGGAATCGAGGAAATCCGCGAATTGATCAAATCTCTTCCCTCAAAGTACGGCATTACTGTAATGATTTCAAGCCATCTGCTCAGTGAAATCGACCAGATGGCCACCACCTGCGGCATTATCAATCATGGAGAACTTATCTTTCAGGGCAGTCTGAAATCTCTGCACGCATACAGCAGCGCCAGTATAGCTTTTAAAACCAGCAACCCGGTCGGTACAGAAGCGCTTCTGCACCGTATGAAGCCACAAATAGAAGATGACACTGTTCTTGTCCATGATATTGATGATAAAATGACCGCGCAGATCAACCGCCTGCTCATTGAAAATGGGATTGATGTCTACCGTATTGAGGAGCATGCACTGAGCCTCGAGGATATTTTCCTGAAGCTTACCGGTAAAGGAGGCGCGTTATAATGACCTATTTAAAACTGGAATTTTACAAGCTGAAACGCCGCAGGGTTTTTCTGACAACCACAATCATTCTGCTGATCCAGGCCGTCTGGGTCATTGCCGCTACAGATCAATATTTATCGAGAGGACGAATGCTTGATTTTCCCTGGGAATCCTTGCTCATGACCTTTACCTCCATGCAGGTGATTTTCTTTCCCATTGCCGCTGCAGTGCTCAGCAGCCGCATATGCGATATTGAGCATAGGGGTAATACTCTGAAATGGCTGGAGACCACCTCTGAGACCAGAAGCCGCCTTTACCTTGCCAAATTTACTGCCAGCAACCTGCTGCTCTTTATATCCTCACTCATCACCTTTGGCAGCCTGATCGTCTATGGCTTTTTCCTCAAGGATTTCTCAGCTTCCTTTCCAGTCACAGCCTTTCTGACCGCCCTTGTGGGGACAGCTCTGGTTAACGCAGCTTTGCTCGCCCTTTTCCAGGCGATCGCACTGTATTTTAAAAACCAGCTTATCGTGATGGTTGCAGGCATTGTTTCCGGCTTTCTGGGAATCATGGGAAGCCTTCTCCCATCCGCCCTGAGGCATCTGGTTTTATCCTGCTACTATTTGGATTTATCCCCGGCTGTCATGGCGTATCCCTCCGGGGAAATCCTGCTGACAGCAGTGCCTGTCTGGCCCTTTGCCGTCGCGCTTTTTCTGGGCATTATCCTTTATTTTGCCGGACGTTACTACACCTGCAAAAAAGAATTTTGAAAGGAGTCTGTTATGTTTAAAAATGCTGTTTTGGCTGAAATCCTGAAGCTTAAGGGCTCAAAAATCGCTTTACCTGTAATCCTTCTGCCCCTGATCAGTGTTCTGCTTGGCAGCGGCAACTTTGTCGCTAATCCCCACGAGCTCGTCAACGGATGGTACAGCCTCTGGACACAGGTCGCTCTGTTTTATGGTTATTTCTTTTATCCAATCATTATTTCCATCTGCTGTGCGTACACCATGCGGCTTGAAAAAAGCAATCATAACTGGAACATGATGATGACCTATCCTGTCCGACAGGGAGCTGTTATTCTGTCAAAGCTTATTATCATTTCCATAATCAGCCTGATTGTCCAGTCTTTTCTGGTAATACTCTATCTGACAGCCGGACTGCTTCTCGGTGTTAAAGGCGGCTTTCCACTGGATATTTTAAATTTCAGCCTTTGCGGCCTTGCAGCCTCCATCGCAGTAGCGGCTGTTCAGCTTTATTTATCCATGATCGTTAAAAGCTTTGCTCTGCCCATCGGCATCTGTCTTGGCACCTGTGTGCTGGGGTTGGGGCTCTGCGTCTCTGGCCTGTGGATGCTGTATCCTACTTCCCTGCTGGTCAAGGGCTTTGGCGCGCTGAACCAGGCAGCGCTCAGCCCGCTTGAGCATATTTTGTTTTTTATCCTCTGCGCTGTGTATATCCTTGTTTTCACAGGGCTGGCACTCCGTCGTCTTACAAAGCGGGACACCGCCACATCATAGACATGATACGTCGAAACGGCGTATCATGTCCTGGGCATAACAATTTAAAAAAGGTTTCTGCCGGCGATTAATCAGCAGAAACCTTTTTTATAAAATACTAACAGGGGTTAAGTGTTAGTGTCTAATCCAATTCAGCGAACGTTTTACGGCTTCTTTCCACTCCAGGCTGCGGGTGTCACGAAGCACAGGATCAATTTGGGGCTCAAAGACCTGGTCTGTGTTCAATACATTTTTGACATCCTCCAGACCGATCATGTTCACGTACAGCGCTGCCATCAGTGCTGCTCCAAGACTGGTGGCTTCCAGTGTATCAGGCCGTGAGACCCTTGCGTCACAGTAATCTGCCAGCATCTGAACCAGCAGATTGTTTTCAGAAGCGCCGCCGTCAATCTTGATTTCCTCAATTTTTACATTGCATTCCCGTTCTACTACATCCAGAATATCCTTGATGCCAAAGGCGATACATTCAAGGGTTGCGCGGGCGATATGGGCTTCTGTGGTTCCGCGGGTAATGCCAATGAGCATACCTCGGGCAAAGGGATCGTTATGTGGTGTGGTCAGTCCTACCAAAGCCGGTACAAAGTAAACGCCGTTGGTATCTGGAACAGAAGCCGCCAAAGCCTCAATATCTGAGGATTTCCGAATAATTTTCAGGCCGTCACGCAGCCACTGAACTGCTGAGCCGGTAACAGACACAAAGCCTTCAACTGCATAGGTAATGGTGTCGCCAAGCTTCCAGGCGATCAGATTATCCACGCCGCCTGAGGCAATATTAAATTTTGAGCCAATGTTGATATCCATAAAGCTGCCGGTACCATTGGTACATTTCATGGTCCCGGGCTCAAGGCAGCCCTGGGCAAACAATGCGGACTGCTGATCTGCAACCGCCCCGGTAATCGGGATTGCGCTGCCAAAAAGATCGGTGGTTCCATAATCGGAGGATTCTGACTGAATAACTGGAAAAATATCCATCGGGACACCGACGTAATCCAGAAACTCTTTGTGCCATTCACCGGTTCTAAGATCAATACAGCCACTGCTGGAGGCGTTAGAGCAGGAAACCGCATGGATCTTTCCACCTGACAGCTTCCAGATCATCCATGTATCCATGGTTCCGTACAGTGCCTCACCTCTATCAATTTTTTCTTTGATTTCCGGCACATTGTCCATATACCATTTGATAATCAGGGCATTGTTGTGCGGCGCGATCACCTTACCGGTCTCCTGTAAAATCTTTTCCGCCCATTCGGTCTGCTTAATGGCGTCTACGGCCTGTCCGGTTCGGCTGTCCTGCCATACAATGGCATTGTACAGTGGTTCACCGGTGTTTTTATCCCAGATAACGCAGGTATTCCGCTGATTGGTAATGCCCATACAGGCAATATCATCACTGCTGAGTCCTGCCTTCTCGATGGCCTCGCGGCAGACACCCACACTCTTGGCATAGATTTCCATGGCGTCATGCTCAACCATGTTTTCCTGCGGTGTATACTGCGTAAATTCCTGATAGGCCTGAGCGGCAATGTTGAAATCCGAATCAAAAATCAAAGCCCGGGTGCCAGTAGTGCCTTCATCAATTACTAATACATATTTCCCCATTTTATCTCTCCTCATATAAATATTTAATTTTACCCCTAAAATTATCTTTCGACTAACAAAACGCCCTTATTCATAATGTGGTTTGGATCAAGTGCATCCTTGAGGCGATACATCAATTCATAGGATGAGCCATGTTCCTGCGGCATCCATTTTGTCCGGTATTTTCCAGAGCCGTGATGATGTGCGATGCTTCCGCCCCGCTTCAGTGTTTCTTCCATAATAATGCTCACCAGATCCATGTAATCTTTCTGTACGGCATCGACCCCCTTATCTGCTAAGAAATTAAACCGGCAATAAATATTTGTCCCTGTGAGGTAGCTGTGTGAGGAATGTGCGCCGACAAAGGAAATATTGCTGATTTCATTCTGAATTCTCTCGATCATCGCTTCATAGATGTCCCCGATTTCAGACCAGTTGGCTGCTATTTCAGTGGTGTCTGAAACCAGCCCCTTATTGTAATTGATGGGCTTGTCAATGTTCGGGCAGGAATCGTTTCGTGTTTCCAGCCAGACCTCTACAGGCTTGGTACCCAAGTCTAACAGCTCGTATTCGCCTGCCAGTTTTTCAATGACTTCGCCTGTAACCCTCGCGATTTCCGCCGGTCCCTCCGCGATAAAGAGAAGCATGGCATAACCCTCTGGAGCGGGTGCTCCCATGCGTTCCGCTACCTCATATTTGTCATGAAGGCGCACCACTGCCGGCTTGTAGCCTGCAATCATAACTTCCCGGATAAAATCAAGTCCCCGCTTCATGCCGATAACCCCATAAGCATGCATCCATCTATTCTCCGGCTTGTAGGGATACAGCTTTAAGGAAACCTCTGTCACAAAGCCCAGCATCCCCTCACTGCCAATAAACAGATGTCTGAGATCTGGCCCGGTAGAGCGTCTCGGCACATTTTTTATACGGACAATAGTGCCGTCTGCCAGCACCGCTTCCAGCCCGACGATCACATCCTCAATACCGCCGTAAAGGGTTGAAAACTGGCCGATGCTCCGAGTTGCCACCAGACCGCCCAGGCTGGCAAGGGGCAGGGACTGCGGATAGTGCCCGGTGGTGAAACCCTTTTTGTTCAGCACCTCTTCAAGGTATTCCAGAGGTGTGCCGCACTTGGCGGTTACAATCCGGTTTTCCTCGTCAATCTCAATAATCTCATTCATATCTGAGCCATCTAAAATCACACCGCCCTCTACGGGCTCCAAGCCCATGGTAACGCTGGAACCGCCGGTTCTGGGAACTACATCGGCCTTGTTTGCATTTAAAAATTTTAATACTTCTGAAGCCTGCTGGGTGTCAGCGGGTTTTACAACACAGGCGGCCTTTGGTACCCATATTTTTCCATCTGACCTGTGATAACGTCGAAAACCAATATAATCTCTGGATGCCACTTCAATACTGGCATCGTCTGTGATTACCCGGTCGTCACCGACCACCTTTTTAAGACCTAAAATCAACTCTTCCTGTTTCATGCGCTTTCTCCAATCTGTTGTGTATTTTATTTAAAACGGCTAAGCCGTTATTTCAGCGATTTCCTTCAATAAATCTTCATTAATGGTGTAGCACTGGCTGAACACGCGGTCCATCAGCTTCTGGTATATGGCATGGTGCTCTGCGATCGGGGTATAGGTTTCTGTCTGCTGCCCCATGGCTTCGACAGCCTGCTGAAAATCCGGAAAGATCCCTGCGCCCACCGCCGCGCAGATAGCACAGCCTAAAGAACAGGTTTCAGTTTCGACAGATTTTTTAACCGGGATATTGAATACATCCGCAATGGTCTGAACGGCTGTGACGCTCTTGCTCCCACCACCGCCCACGCGAAGCTCTGTGATGGATTTTCTAATGATGCCGCACATTTCATCTGTGCTGACTTTAAGCTGCATCACAATGCCTTCGATCAGTGATCGGAACATGTGGGCTCTTTTATGGCGGTGGTCAAAACCAATAAACATGCCCTTGGCAGCAGGCTTATCCCAGTTGGATTTCCAGTCTGGAATCGTCACCAGCCCCTCGCTGCCTGCCGGAATGCTCTCCGCCTCCCTGTCAAGGTAGGCTTCAGTGGTCATCCCTAGCTTCTCTGCCTTGGCGTCAAGCCCTTCTGCCAGATTGTCCCTAAACCATGACACCAGCCAAAACCCCTTTGATATTGCCGCCTCGGCATGCCATGTACCTGGAACAGACGCCAGATAAGTGCGGTGCTTCAGCTTTTTGTAAGCATCTGGGATATATTTTTCTCCCACGATGTCCAGGCCGCTCAGGGTTCCCAGCGTAATGTATGCCTGCCCGTCACTGATGGAGCCAGATCCTAAAACCTCACACTGCTTATCACCCGCACAGGCCACCACCGGGCAGCCCTCTGGAAATCCTGTAAGCGCCGCCGCTTCCGCTGTGATGTGACCCATCACCTGCCCAGGCTCCACAAAGCGCGCCAGCTGGCTGCGCTTCAGCCCCATCTTTTCAAAAACCTCATCATCCTCATAAAGCGCCCACTGCTCCCGGTCTACAGGCATTCCCAGATTGTTGGCCAGGGTATCCACATAGCCGCCAAAAAGCTGATAGCCCATGTAGCCCGGAGCCGTCAGATATTTGTGTATCTTTCCGGCAAGCACTGGGGAATTCGTTTTCATCCAGTTCATTCTTGAATAATTTCTAAGATAATCACACCAGGGATCCATCTCTTCAGTGGACGGCGGCAAATGACCGGCGTTCTCACGCCACCGCAAATCCATCCAGCTGATGGGCCTGCAAAGCTGGCGGTTATCCTCTCCGACAAAAAAGGTGGTTCCCCGCTGCCCGGATAAGCCGATCGCAGCGATTTCATGAACATCGCCCTTGAATTTTGAAAACAAATCGTCGCAGGCATGGCAGAGGCCGTTCCACAGATCGTCATAGTCATGTACTGCATAGCCTGCCTTTTCAGCAATCAACGGCGGATGGGCGGCGGTGCCCATACAGACCTTCTGGCCTCTGGTATCAAAAATGATCACTCTGGTGCTCTGTGTGCCGCTGTCAATACCTACCACATATTTTTTATCCATTACTCTTTACCCCTCATTGCGTTTGTGTCTATTTATTCATCTTTTCCAGAAAATTGGTCCCCTGTTCTGAAAAATTGATCTCACTCCAGTCCCTGCCCAGTTTTTTGGCAAGGATCTCAATAACCCGCGGCTGGCAGAAGCCCCCCTGGCATCGGCCCATCCCGGCTCTTGTACGCCGTTTTATGGCCTCGATGGATGCCGGCATAACCGGACTGTCGAGGGCCTCCAATATCTCACCCTCAGTGATGGTCTCACAGCGGCAGACAATTTTTCCAAAGGAAGGCTCTCTCTCGATCAGTTTCCTCTTCTCATCCGGCGGCAGTTTTCTGAAAAGTGTTTTGGGCTTTTCCCGCGGCTGATAATCCTGACGGACTTCAAGTTTTCTGTTTTTCTTCTCAAAATCCTCCAGCACGATATCCTCGACCATTTTGGCGATGGCTGGCGCCGAGGCCAGCCCAGGCGACTGGATCCCCGCTACATTGATAAAGCCGTCGGTCACCGGAGACATCTCAATGATAAAATCCTCTTTAAAATCCGCTGCCCTCACCCCTGTAAAAACGCGGATAAGGTCTCGCTGCCCCACGTTCTTGTGCTGGTTGCAGCTCATGGCATATTCCAAGCCATCTGGGTCGGTCGCGGTGTCCTCCTTATTCCAGACCTCTTTGGCTGACGGGCCAAGCAGGTAATTCCCCTCTGGTGTTTTGCAGCAGCCTCCGCCCTTCGATTCAACATTTTTGATGTTTTTCATCCGGTTTTCAAGGGCGTTTCCCACAAAGCCCATCTGGGGCCTGTAGGGATACTGCTTGGCCTTATCCAGAATGGCGATGGTTCCCTTTCTTGGATGAATGGTAAAGGAACGGTCTCCCGCCATTTCTGAAAGATCATCGGCGTAAACGCCAGCACAGTTAATGACACAGCCCGCCTTGATAATGCCCTTTGGCGTCACTACGCCTTCAACTCTGCCATCATGCCTCAGCACATCACAAACCGGCGTGTTAAACCAGAATTTAACACCGTTATGAGCGGCGTTCTCGGCCAGTGCCACTGTGACGTCATAGGGTTCCACATGGGCCAGGCTTGGCAGCCAGACTGCCGCGATGGGCGGATTGTCCAGCTTTCTGAGTTCTGGCTCGATGGCCATTGCCTGCTCGCCGTCGAGCATCTCAATGCCGTCCACACCGTTTTCCACACCCTTGTCATAGCGCTCCTTAAGGGCCGGGATGTAAGCCTCCTCCCATGCAATATACATCAGGCCGTTCCGCTGAAATACAAACCCCAGCTCATCTGCCCACCTGTCATACATCCGGTTTCCCAATATATTGAGCCTGGCTTTAAGGGTTCCGGTTTTGGCCGCGTGACCCGGATGAATATTACCATTATTGGCTTTAGATGCACCCGTACAGACGTCATCATTCTTTTCGACAACAATAATTTTCAAAGGATACTTAGCCAGTTCCCGCGCAATTCCACAGCCGATGACGCCCGCTCCGGCAATGACAACATCCGCTTCTCCCACCAGTCCGGCTTCAAAGCCCTTTGCCCGTCCGCTCTGGTAGTCCTTTCTGGGAATCTCCAGTCCCTTTACCCACATATCGCTGACGACATTTTTTACTCCCGGCACATTGGCTGCACTGTGTCCCACATCAATTAACTGCTTCCAGTCCACGCACTCTCCTGCCAGTGTTACGATCTGTCTTTCGTCGACTGAAACCTTGATTTCAAGCCCAGGATATGCTTCCCTGAGCGCCTTTTCTACTGTGTTTTTTATGCTGTTCATACTTCTCTCTCCCACGTCAGCCGTTTATGTCCATTTAGGTTTATTTTTAAGGACATATTAGGACATTTTATCTTTTTTGTCAAGGCTTTTTTGGTTTATGTTTCCTTTTTGAACATTTCTTAAGTTTTTTTGCACTAAAAAAACCGGTATGGGAAATTTTCGTATTTTCCCATACCGGTTTTATCATTTGTTATTCAGCAATTATGACGGTCAGCCCCATTTCCTCATAGTGCTTGACCATTTCTTTGTCTGCCTCTGCATCGGTCACCAGGACGTCGCCCGGGCGCAGTGTTGACACATTAATGAAATCTCGTTTAAAAAGCTTGCCAGCGTCCATGAGCGCGACCAGCCTTTTGGAGTGGTTCGCCAGCTGCCGGTATACACCGTACTCGGCAGGGCCGCGGTGGAAAAGGTTTCCCTGTTCATCCACTGTTGTGGCGGATACAAAGGCCAGATCAAAGTAAAAATCCCGCAGTGTGTTTTCTGCAATGGTGCCTGAAGTGCTGAGGGTATGCTTTGTGATTTCTCCGCCCACCATAAAGATACCGATCTCACTGCGGCTGTTGAGCTGGTTGACTACTGTGACAGAATCGGTCACAACATAAAGGCGCTTAGTATTGTCAATATGCTCTGTAAAATGATAGAGTGATGAACCGGCGCCGATAAAAATCTTCTGGCCATGCTCAATCAGTCCTGTGGCCTTGAGCCCCATTCGTTTCTTTTTGTCTGCCTCGATGTTCAGACGAAGCTCCAGAGGCTTTTCTCTGAGGATATCCTCCTTGACAAGCTGTGCCCCGCCATGAGTCCTCAAAAGCTCTCCCTCGGATTCCAGAAGCTCCAGATCCCTGCGGATGGTCTTCGTGGTTACCTGAAAAATTTCACTGAGCTGGGAAACGCTAACGGTCCCCTGCTGTTGCAATAGCTGAATAATTTGTTCTAATCGTGGATTTTTCAACGTTCTCCCTCCTCTATTGGTTAAGCATAGCCTAAGTTATTTTAAAAGTCAAGGGGCGCAGACGGTGAAGGTACGTCGTTTCGACGTACCTTCACCGATGGATTTACTGGTCCTCTGTTTTTTCCTCCACGACCGGGTCAATATGGATTGTCACATCACAGTGGCACTGGCTTTCAAGCTCGTCCTCGATACTGGTAATAATCTCGTGGGCGGTAACCATGTCCAGCTGGCTGGACATTTCCACATGCAGGGAAATATCGGCGTGAGCCGGGCCATAGTCGTGAATGAGCAGCTCATGCATTCCTCTGATCTCTGGATGGGCCATGACGATGCGGTGAATTTTCTCCACAAAGCCCTCGTCTGGAGGTGCGCCAATCAGGGGCTGTACTGAGTCCTTCGCGGATTTAATACCTGTTATCAGGATAAAGGCCGCCACGATTACACCCATATAACCGTCCAGATCATAGCCTGCAAAATAATTGATGGCCATACCGATCAGCACCACCAGTGTAGCCAGGCTGTCACTGATACTGTCCAGGGCTGTGGCCTCCATGGCTGAGGAATTAATCCTCCGTCCCAGCTTCCGGTTAAACAAAAACATCCAGAGTTTCACTAAAATCGAAGCGACCAAAATAACAAAAACCACAAGGCTTACCGAGGTCTCCGCCGGGTTTAAAATCCGTTCTACAGACGATTTAAGCAGCTCAACTCCCATGAGGATAATGGCAACGGATATAAACAGCGCGCTGAGGTACTCGATGCGTCCATGGCCGTAGGGGTGCCCGGGGTCAGCAGGCTTTCCCGCCATTTTAAAGCCCAGCAGTGTGATGATTGAGGAGCCGGCGTCCGACAGGTTGTTGACCGCATCAGCTACTATAGAGATGGCACCTGTCACAAAGCCCAGCAAAAGCTTTCCCAGAAACAGCAGCAGATTGCAGGCAATGCCTACACCGCCGCTTAATACACCGTAGGCCTGTCGGACATCCGGGTCTCCGGTTTTATCGCCCTCCTTAATAAAAAGGCGTACCAGTAAACGGGTCATTAATTACTTCCTTTCTCAGTTAAAAAAGAGCTGCCGCACTCTGTGCAGCAGCTTTCCATTCATTATTTTACCGCAATAAATTCAATCTCGACCTTGGCATCTTTGGGTATTCTGGCTGCCTGCACACAGGAACGGGCCGGCTGGTTTTCTGTAAAATACTCGCCGTAAATATCGTTCAGCACAGTAAAATTGGCAAGATCATCGACAAAAATTGTGGTTTTAACCACATCAGAATAGTCATATCCCGCCTCTTTTAAAACTGCGCCCACATTAAGCATCACCTGTTTTGCCTGGGCCTCAAAGGCTTCTGGCATTTCGCCTGTGGCTGGGTCAATCCCCAGCTGCCCGGAGGCATACAGGGTGCCGTCTACTACCAGCGCCTGAGAATATGGGCCAAGGGCCGCTGGGGCTTTATCTGTTGCTACTTTTGTTTTCATGATTGTTCTCTCCTTTGTCGTCACTTAAAATGTTTTGCGCGCCTTCAGAAACAGCTAAAATACTGTCATCTGCTGGTGCCTCGTGCTTTTTAAAGCGATGCTTAAACCACATCAGTCCACCCTGAGACATGCCTTCTCCGCTCTCTCCGTCATCAAAGGTTGAGACGAACAGGAAACGCCGGATAGCAAACAGGATGGCGATGGATATAATACTCATCAAATTTTCGAAGGGCGTGGTATGCTCAACGATCAGCTCTCTGGCAATGGCAAACAGTAAAACCTCTATGACCGATGCGGTGGAGTGCTTAATCAGCATTTTGAGAAACTCAATGCCGATGAGCGTGTTAAAGGCATAGCCCAAAAACACCCGGAAGGCCTGCGAATCGCCGTAATTTCCTATAAACTGCCAGAGATCGGGAATCAGAGCAAGGGCTGAAATAATAATGGCAATGGCGATGAGGACAGCGATAAAAATCTCCAATATACGCACAAAGCCCAAAAGCTTATTTTGAATTTTATGTTGCATTGTCTCCTCCTGTTTATGGTTCCCACTGCATTATACCATAATCCTTCCCTGTCTTAAAGCATATCTCCATTATTTTCATCCAGGCGGGCTCTTTCTTTCTTTTTGCGGCGCAAATGATACACATCATAGCCCATGAGCAGCAGCAGGGCGCCGCCCATCACACCGGCAAACACCATAAACAGCTGCCGCATAAACAGCACTGTGTCCCACTTCATGGGACTGCCGTAGATAAACGGAAAGGCACAGATAAATGAAAAGACCGTAAATGCCATGAACAGCCCAATATACGCTTTTTTCCAGGGCTTTGCCTGGGGTGTACAGCCCATATACTTAAACAGATAGGCCACACCCAGCATCAGGAAAGGAATCATCGGGAAGTAGTGATACAAAAAGGTATCCCGCGTGATAAAAAGCCAGGGAATCATCTGGGAAAAGTAACCAACGCCAATGACGATACCGGCAGAATGGCGTTTCCATATCCCATGGACCAACGCAAAAGCTGTGCCGAAAAGGCCAATTCCCCAGACCATCGGGTTGCCAGTCGCGTAAAGATAAATGGTTTCCGGCGCCTTCTGATAATAGTAAAACACTGGTTTTAAAGCCAGGAGCCAGGTGTACCATTTAGAGGAATAGGGATGGTGGTAATGGGTCGAAGCCCCGGTGTGGTAGCCGAACATCTGCTGCTGATGGCCGAAAAACACCTCAAAAAACCCTTTATCGGGTATGGTGCCCGCATAAGGAATATAGGACAGCGTGTAAATGGTCACCGGAATGACGATAAAAGCCAGGCAGCAGAAAAAGGACTCGCCCAGCCTTTGACGCCGGACACCTTTATCGCCCTTTACCATATCCCGGATGAACCAGTAAAAATACAGAACCGCCAGCCCAAGGGCCGCGTAACAGCCTGACCACTTGGTGCCAATGGCAAGGCCGGTAAAAATCCCACTGAGCAGCAAAAACACATACCGGGCGGGCTTTGATGTACTGATGTGAAAAAAGTACAGGAAGGCATACATGGCCAGAATAAAAAAGACAAGAAAGGCGTCCAGGGTCCCGATCCGCGTCTGTGTATAATGCAAAAAATCGAAGGCCAACAGCAATGTGGCAATACCAGACCACAGCGGTGATTTGAAAAGTGCCTTGCCGAAGAAATAGAGCAGCGGCAGCATGGCGATACCGAAAAGCACCTGCATAAAGCGGAAACCAAAGGGCGTTCTGCCAAAAAGATCCATTCCCAGGCCAATGATCAGCCTGCCCACCGGGGGATGATCCATCTCGGCCACACTCAGGCCATCCTGCATTTCCAGCGCCGAGGCTGGAAAATAGCTCTCATCAAAGTAAGCGCTGTTCAGCCGGTCTGAGGTGGTCCGCACTGTCTCCGGCTCATCCAGAAGCCTCGCGGAACCTTCATTAAGAGGCGTTGCCGCCAGCCTGTTCCCGTTTTCGTCATAAAATGCCACCTCGCTTAGTACCAGACGGTTGGCAGTATCCAGCTTTTTAACTTTGATGTAACGGGTACTCTCATTCGTATTCAGCGGGTAGTGGTACCAGATCATGGCCGCTGTATAGTCGGTGTCGTCGTCCCGGGTATCGAAGGCCTGTTTCCAGTTCACGCCATCATCTGAGCATAATATCTGTATCCCTACATATTTTGAGGAATCATTGACTGTTGGATACAGCGCGATGGATATGGGCTGCTTCTGAAGCTCAAATTCAGCGGCGGGTGTCCCCTCCTCCATATCATAATAGGTCTGGGGCTCAACTCTTGAGCCCAGGTTCCAGTAGCCAACAACGCTGTAAATCAGGATCACTGCCACCAGAAAAATGATTTCCTTTTTACTGAGATGATAAAACTTTTCTGTCATTCTGATCATTTTCCTTTCTTTTATTTTTAAAGAGCAGGGCTATCCCTACAATGACGCCCACGAGACTGATGGTCTCACTGACACGCCGGAGAGGAGTCCCTTTATATTGGACAATCAAAGTTCCAGTTTCATTAACCGCTACTTCTGCCATGCCATTTACGTTTCGATAAACCTCGACGCGATTACCATTAAGCAAGGCTTCATACCCACTATAATAAATGAGCGGCAGTTCATTTAAACCGTTTCGTTCTAATTCTATTTTATATAGACTATAATCAGTGCGTTTTGCAGCATTTTGATGGCGTTTCTGTGATTCCTGGATGTGTGATAAAGTGACATCCTCAGGTAAATACTCGCATCCTGCGGCAAAGGTAGGATATGTATTGACAACCATCTGCGCATAATTCTTATAAGTATACGCAACATTTACAAAATACGCTATAAGCATGATTCCAGCTGCGATGGCTGCGATGATCAGCTGGTTTTCCCTTTTTTCTGTCATACTCTCAATGATTCTGCCAGAAGCGAAGCACCAGAACACCGAGATAAACAGATAGAAGCGCCATGGAAACTGGAGGGTTGACAGTACATTCTCAAACAAATGCCAGGGAAAATATGCCGATGCGCAGAACAGCAGAAGCAGGCCAGACAGCGAAAGAATCTGTATCAGCTTGTCACTTCTGTTAAAAAACAGACCCGCTATTACCAGCAGTGTCAGCGCCAGACCAATCCCAGCCGGCGGTACATATTTTTCGCCGATACTTTGGGGTATTGCCAGAATCAAATTTTTAAGAGGCACGGCCCAGTTCGAAATACTCCCGAGCAGTCCGGTATCGCCCCAAACAGGATTAACCACCAGCTGTTCCAGCATGGGCAGCAGAAAAAACAGAGTCAGGACAATGCTCCAAAGCGCTGCTTTCCCAAGTGCCGCCAGCCTTTTCGGCTCGCGGGCCAGCCTTGGTATATTGAACAGCAGGAAGACAGCGGCGAATCCCCCTATCAGCACGGCGGTCAGGACATGTGAAAGCACCAGACCGCTGAAACCGGTGAACAGCAAGGGCCACTTCTCCTTCTCGCCGTAAACCACCTGCCAGAAGCCTGCCACAATAAGCGGCAGAAAGACAAAGGCCAGAAGCTCCCCCACCGACGACCGCTGATAAAGGTCAGTGGTGTGAAAGGAACACAGGAGATAAAGCACGGTAGAAGCCGAGGCCGCAAAATCAGACCGCCATACCGATTTGACCGAAAGGTACATGGTACAGGCCATAGCGCCTGTGAGCAAAACCAAAAAAGCCTTGTAGGCCGTGATGGCCGGCATGCCCAAAAGCGACAGTACTGACGGAATATACAAAAAGAAATCCGGATAAAAAAGCCCGTTGCCATAGCCGTAGCCATTAAAATAATCGGCATAGACTCCCGGCAAAAAAATGCCATTTTTAAGACCTTCTGCGATCGAGACGACCCTGGAAAGATGGAAGCTTGCATCATTTCCAAAGGGGATGCCCTCCTTAAGAAGCAAGGGCAGCACCACTGCCAAAGCTGCCAGAAAAGGGGTACCCCACCAAAGAATTTGTTTATTTTTTATAAAGAATTTTTTAGATTCCATTCTTTTCTCTCATTCTTTTCTCTCATTATTATACCAATCTGACTGCGATTTGTAAAACCAATGATTTTGTAAAGCTTCGGTTAAATTCCGTTAACTCTTTGTTAAGTCTATTGAATTGTGGGATTTTTAGATTTAAAATACGCCTAGGCTTTTGAAAGAACACTTTTATCCAATAAGCCATTTGTTTTAACCAAAATGTTAAGGAGTATAACACTATGTTAAGTTTAAGAAATGTAAAGAAGGCCTATGACGGCACAGAAATCCTGAAAGGCATCACACTCGATATCGGAAAAGGCGAAATTGTTTCCATTCTCGGCCCATCCGGCGGCGGTAAAACCACCCTCCTCAACCTGATTCTCGGTATCACCGACATTGATGAGGGACAGCTTTTGTACGATGGTGAGGACATCACCCATGTACCCATGGAACAGCGTGATTTCAACATTGTTTTTCAGGACTATGCCCTGTTCCCCAACCTGAATGCCTACAATAATATCGTATACGGACTCAAAAACAAGCCGGGTATTTCCACCCAGGAGGAGGTTGACGAGCTCATCGACCTTCTGGATCTCAGACCGCATCTGGACAAACCCATTGACCAGCTCTCCGGCGGGCAAAAACAGCGTGTGGCCCTGGCCCGCACCCTGGTCATGAAGCCAAAGGTGTTATTACTGGACGAGCCGCTGAGCGCGCTGGACGGGGTTATCAAGGAATCCATCAAGGAGCGGATCAAAACAGTTGCCAAGGAATTTGATCTGACGACCATTATTGTAACACATGACCCTGAAGAAGCCCTTACCTTATCGGACCGGGTGCTCATTTTAAATGGCGGCAAAATTTCACAATACGCCGAGCCGCAGGAAATCATCACGAAGCCCGGCAACAGCTTTGTTCAGGAGTTTATTCTCAACCAGCTCATGATCAAGCGCAACAATATCTTCTCACTGTTCGGAGAATGCTATGCCCAGTAATTCTGCCACTGAAAAAACGCGGCCGAGGCTGCGCAGCCGGGCTGTTACGGGTACCCCGCTGGAGCTGAGGGTTGTTTTCTGGATCATTATCGCCATCTTCGCGGTGTTCCTTGTCGCTCCACTGGTACTGCTGCTCATCAAGTCTTTCAATGTGGACGGCAGCTTCAGCCTGGCAAGCTACGCCGCTGTACTGAGCAGCGCAGGCTTTCTGAACGCTCTGGCGGGCAGCTTTATCATCGCCGGGGCCAGCGCGCTCGTCACCACGGTTATCGCGTTCATGCTGGCCTACACAGTCAACAGCACCAATGTACCCGGCTGGTACAAGAGCGCCGTTTCCAGTGTCGCAGTGCTGCCCATGCTCCTGCCCACCATTACCTATGGCTTCGCCATCATCTATTCCTTTGGCCGCCAGGGCCTGATCACCCGGCTGCTGGGCTTTCAGCCCTTTGAGATTTACGGGTTTAACGGACTGCTGCTGGGTTATGTAATCTACACGGTTCCCATTGCCTTTATGCTCATTAACAATACCTATAAGTACATTGACAAGAAGTTCTCTGTGGTATCCCGTGTGCTTGGTGACAACAGCTTTAAAACCTTTTTCACCACAACCTTTAAGCCACTGATCGCCACCCTGGGAGCTTCTTTTATTCAGGCCTTTTTCCTGAGCTTCACCGACTTTGGGATTCCGGCATCGGTCGGCGGTGAGTACAAGGTGGTTGCCACTACGCTGTACAATCAGATGCTAGGCTCTATCCCCAATTTCAGCAAGGGGGCCGTAGTCGCCATGATGATGCTGATTCCATCGGTTTTCAGCATTTTGATCCTGCGCTACCTGGAAAAATACAATTTTCGCTATAACAAGATCTCCCAGATCGAGCTCACAAAAAACAAAGGACGCGACGGCCTTTTCATCGTTCTGTCCGCATTGATAATGCTTGGTATTTTGTCCATCTTCGCGGTTATTTTTATCGTTCCCTTTGTGCAGAGCTGGCCCTATGAGCTTGGCTTCTCGCTTGACAACATCAAGGAAACCCTGTTTGGCGGCCAGCTGACCGATGTCTACCTCAATTCCATTCTGGTAGCGGTGCTCACAGCGGTTTTAGGGACGGCCATCGCCTATCTGAGCGCGCTGGTCACCGCCCGCAGTAAAATGGGCAGGCCCTCCAAAGCCGCCATTGACGGCCTGGTACAGACCACCAACACCGTACCGGGCATGGTGCTTGGCATCGCCTTTCTCCTGGCTTTTTCCGGCACCAGCCTCCAGTGTACCTTTATTATACTGATCATCTGTAACATTATCCATTATTTCTCAACCCCCTACCTGATGATCAAAAACTCACTATCAAAGATGAACGCCTCCTGGGAAACGACCGGTATGCTCATGGGCGACAGCTGGACCAAAACCATTTTTAGAGTCGTTATCCCTAACTCCTGGTCCACAATTTTGGAGATGTTCAGCTATTACTTCATCAACGCCATGGTGACCATCTCCGCTGTCATTTTTATTGTCGGCGCGCGTACCATGGTCGTTACCACCAAAATTAAACAACTTCAGCACTTCGGCGATTTTGAACAGATTTTTGTCTTATCCCTGCTCATTCTTGCCACCAACCTGGCTGTTAAGCTGATTCTAAAAGCCTTGTCGAAAAAAACAGAAAGGAAGCCCGCCTGATGAATAAACTCACAAAAGTCCTGGCCGCCGGACTGCTCATTGCCGTCACAGCCCTCACCGCTGCGGGGTGCGGTAATGCCAGCGCGGACAACAGCGTCGTTATCTACTCCAATGCAGATGACGAAGCCCTGACCGCCATGGAAAATGCTCTGAATGCCGGCGGCTACGAAGGCCAGTATATTATCCAAAGCTTTGCCACCTCCGAGCTGGGCGGCCGGATGATGGCGGAAGGCTCTAAAATCGAAGCCGACCTGGTGACCATGAGCACATACTATCTGGACACTGCCCAAAAAGAATCCGGAATGTTCTCTGACCTGAGCTTTGACCATGCCACCCTGAGCGGTGACTGCCCGTCCTATTCTTCCCCCATCACAGCCCAGGAAGGCGCTGTCATGGTCAACACTGAAGTGATGCGGGAACAGGGCCTGTCTGCACCGGCCTCCATCAAGGATCTGGCTGATCCAAAGTACGCAGGCCAGGTATCCATTCCGGATATTGAAGGTTCCTCCACTGGCTGGATTCTGGTACAGGCTGTCATCGACGCTTACGGCGAGACAGAAGGCGCTGAGATCATGACAGGGATCATCCGAAATGCCGGGCCGCACATGGAAAGCTCCGGCTCCGGCCCCTTTAAAAAGGTAAAAGCCGGCGAGGTCGCACTGGCCTTCGGCCTTCGGCATCAGGCCGTCGCGGCCAAAAGCGAAGGTCTTCCCATCGACTACATCGACCCGTCCGAGGGCAGTTATGCTCTCACGGAATCCATCGCCGTTATTAATAAAGGGGATAAAACCAATGCCAAAGCCATGGAAATGGCTGAATGTATTGTAAAAAGCGCCCGGACCGAGCTGCTCAAGACCTATCCGCTGCCCCTGTATCCCGGCGAAACAGCCGACCCTGCCCTGTGCACCAAAAACCCCAAAACATTCCCAGAGCCCCTGACCGTGGATCTTTTACAAAAACACCAGGAGTTTTCAGAGAAATGCAAGCTTAACAAATAATGGAGAATTGAGAATGACGATGAGTCCAAAGTTAGAATAATTTTTCGAACGAACCAAATGCAAAGCTGAGAATTAAAAGAACAAATTTGACTATAAATCAATTTTGCACAGCAAAATTGGCCCTTCACTCTCCATTTTTCATTCTCAATTTTCAATTTAATTTTAATCAAACTGATGTTAAACATCAAATTATGAAGGAGAATAAAACTTAATGAAAAACTATAAACTCTTAACCCCCGGCCCACTGACAACCAGCGATGCGGTAAAGGCAGAAATGCTCTTTGACCACTGTACCTGGGATAATGAATATAAAGCTATCACCCAGAAAATCCGCGCTCAGCTTCTAAAACTGGCCCATGTCAGCGAGGATGCATATACCGCCATCCTCATGCAGGGCAGCGGCACCTTTGGGGTGGAAGCCGTACTTTCAAGCGTGATCGGCGATACAGATAAAGCGCTGTTTATCACAAACGGCGCCTACGGCGAACGCATGCTGGACATCGCGGATTACCACCGTCTGAACTATCTCGCCTGCAGCGAGGAATACAACCTAATCCCCGACGCCGCAAAAGTGCGCGCAATTTTAACAGAAAACCCAGACATCACCCATGTGGCCATGGTGCACTGCGAAACCACCACTGGCATTCTCAACGACATCCATGCCATCGGCGAGCTCTGCGCAGAATTCGGCAAAACCTATATTGTTGATGCCATGAGCAGCTTTGGCGGCATTGATATCCCGTTAGAGCATGACCACATCGACTTTATGATCAGCAGCGCCAACAAATGTATCCAGGGTGTACCGGGCTTTTCCTTTATCCTGGCCCGCAAAGCCGCCCTCGAGGCCTCAAAGGGCAATGCGCGAAGCCTGTCGCTGGATATTTACGACCAGTGGGAGACCATGAACAAGGATGGAAAATGGCGCTTTACTTCCCCGACTCATACGGTTCTGGCCTTTTCCAAAGCCTTGGATGAGCTGGAAGAACGCGGTGGAGTCGAAGCCCGTTATCAGCGCTACGCCTCCAACAATAAGCTGTTGATTGAAAAAATGGCAGCGCTCGGCATCAACGCTTATATTGATGAAGCCTACCGCTCCCCCATTATCACTACCTTCCTCTATCCCGAGCAGGGCTTTGACTTTACCGATATGTACAACTTTGTCAAAGAACGCGGTTATGCCATCTACCCTGGAAAGCTGACCAAGGTGGACACCTTCCGCATGGGCAACATCGGAGAAATTTATAAAGAAGATGTTGAAAATCTCTACAATATCTTTTATGATTATTTAAAACAGAATGCTTAGGAGGCCATATTGATGAAAAAGATTGAAGCAGTTATTTTTGACTGGGCCGGCACAACGGTCGATTACGGATGCTTTGCTCCGGTACAGGCATTTATGGAGGTTTTTAAAAGCTTCGGCATTGAGCCCACCATGGCGGAGACAAGAAAACCCATGGGGATGCTTAAGCGGGACCATATCCACACCATGATGGATATGCCGCGTATCAACCGTCTTTGGCAGGAAAAATATGGGCGCGGCTACACCGAAGAGGACATTGATGCCCTGTACGCCCAGTTTGAGGAAAAGCTCATGAGCATTCTGGATCAGTTTGCAGACCCCAAGCCCCACGTGCTGGATACCGTTGCGGCCCTGCGTAACATGGGCCTGAAAATCGGCTCAACCACCGGCTACACCGATGAAATGATGGCCATAGTCACCCGTGTCGCTGCCGATAAGGGTTATGCACCGGACTGCTGGTACAGCCCAAACGCTGTGAAAAACTATGGCCGCCCCTACCCCTTTATGCTTTTCAAAAACCTGGAGACTCTGGGCGTTCATTCTGTCCATAATGCTGTAAAAATAGGTGACACGGTCTCCGATATTCTGGAAGGAAAAAACGCCGGCGTTGTCTCCATCGGCGTCGTGCGTGGAAGCTCTGAGATGGGGCTGACCAAGGAAGAATTTAACCATCTCTGTGATGATGACAAAGCCGCTGCCATCAACAAGGTAACCAAAACCTTCAGAAATGCCGGCGCAGACTATGTTATCCAGGATCTGAGCGAGCTGATCCCTCTGATTAAAACGCTCGATGAACAATAAACAAAGACTGGCTTTGCCCAGAACAAAAGCAGGTACGTCGAAACGACGTACCTGCTTTTTCTTTTTTTAGATTACTTCTCTCTTCTAGACCAGCTCAAGACGTTTCATCATCTCTGGCAGCACGCCTTCAAAATCCACACCTTCGCGGCGTTTAGTCTCGCGGGCAACCGTTCTGAGGATGCAGTCTGTGGTCAGATCAACAGCAAACTGTGTGGAATCCAGCAGGGATTTACCGTTCAGCAGAGCTGCCAGGCAGAAGCTTCCGAAAATATCACCCGTCCCGTGGAACTGTCCGGGCACTTTTTCGGAGAAGGCGTACTCTACCTTATCCTCGGCGCGGTCATAGCAGGCGGCGCCCAGCTTTTCATTATCAAAATACACGCCGGTCAGCACAACCTTTTCTGGGCCCATGTCGGACAGGCCGCGCACAAGCTTTTCAATATAATCCCTGGTGTATGGACCGTGTTGATAAGGCTGCTTAAGAAGAAAGCATGCCTCGGTGATGTTTGGCAGCAGCAGGTCTGCCTTTTCACAGAGCTCGCGCATTTTATCCACCATATGGTCGTCAAAAACGCTGTAAAGCTCACCCTCATCAGCCATAACCGGGTCCACATAGACCAGTGTGTTGTCTGAATTAAAGGTATCCATAAAATTGGATACGATGTCCACCTGCTCCGGCGAGCCTAAAAAACCGCTGTAGATTGATGAAAAGTGCAGGTCCAGCGACTTCCAGTGCTCAGTAATGGCCGGGAGGTCTTCGGTGAGGTCGCGGTAGGTAAAGCCCTCAAAGCCGCCGGTATGGGTCGAAAGAACCGCAGTAGGCATACAGACCACCTCAATGCCTGCCGCAGATAAAATGGGCAGCACGACAGTCATGGAGCACTTTCCAAAGCCGGATATATCATGAATCGCGGCCACCCGCTGTAAGGGGCCTTTTGGAATATCGTTTGTATTTTGCATGTTAAATATCTCCTTTTACAATCAAAGATGCTTGGATTCCCTGAAAAAGGGGCTGTTAATTATTGTACCACAATTCTGCCTGTTTAACGCACATAAATCGAATAAAATTCCCTTTTTGGGTAAAAACTATGATAGCGATGATGATGAAAGGAAGTCTGTCATGAGTGAAAAAATAAAACGCCTGAACTTTAAGCATCTGCGGCAAGCGGCCTGGAAAGGAACTAAGAAATCCATACCGGCCACCACCCTCTGTCTGCTGCTCTTTTTTATGAACATGGCTTTATTTGGCTATAAAAATGCTGTCATCGCTGTTCCACTCACCATTATTTTCAACCGACTCAAGGACTTTCCGCCAGACCGCTGGCACCCCTACAGCGTCATGCTCATCAACCTTGTGCTGGCGACCACCGCCCACCTGGCGGATATGAACGTCTGGCTCTGCGTTACCCTGGACTTTGCCGCAACCTATCTCATGGTCTTTCTTCTCACCGACTCCGACACCTCAAAGGCTTACTACAGCTATGGCTTTGGCCTTGTGCTGTACCAGAGCTTCTCCACCACTGTTCCGGAGCTCAGGCTACGCCTGATGGCCATTGTTTTATCCTGTTTTATCGCGACCCTTGGCCTTGTCGTCATGTATTTTCTGAGGCGCAGGCAGACGGGCTTTAAGCTGGATCCGCGTATTTTTAATCCCTTTGTCCACCTCGGCGGTAAAACCCGCGATTTTTTAAAGGGGACTGCCCGTGCCCTTAAAAATCTGACTGCCATGCTGCGCTTTCGTCTCTTTTACAGCTCCAGTGCCAGCCTGCAGGCTGGCACCTTTGATTTCCGTCTCACCCGTTTTGCCATCCGCATCTCTCTGCTGGTGACCTTCAGCTTTTTTCTGGAGCAGGTGTTTAACATTCCAAAGGGCTACTGGCTTCCCCTCAATGTCTTTATCATGACCCTTAATTTCTATGAGGACAGCATGGTCAAAATCAAACAGCGTGTGGGCGGCAATATCGCCGGGGTTTTTATCTCAGCCATTCTGTTCCACTATATCACTGGCTTTACCGGCCACATGATCATTCTCTCCATTGGTACCTTCCTTGGCTACGCGGTGGATAACTATCTTTTCCGCGCCACCTATATGACCTGCTATGCCATTGCGCTCAGCACCCTGTTTATGAAGCAGTCCGAGGTTTTTGAGCTTCGTCTGGCCTACGTTCTTCTGGCCGCTGTCATTGCCATTATTGGAAGCCGGTTCATTTTTGCCAACAAAAAAACAGATTTTCAAACCTGAAAACAGCTTGCGTAAATTTGGACTTTTTGATATAATAACAGCTGTAAAACTTAACAAACGCGTATAATGGTTCAGCGTAAGACAATTTCTCGTCTTACGCTTATTTTTTTGTGTTGGTTTTAATATTTAAGAAGTGAGGAAATAAAAATGGAATTTTACATGAAGCTCCCACGGAGCAAAAAAGAGTTTGTGCTGTTTATTGGGGTAATCTCTATCCTGTCTGTAAACATTATTGCACCGATTATCACTTGTTTTGAGCTTGGCTTTCATTTGGAGGTATGGGCTGATACCCTACGGGTTATCCCATTTATATGGCTCAGCGTTGTCGTCCTGGTGCTGCTGACGTACAGACCTGCAGAATGGATGACCGGGCAGATCGTGGATAAGGATGACAGCTTTAATGCCCACATCGTGGTCAATATTCTGTGCACTGTTTTTTTGATGTCTATCTTCCTGACCGTTATCGGTACCTGGATTGGCAGCCGTCAGGTAAGCCTTGAGCCAATCCGCCTGTTTTTTTACAAATGGCCCCGCAATTTCGCCATCTCTTTTGCTGTGGAGGCGCTCTTCGCACAGCCCATCGCCCGTTTGGTTATGCGGGAGCTGCATGAACACAGGGATAAGCAACCGGATTAATCTCTGAAAACAGATAAGGGGTGTGCTGAGTAAAGCCTTCCCTCAATGCAAAACCTGGAAAAGCAACCGGAAATCCGATTGCTTTTTTATTATTTCTGCTTTTCCTCTATGGCCTTACAGCGCTCCTCAAAGCTCACCTCCCGGTATATCTGATGGAGCATCCAGACATAGCCGAAGGCGTCGGCAAACATGGCGTTTGCGGCCCCCATCTCAGGCATCTCAGTAACGGGCTGGATCTCAGCACAGCCAGCTGCCATGGCCTTATCGTAGACCGCCTGAATGTCTGGCACCAGCACATTATACCAGACAGACTGGGGCTGGCCGGGCTTTGGCGCGATTAGCTGGTACTCAGGGTTTTCGTCCAGCATGTGGAAACGGGTATCGTAGATGGTAAAGACTGCTTCATTGGTACCTTTCGGGTAATCGGTCACCTCTATACGCTTAACCTCAAATATTTTTTCATAAAGCTCCAGGGCTTTCAGGCTGTCGGTCACAACCATATCAATTTCTACGCCTGTCATTGTTTTTTCTCCTTTGCATTTGATTGAATTTATGGTATAAAATACCCAAAATAGCCTTATGAAATCGCTTTAGACTTTTCGGCTTCTCTGTGCTATAATAAAAAACATAAAGGAAAGATGAAAAGGAAGGGATTCTCTGATGAAATTTTTTGAAAAGAAAGGCTACTGTTCCTTCGTGATGCTTCTATATCTCGTGGGAATGCTGTGCTTTACAATGTCTCTGTTTATGAGCCGCCTTCTGCCCGATTTCTGGCTTGGCTTTGCCGAAGGCATTGCAATTGTCGGTATTGTAATGGGCATGATCCACATTGTTTTTTGTTTTGTCAGGGGGCGAAACCCCTTTACCGGTAAGCCCATCTAACCGGTGTGCCCGATTTTTATAAAAAACTGTCCATCGGCTGGGCAGTTTTTTTATTCCTGGCCCGCTGTTTTAAGCTTCTGTCCGCACTCACTGCATTCTGCGTCGTGTAATGAAATGATCCCGCCGCAGGCCGGACAGGTGAAAAGCTGCTTCTGCTGTGCCATAAAAGCCTCTGTCCCTGATTCCTTAACCCGGCGGCTGTTTTCCATCAGGCTGGTGTTATAGCGGATGTTGTAGCTTTTTTCCAGGGATTTTACAGGCTTGCAGGGATACGCTACGCACTCAAAACAATATTGGACACCCTTTTCCAGAGCGCATGCCTTAATCCTGCACTTCCTGCAGTGCTCTGGCTTTCCTTTGTCACTGTTCAGGCAGCCCGCACAGGGCTTTTTATGGTAACAGTGCTTATAACAGACCATGCAGTTCATTCCACAGGGGGCGAACATGGCGGTATCAATGGTATCTGGCATTTTCATAGGTACTGCTCCTTTCGGCTTTAATCCTTTTTTCTGCTTACCTGCATTATAACATCCGCTGGCAGTAATGGAAACAGCGGGATTCTTTTATATTCTGCCCTACACTTAATACAATCGCAAAAAATTCCAAAAGGTTCCCGAAATTTTCAAAAAACTTAAACGTTCCGTGTTTTCGTCCATTCTGGTTACCAGGAGCCTTGCCATACACCGGCCTCCCCACCGCTAATGACATCACAGGCTTTATTTACGCGCCCGGGCAGACTCCATAGCTGTTCTGACCTGTGGATAACCTGCGACTCATGAATAATAAAAGATTAATATATAATATTATTAATATATTACTAATGGCGGACACGGGTGTCAGTGATTCCGCCGCCACTTTTGCTTTTTTGGCAAAATAGCAGACATATATGTCTTTTGACCCTTTTTCTCCGCTGCTTATTCACAAGTTATCCATAGATCCACTTGGAGGTACGCCGTTTCGACGTACCCCCATTGCCTTTTAAAAAACTTTGGCTGAAGAAAACCGTCAGCTTTTTGGGGCTTTTACTTGAAAACCATCTCACCCTCTGATATAGTTAAGGCATAAAAACCACTCTTTTTATGCAAGGGAGAAAAATAATGAAATTTAATCGAGTATGGGCCGTATATTTCAGCGCTACCGGCACCACCCAAAAGCTGGTAACAGCGGTTGCGGATAACCTGTCACAAAAATTTGGGGTCCCCTGTGAAAGCTTTGACTTTACACTGCCCGAGGAGCGAAAAGCGCCAAAACGCTTTGAAGCTGACGATCTGGTGGTGTTCGGCACACCGGTCTACGCAGGGCGTGTGCCCAATGTACTGCTGAAATACCTGATGACCCTGGAGGGAGGCGGCGCCGCGGCTGTTCCGCTGGTACTCTATGGCAACAGAGACTATGACGATGCCCTGATCGAGCTTCGGGATGTCCTTGAAAAAACCGGTTTTCACACGCTTACAGCAGGGGCCTTTATCGGTGAGCACTCTTTTTCTGATGTACTGGCAGCCGGACGCCCGGACGGGCAGGATATGGAAAAAGCCCGGGTATTTGCCGAATTAACCTATGAGAAAGCCGCTGCCATCACCAATATCCAGGATGCCTCACCTGTGGCCGTCAAAGGCACACCAGCCCCATACCGTGGCTATTATCAGCCGAGGGACCGCAAAGGCACACCCGTAGACATCCGCAAGGTAAAACCGCTTACAGGCGATACATGCACCGATTGTAAGCTCTGCTCTGCGGTTTGTCCCATGGGCTCCATCAGCCACGATGATGTACGGATTTACACAGGCATTTGTATAAAATGCGGCGCCTGTATAAAAAAATGTCCGGTCCACGCGCGTTACTATGATGACGCAGGTTATCTTTACCACAAGCACGAGCTTGAGGAGGGATTAAAGCGCCGGGCAGAGCCGGAATGGTTTCTTTAGACTAAAGAAGGTCATGGTGTCCTGTTGGGAGCGCCATGGCCTTTTAAATTCTGTCAAAGTGCTTCAAGCTCCTCCATAAGCGCACGCCGTTTGGCGTAGCGGAGGCGCCAGTCCGCGGTCAGGACCCGTACCTTTTCCGGCCCGCCGGGATAGTCCTGCATTTTTCTCAGATAATCCACAATCTGCTGATATTTTCTGCGGTTCGCCGCCTTTTTGACCATGGCCTTCAAAAGCTCGGCGTAGAGCTCCAGAGTGGCTTCTGGACATCCGGCCTTCAGTGTTTTCTCGTAGTAATCCAGATCAAAAAGGTCCCCCTGTGTGCGGATGCTTTCCAGAAGGCGTTCACACAGCCCCTCTTCCTCATACAGATCACGCAGATTATGGTCGTAATCCACGCCTTTAAGTATTTCCTCTCGAAGCTCGTGCCATTCCACCTCGCCGCAGAGTGCCTTCAGCTTTTTGAAATCCTCCAGATTAACAAAATCCTCGCCCACCAGCATTTCCGCCAGAATCTTTTTCAGGGCTTCGGGCCTGCTCAGCTTTTCATACAGCCAAACCAGCACACGCTGGTATTCATCAATTTTGTCAGGGTCGTCCCGGTCCATCTCCATACTCTCATTGATCATCCCAATGGCGGCGTCCATCTCGCCATACTTGATCTTCAGGGAGATGGCCGTATTCCGTATTCCGGAAAAACGCCAGTATTTTTTCTGATAGGCCTCGATGGCTTCCCTTGGCAGCTCCATCCTTTCCATCAGCTGTACCCGGCAGACAACATAGGTTTCAAGCCAGTAATCAAGCCGCTCCTGTGTGGCGCTCCGGATGAGCCAGTCCACGGTCTTCATGCTCTCGGCAAGCAGCGCCGGCTTCCAGTTCCATTTCATAAAGACATCAAAGACATAGTCCTCAAGATAGTCAAGCATTTCGCCGCCAAGACGATTCATAAACCAATGGTGCATCCTCCGCTCCTCGGCCTCATCATTGATGTGAGGCAGTATTTTCATCCATCCCTCTGCGCAGTCCTGGGCAACAAAATCAATATCTCCGTCGGAGTCATCAATCTCTATCTGGCAGAGCTTGGTGTAAACCATGGCAGTAAAATCAAAGTCCTTTACATCCCAGTATGGGATAAACTGCTCCAGTCCCAGATACTTCTTGCAGAGGGTGTTTAGAGAGCGTTCCAGAGGGCGAAGCTCCTCAATGCTCTCTCCCTTAAAAAAGCGGAGCCAGAGGCGGTTTGCAAGGTTTCTGTCCGCGCATGCCAGCTCGTAGATAAAATCTCTGAGCTCATTTTCTCTCGCCCCTTGTACAAGGGCGTACAGCTCAGTGTTTTCAAACTGCCACGGGTCCCTGAACGTCTCCGCCACACTTTCTGTCAGGGCAAAAAGCGCTGCCGCCATATGTTTGCAGTGAGCGCCCTCTGACGCATAGGTACAATCGCAGTGCATGGCAGCGACCTCGCCAAATTCTGTTTCGATCATCACCCGGTAGTCCTTTGTATCGCGCACCACTGCCTCATAGCCGTTATCACAGCGCACTGCCTCCAGAACCTGGTCGTTTGTAAAAAGCTCATACCCATTATCTAAAATATCTTTTGTAAAAGAATCTTCCCATTTTTTCATTTTTATCTCTCCCTTTTTCTATAGGGCTATTTTATCTCAGCCTGTACTACTTTACAATTACTAATTGATTTTCTTCAAATGCAGCGCTTTATTTTTGAAGCTAAAATGCATAAAAATCATATTTTTTTATGCGGAAAAATATTTTCGAAAAAAAAGTTAAAAATTTTTAAAATTAGTGTTGACAAAGCAGACAAAAAAAGTTATTATATACAAGCACTCAGGAAATGAGTCGCCGCTCAGAAAAAAAGGGCGCTGTGCGAGAGTGTTGGAATTGGCAGACAAGCACGTTTCAGAGGCGTGTGTGCTACGCACGTACGGGTTCGACTCCCGTTTCTCGCACCATTTAATTGGTGACAAGGCAGATGTTAAAATAACATCTGCTTTTTTATTTTTTGCCACCCCAAACGCCTCTCTAGCCATCGCCTTTCCTTATCACCAGATTTTTCTATACAAAAAAAGGAGAATTTTTCATTCTCCATTACTTAAAGTCTTTTCCCAGCGCTTCACTGAGCAGCCCGCAAAAATCTTCCCAGCTTTCCGGATATGCCGCAGTGCCCACCAGCCTCTTTTCACAATCCTCAAAAACCAGGGTCATCTCCCAGATTGGGCCATCCAGACAGCTCAGATCATAATATTTTTTCTTCCACTGCAGTACACCAGCTTCCGCCATCCCTTTTTTCAAGGCGTCCAGCGCCTCGGTATCCAGTGTTTTTAAATACTTGGGGGGTTGATAAAAAAGCGCACTGGCAGACCAGCAGGCCTTACCCGTTTCAAAATCAATACAGGCCGCATAGCCGTCCCCCACATAGCCGTCGGTGGTCACCTTGAGCTGCCGGATATCATCATAATTTTCCATAAAATCGTCGCCTCCCGTCTTAAGAAGTGATTATATCAAAAAAGTTGCTCTTTACCAAGACAGTTTTTTTCGTTAAAATGGACACTAGA
This sequence comes from Eubacterium sp. BL-380-WT-2B, assembly GCF_009696115.1. Lineage (NCBI taxonomy): Bacteria > Bacillati > Bacillota > Clostridia > Eubacteriales > Eubacteriaceae > Eubacterium > Eubacterium sp. BL-380-WT-2B. The sequence goes on from NZ_VUMP01000009.1 coordinate 202,283, forward strand.
ATGAACCAAAGGATAAATCAAACATGAAAAAACGTGATCTGATCATCATTGCCGGGGTTGTGGCCGTTGCCCTCATCGCCTTCGGCGTCTTCCACCTCATGAACAGCCAAAGCTCCGGCCTTATGCTGCGGGTCAGCCAGAATGGTGAGGTTATCCGCACGCTGCCGCTTAGTCAGGACCATACCGAAACCATCACCAGCGACCTCGGCAGCAACACCATTGCCATTAAAGACCGCAGCGCCCGGGTCGAAAGCGCAGACTGCGATAACCAGGTGTGCGTGCACAGCCCGGCGATCCAGTCCCCTGGAGAAACCATTGCCTGCCTGCCCCACCGGCTGATCCTTGAAATCATACAGGAGCCTTAAAATGGAAAACAAAACGCGCCGCCTGGTCATCATTGCTCTGTACACCGCACTGGCTTTAATTCTCAGCTATCTGGAATCCCTGGTGCCCATCCCCGTGCCTGTGCCCGGGGCCAAGGTAGGCCTGCCAAACATCGTGACCCTTATCTCACTGCTGACTCTGGGCACTCCCCTGACCCTGCTCATCGTCACCGCGCGGATCTTTTTATCCGGCTTTTTATTTGGGAGTATGAGCGCAATTCTCTACTCCCTGGCCGGAGGGCTCTTGAGCCTTGGGGTGATGGCTCTGCTTTTAAAGGCCGCCAGAGAAAAGCTGTCCCTCATCACCATCAGCCTGCTCGGGGCAGTGTCCCACAACCTGGGCCAGCTGGCCGCAGCGGCCGCTGTAGTGCAAAATATGAACCTGTTCTGGTCTTATCTGCCCTTTCTCATGCTGCTCGCTATCCCGACAGGGATCGTGGTGGGTGTGGCGGCGAACCTTTTGTACCAGCAGCTTCAGAAAATTAATCTATTTAAATAAAGAGGACAAACGAAATGGAATCCATCAATATCTTAATCGTCGAGGACGATGTCAACATCAGTAACATGCTTGTGGATCTGCTGACACACAGCGGCTATACGGCAGATACCGCCTATTCTGGTACCGAGGCCTTATTCTGCCTTGAAAAGAAAAGCTATGCTTTAATCCTTCTGGATTTAATGCTTCCGGGTATGAGCGGCGAGGAAGTGCTGAAAAGCCTGCGCCAGACCTCGGACACCCTGGTCATCGCCGTGTCCGCAAAGGATGATTCTCCCACAAAGATCAGCCTGCTCAAAAACGGCGCAGATGACTACATTACCAAGCCCTTTAACAACGAAGAGCTTCTGGCCCGTATCGAGGCTCTTTTGCGCCGTAATTCGGGAAATACAGGCCTTTCAGGCAAAACGCTGACCTATAAAGGGCTCACCCTCAACCCCTCTACCTACGAGGTCTGCCTGAAGGGGCAGCCCCTGTCATTGACCAAGCGTGAATACAAAATTCTGGAGCTTCTGATGCAAAACCCACAGCGTGTTTTTTCCAAAAATGTCATCTACGAGACTGTCTGGGAGGATTTGTTTCTGGGCGAGGACAACGCCATCAATGTGCACATCAGCAACCTGCGCCAGAAGCTGGCTAAAATCGACCCCGATGAAGCCTATATCCAAACAGTCTGGGGCATTGGCTTTAAAATGAAATAGCGTCAATCTTTATCTTTTCTTTAGGATTGGCTTACAGAATTTAAAAAACAGCGTGTTAAAATAAAATTGAAAGCCACCTGAATAAAAACAGAAAAGGATCAAAAATCATGTCCACTATCCTGAAAACCCATAACCTTACAAAGATCTTCCCGCCTGCGGGATTTACCCGGTATAAAAAGCGAAAAAGCGAAGGCCGCCATGCCGTCGATCATGTGAATATGACCATCCGGAAGGGCGATATCTACGGCCTGATCGGGCGTAATGGCGCGGGAAAAACCACCCTCATGCGCCTGATCGCAGGCCTCATGCCCCCGACTGAGGGCACCATGACCCTCTTTGACAGCACAGAGCTGGAACAGCACCGCAAGCGGACAGGCTGTATCATTGAGGCACCCGGGCTTTACGGCAATATGAGCGCTCCGGATAACCTGGAGGCCCACAGACGTCTGCTTGGCATCACCAGCAGCACCGCTGTTGCCGATTCCCTCGAAGCTGTTGGCCTGAGCAGCACTGACCGCAAAAAAGTTAAGCACTTCTCTCTGGGGATGCGCCAGCGACTCGGCATTGCCATGGCCCTTCTGGGCAGCCCGGACTTTCTTATTCTGGATGAGCCCACCAATGGCCTCGACCCAAGGGGAATCGCGGAAATCCGCGCTGTCCTGACACGGCTCAGTCAGGAGCGGGGTGTGACCGTTCTTATTTCAAGCCATATCCTCGGTGAGCTGTCAAAGCTGGCTACCTGTTATGGCATCATGCGCGGGGGCATGCTTATTGACGAATTTAACCGGGATGAGCTGGAAACACGCTGTCAGCGGTGCCTGAAACTGGTTGTAGACCAGCCTAAAAAAGCCGCGATGCTGATCGAAACCCTTTTGGACACGGACAATTATGATATTCTGCCGGAAAACACCATCCGTCTTTTTGACTATGTGAACCAGAGCGGTCTTGTCAACCGGGAGCTTAACCAAAACGGTATCCTTGTCGAGTCTATCACGCCGGTCGGGCAGGATATCGAGGCTTATTTTATGTCCATGATGGGAGGTGAAGACCATGCTTAACCTGCTGCGCTCTGATTTTTTCAAGCTTTTTAAGGCAAAATCCTTCAGGGTCTGTATGATCCTCTGTGTGGCACTTATGGCCTTTGTCGCTGTTGGACAGCTCTATTCCGCTGATCTTTTTTCAAACATGTCCCCTGCCGCCCTTCAGGAATCTGAGAACCGCACTGAAGAGAACAACAGCTTTGGCATTCGCTTTGGATTGTCGAACAGCTCGAAAAATCTGGCTGAAACGATTGAAGCCATGCAAAATTACAATGCCAATTCCTTCATCGAAACCGCTCTTTCCGGCAGTGTAACCACGGTTTTGATGGCGGTTTTCATCTCCCTGTACATCGGCGCGGATTTCAGGGATGGAACGCTCCGCAACACTGTGTCGAAGGGCTTTAAAAGACGCGATATTTATCTTTCAAAGCTCATCACCGTCATGGCCGCAACCCTCTTTCTCGTTGTACTGGCCATACTCAGCGCTGTCCTGTTCAGTGGCCTGTGCTGGGGCTTTGGCTCCCTGGATTCACAGACCGTCAGTCTGCTAGCCTACCGGCTCTCTTTACAGACCCTGCTACACCTCGGTCTGGCCTCCTTCTTTGTCATGACCGCTGTACTTATCAAGCAGACCGGCCCCACCGTAGCCGTCAACATCTGTCTGCTTATTTTTGTCACTGCCTTTTTATCTGTCGGCAGCGCTTTCCATGCCACAGGCTTTAACCCGCTCACCATCTGGATCGCCGAAGCGCTTTCCAGCCTTGAATTTGACACAGTCAGCGGCTTGGTCGTACTTCAAGCACTGGCGCTTATGGTGGTTTATATTTTATTGCCTACACTGGCAGGCATTGCCGTTTTTAAAAAACGGGACATTATGTGAGGTTTCTATGGAAGTATCACTCATTATACTCTGCATTATCCTCGGGGCAGCCGCCCTCTTTTCTATCATTCACAGCCTGCTTTTGAAAAAGCAGATCCGGGATATCATACGGCAAAATCATTTTATACAAAATGAGGATACCAACCTTCCCATCACTGCCGCCATGCCCGATAAGGAGGTGGAGGCTCTGATTGAAAGCATCAATGCCCTGCTGGAGACCCACCGCCAGTTTGAAATCCGCATGACTCAGGCAAACCGCAGCTTTAAAAACAGCATCACAAGCATTTCACACGACCTGCGCACCCCGCTCACTTCTGCCTCAGGCTATATCCAGATGCTCCAGGATTTTGATCTGCCTGAGGAAACCCGAGCCGAGTACCTGGAAATTGTTAAACAGCGGATTCAGGCAGTGCGAAAGCTTCTAGACCAGCTTTTTGAATTTGCACGCATCGAGGCGGATGAGCTGGTTCTTGCTGAGGAAGCAGTCAACCTCGGCAATGTGCTGCGCGATACGCTGGCTTTGTTTTACAATGATTTCTGCAGCCAGGACAGTGAACCGGAAATCCAGATTCCTGATGATCCCTTTGTCGTCACCGGTGATACCGACGCCTTCAAACGGATTTTCAGCAATATTTTAAGCAATGCCCTGACCCACGGCGAAGGACATTTTTCCATAAAAGCCGTATTAACAGACGGCGCCGTAAACATTACCTTTGAGAACAGAACGCACAGCATTACCCCCGACGATCTTCCCTGTATTTTTGACCGCTTCTACACCACCGATGTTTCCAGAAGCCGTAAGACCACCGGCCTGGGCCTTTCCATCGCCAAACGCCTTGCCACCCGTATGGGCGGCAGCATCAGTGCGTCGCTTGACAATGATGTGTTCGGCATACATTTGCAGTTTTCTTTGAAATAAATAAAAAACCGCACGAACGCCGTAAATAAAAATATTCGTGCGGTTTTATTCAATTAGAAATAATATAACTGTTTATTTTTGAATCAGAAATTCCCTGAAATAGTTTTTAAATGAACGGTGGTTCACAATCCATTTTTCAAACCACTTAAAAAAATAATGTGTAAGAAGAAAATCTGCCGTCAGCATAAAAAGAAATACAAACAGATTCCATACCGGCAAAGCCGGAAAATAAACAATTGCCAGCGCTTCGTTAAAAAACATTAATATATTCCAAAAAATCAACAGCCAAAGCGTCCACATCACGCCTCTGTATAAAAAATACAACGCCTGTTTTTTCAGGTATCGTTTGTCCTTCATTTCAAACCTCTTTTTCAAAGCCTTTCAGCCATCTTTCCGCTCTTTTGACATCAAAACACTTTCTCCGCTTTTCCATACGCTTAAAGGCAAAGTCCATTTCTCTCAGAACTTTGCTTTTATCCAGTGTGATTTTTTCTGAAAAAGCGTTGAGCATTATGACTGCGCCCTTTATCCTTTGGGTGGTAAAGGCTGGACTGTAGGCTGCATAATAAGACAACAGGTTACCCATATCCGTCTCTTTTTGTCCGATTGGAAGCGTCTCAAAATCAATGCCGGTTATGCCTGAAACACCGACAATAAAATTTCTGAAGTTGACATCGCCACGGATATGTCCGGGCACCGCCTGGTAAAACTGATTAAACCAGTCTGCCAACTCTGCGCACAGGCCGTACAAGCCTTCCGCGCTGTTTTTTTCCTCCAGCTCAAGCACTCTGTCAAGCAGCAAGGGGCCGGGACAGTACTGCAGATACAGCACATTTTCCCGCAAATCGAGAACTTCCGGCACCGGCACCCCTCTTAACTGGAGAAGCGTGAGGACATTCCACTCATGCTGTGCTGCTTCGGCGTCGCTAAAAACTTTTTTGATCTGCCCTTTTTCCAGACTCACAGTATTCCGCCGGCTCTCAAAGATTTTGTTTTTTTCCGATGCTGATCTCAATGACAGCCCCTTCCTCATAGCCCTTCAGCTCTCCCACAATGCCGGTCACTGCGCTCCTGATAATATCCTGGACAAAGGGAACCATCTCTAGGGGCTGTCCATTGATCTTCACATCCACTTCGGGCCGGGTTCTTACCACACAGTCCTTTTCCCGGGCCTCGCCCTTTAAAATCGCAGGGCCAAGCCCAGCACAGCCATAGCCGCAGGCGTCACAGCAGTTTTCATCAAACTCCGGAAGGATATGGTAGGTTTTTAACTCAATCCGATCGACCAGGGCTTCCGCCTGAGTTCTGGCATCAAAGACAGGCAGGCCTCTGTAAGTGTCCAAATCTCCGGCAATCCTTCCTGCACAGCAGATAACATAATCGCTCCACCGATTGTCAAGCTCAGGTGTTTCGTGAGCTGTCAGAATCATCGGCACTCCGGCGTCGGCAACGCCCTCAAGCACCACATAATCAAAATCATAAAAGGCCAGAATATCCCGAATCGGCAGTTTTTCCTGAAATAAAATATCTGTTTCATATTTCCCCCTGGCAGTCACCAGCTGGGAACCTGCCCGCCTGTGACGATCCGTATTGCTGCCCTCTGTATCCATTTTAAACTGGTCATAATGAATTTCCTTGACAGACCCCACACTGTAGCCGCGTCGCCTCAATTCTTCTATAATATGCTCAGCGGTCGTTGTCTTGCCGCTGTCTGAAATACCGCAGATAGATATTACTTTCATCTTTTTTCCTCCCAATCATTCCCGGACAGCTACTTCATCAAGGTAGCGGCACCAGCGCTGGCTGGTGGTATCCTTTAGCATAAGCATCATACAGTAAGGCCTTCCATCCTCCAGCGTCAAAGCTTCTCCTCCCTCGCTCACCGCGATAAAGCACTGTTCTGTGTCCATTGCTTCCTCACCGACGAGGGCAATGCTGAAGCCGTCAAGGGCTTTAAAAACACAAACACTTTCCTCTGATAGGGGCTGTCCTGCGTATTCTGCCAGTCTTTTAAATGGAATGCCGGCATACTGCCGGTTTTCCGGAGCCTGCCGGCTCTTTTTAAAGCTCGCGCAAACCGTTGTCAGGCCTGCGCGGCACACATCCTCTGTCTTTATCTTCATTCTGTAGTATCCTTTTTAATGTAAATATAGGGAACCAGCATATCCTCTGCACAGAATATGCCATGGCTTCCCCTGCTGTCATAGCCTGTCTCCTCATGAAGCCCATGGTCGGCGGTGACAATAATGCTGCCATTCCACTCCTCTGCCAGACGGCTGACCATGGTGTCATTTTTTAAGACCCGTTCCATGGTCTCGCTGGCGTAGGGGCCATAGGTGGTGGCGTCATCGTCGATCCCGTGAAAATGAATAAAAAGGAGGTCGGGATGCTTTTCTGCCGCCTTGAGCGCAGACTCAAAAACAGCTTTATCTGTTGTGGTGCCGCCCCTGCTGGGATTGAGCACTGGCTCCTCTGAGGTGTTGATCAGCTTGCTGTAGCCCTCGATGTAGGCGCACTCCTTCCCCATGGCCATACAGCGTTCAAAGACATCGGGCATTAAAAGGGTACGGCCATTCCGATTATGGATACCATTGACATCCGGCGTTGTTCCTGTAAGCATAGCCGCCAGTCCAGAGTGGGATACCGGCCGAAATACTGTCATGGCAGGCCGCATGGGGTGCGATGACAGGAAGGGCAGCTTGCCTGAGGACAACGCCTTCCTGTAAATATTTAACCCAAAGCCGTCCAGCTCGATAATCATGATTTTTTCATGATTTTTCAGACATTCAAGGGCGTCCCAGGCTGTACTCATGACAGTGGTTTCCGGTTCGTTCACGAAAAGGCCGGCCATCTCAAAAAGACTGCCGTCTAAACGCCGTCCAAAAACTGTATTTCCCCGAAGCTCAATGGGATTACTGCCAATATTAAACATCCCGCCGTCCTTTCCAACCGCATGGCTCCGGCCTTCTTCACCAGTGAAAGCGCCGTCTGTCAAAGTGGTCCCCGGGACCACTGCGCAGAGTCCGCCTGTTTCATCCCACTGTGGATAAAACAGAAGGGTACCGGCCTTTTGATAAAGGGCTCCTGGTGTGTAAAGCTCTGAGGCTTCTCCGTCAATGACACCAAAGGGCTCAATCTGAGAGGCTGGCTCCAGACGCATAACCAGCTTTTTACCAGACGAAAAGTCAGAACGATCCGAGGCCTTAGGCCGTTCCCTGCCAGAATCCAGCCTGAGGATATTTTTGTAGACTTTTCCGTTTATTTCACAGGATGCCGCCCCGTCTTTCTCCTGGTAAAACCGCGCCTCAAGCACGTCCTGACGTTCGATTTCAACTGAAGTGCTGTCTGGGCCAGTGAGCTTTAAACAGTCTGTCTCTGGCAGTATATCTTTCAGAAAGTCTTTCCCCAGCAGCTCTGAACACTCGCTTTTTTCAAACGCCATCTTCAGGCTGACAGACACTTCTTTGCCAATGTGCAGGGTCTGTATGCCCTTCATCCGCATACCGGCTGGTAAATCAGGCGCTGTAAACTGAACGGCGTTTTTTCCCGTCAGCTTTAAAAACCCCTTACTAAAGACGGAATACTGCTCCCGCTTGACCAGTCCGTCGATCATTTCTGCCTTGATAAATTCTGGCTTCTCCTCAAAATAACCATCGAGGAAATCAGACGCTTTAACAGCCTCAGCCTCCTCATCATAGGCTGCGTAGGGTTCCTTTTTCATGGCCCTCACGGCCGTATCAAAGAACAGAACCGACTCCACGGGTACTGCCACAGCCCGGGGCAGCAGGGTCAGGCTCACCACATCACGCACACAGTACATAGCCCTTTCCCTGCGGACATATACCCGCAGGGAAAGCCGCCGGTCATCGGCCTCAAAGACCAGCATCACATCTTTCTGCCAAAGCATATCCTCTGAAATTTCAATGGCATAGCCATCTGAGGCACGGGCAACCGCACTTCCAAAATCTGATGGTTCCAGATCAAAGTGTTCTAAAACTGCTCTCAGGGTTGTTTTCTTCAGCTTCACTGGTCCTCCTCCTTTTTATTTTTCCTGCTTTTTAATATACCAGCACTTCATGGCCTGTCCCGGTCACGGCAACGGTAACCTCCCATTGGGCCGAGGGCTTGCCGTCATCGGTGTAAATGGTCCATCCATTTTCATCATCCTGGTATATTTCATCAGTTCCCATATTCACCATTGGCTCAATGGTAAAAACCATGCCAGGGACAAGCAGCATTTCTGTGCCGGGCCTGGTTACAAAGCTGACAAAGGGCTCTTCATGGAAATCGAGCCCAATGCCATGTCCGCCGATTTCCTGAACAACGGTGTAGCCATTTTCAAGCGCGTGCTGGTGCACTGCATAACCCACATCGCCCAGAAAATTCCAGGGCTTTACCTGCTCCAGTCCTTTTTCAATGCACTCCCTGGTCACTTCAACCAGCTTTTTCTTCTCGGGGCCTACCTCTCCGATACAAAACATACGGGAGGAGTCTGAGTAATATCCCTGATACTCGGTAGACACATCCACGTTAATGATATCCCCATCCTTAAGCACAATATGCTCTGACGGAATACCATGGCAAACCTCCTCATTGATGGAGGTGCAGACACTCTTGGGAAAACCCTCAAAGCCTAAAGGTGCAGGCCGTCCGCCCATTTTAACAGTCGTGTCATAAACGATCCTGTCAATCTCCTCGGTGGTCATGCCGGCTTTTATCTGGCTGGCCACCTCGTCCAGAACAGCGATATTGATCTTGCCGCTGACCCGGATCCCCTCGATCTGCTCTGGTGTCTTGAGCATCCCCCGTCTGGGCACCATATGCCCCTTAAGGGCAAAGTCCGCTATCCTTTCATCTATTGCCTCGTGGCACTTTTTATATTTCTTACCGCTGCCACACCAGCAGGGATCGTTTCGTCCAATTTTGTTTTCCTGCATACATGCCTCCTGTTTCTGTCATTTCTATATCATTATACCATATTTAAAAATACTTCACGGCTTTTTTACTGTTTCTTTTTCTCCTCAGCCGCCTCACGGTGCATTTGTAAAAATACACGTCCATACATAATAAAGGACAGCAGCAGAAAAAAGCCTGTGACGCCCATCAGCACATTAGCCCAGACCGTGCTGATTTCCGGAAACGCAATGAGAATAAAGGTGAGCACATAGAATACCGCCGTGGATACTTTGCCGTACCACATGGCGCCGCCCAGCTTCTTACCCTTGCGCATGAGGACAAGGTCATTGATTAGCATGAAAAGCTCCTTAATCACAAATAAAATGACCACAAAAATCATACCCTGATAACGGAACATCAGGCTGAAAACAATGGCCGCCTGGGTGAGCTTGTCCGCCACCGGGTCCAGCGCCTTGCCAAGCTCAGTGATCATGTTAAACCGCCTGGCGATCTGGCCGTCCGCAAAGTCTGTCAATCCTGAAATCAGAATAATAAGCGCCGCCAGATAGTAATCCCGGGGTGTCTGGGCATTGATATAAATGCCAATGAACACCGGGATCAGTAAAATGCGGACATAGGATAAAATGTTGGGAATGCTGAAAATTTCTTTTGCTTTCATTTCTTACCTTACTTTTTATATTTAGGTTGTTAAGGGTCCCTATTGCCCCTGGCTTCTCTCATCTTCCAGACAGTGCTTTTCCATCCTTTTACACAGGCCAAGCTCTGCCCCCATCAGAAGCAAAAGTAAACCAAAGGAGAGAATAATACTGCCTGCCCCGGCTTTCCTGACAGGCTCGGTGGTATCCTGTCTGGCTTCTTCCTCCCGGGAGGATGCCGTCTGGGCGGACCGTGCTGTTGAGGCTGTATCTACCTTCACATCTGTTGACTGCTGAACATCAATGACAGTTTCACCAGCGTTCTTTTCGGTGTAGTCCGCCCCATTTCCAATGGTGTCGGCGCCGTCACCACCGTGGGCATTTATATTCTCAGAGGTGGTATCAAGGCTCCCGGCCAGGCCGTAATGTCCCCCGCCGATACCGGCAGCGTACTTCCCTCCCCGGGCAGTTACCATTCCGCCGGAAATCCGGATCACACCGCCGTCTCCTTTGTAGCCGCCGCCAATGCCAGCGCCTTCCTCTCCGCCTGCGGCAGTAATGGTCCCACTGTCAATGGTGATGTTTCCCCCTGTTCCGTACCAGTGTGTGATGTTCTGGGCACCGCCAATGCCGGCAGAGCCTCTGCCACCAATGGCGGTCAGAGCGCCTGTTCCGGTTATTCGGACTTCTCCGGCCTTTCCGCCAAGATTTTGAGCCTGCAGACCAGCATAATAATCCGCACTGGTCAGCCGGTTATCGGTTCCGTCCATCAGCTCAATGACGACCGAAGCATTTTCTAAAATAGAAAAGGCACACAGATCATTTTTACTGGTATCAATCTGAAGATTATCAAGCTTGAGCTTGACAGGGTTGCCAGTGCCGACACCGTAACGGACGGTGATACCGTACTGGTCGCTGGTTCCGGTCAGCCGGAGGCCTCGGTCATTGGAAAAGGTATAGGTATTTCCGGCCTGTGTCGCTTTTCCCACCTCCGAAATGGAGATATTGCCATTTTCAATATTCAGAGTATCTGTGGGCTGTTCTTCCGCCATGGCCATCTGTGAAAATAAAACAGGCGATATAAGCAGAAATACGCCCAAAAGAAACATTGTTTTTTTTACTTTTAACCGCATAAGACATGCCACGCCCCGGATCATCAGTCCGGGGCACCTTTCTTTCAATCATTTTGCCATATAGTAGCATTTTCAGCTTAAATTTAAAAGTAATATCAGGGGCGCCAGATAATCAGCACTTGATTTTCATCATATCTCAGGTAGCGGACTCCAGACTCGTTTAAAATATCACTTTCCTCAATGCCGGCCAGTGCGCGGTCCATCATACCAGGCTCTGTAAACCGGGCTTCCATCACACTGCCGTTGTCGAGCGTACCCCTCAGGGTATCAAGAAAACGTGTCTGTTCATCTGCGCTATTTAAATCGAAAAGCATATTTTCCCGGACATAATAATTATCCGCTGTTGCCGTGAAGCCTGGGTAGGTGCTCAGGGTATTATCAAAGGTATGGTTTTTCAAAAGCTCTTCTGTTGTCAGGCCAAAATAGACATACTCGATGTTCAGCGGCGGGTCTGCACGAAGGGCCGGGTCCTCCCGGGTTATATCGTCAAAGCTTGGATCATCCCAGGTTGCGTCCACATAATAGTATTCACCGTCCATCTGTACCAGATTCCAGGCATGTGGGCCTCTGCCCACTGCGTTGCCTGTGACATAATTTGAAAAGATCCCGATGTCTTTGAGCACATACTGCAGAGCCTTGCTGTAACCGGCACAGACAGAACGGTTATTTAAAAAGACTGAGCATATATTCTGGTTGTCCTCTGAATTCAGATCATATTCGGTATGGCTGACGATAGCGTCATGGACAGTCTTGACCTTGGTATAATCATCCATTTCCGGTGTAATACCAGACTTGATCTGTGTTACCGCCGCATCAATTTCGCCCTGGCGCCGTTTGATTTCATCGGTATTATAATGATAATTAAAATTGACATCTGTCACCATACTTGTTTCCTGGTCATAGTGATAGGTGTAGCTGTCCAGCCAGAAATACTCTGGTTTATCCTGTTGAATGGCTGTCCAGACACGGTTCAGGCTATCTACCGATATTTTGTTATCGCCAAGCTCTACCGTACTCTCATAATTGTCCAGCTTGTCGGTCAATCGAAGATAGGCTTTCCTCTCATCTTCATTCAGCTGTGAAAAGCCACTGTAAGGGTTGGATAAAAAGTGATCCTCTGCCATTATCTGACTTAAGCGTTCATCTGTAACAGCGTCCTTATCCTTTGGGGTGAAAAAGGATACCCCTACCAGCCCAACGGTTATGACGATCAGCACTGCAAACACGACTTTAATGATTTTTTTAAACATCCACACCGTCTCCTTTTTATTATTACTCTCTATTATACCGGGAATATCGTTTTTGCACAATAAAAAAGGCAGGCAAAAGCCTGCCATAGAAATCGGCGTTTCTTTTTCTTTTTTAACGGTACGCTGTCTTCAACGCTTTTGCCAGAACCTTGGGGTCACGCTTATAAGGCGTCACTGGGATAATGGGCTTCTTAATGTCGAACAGAGTATAGATTGCGGTTCTGGCTGCTCTTACAGAGTACTCTTCTGTAAAGACCATGTCCTCAGGAATTTCTACAAACTGGCTGATCATGGCAAAATTAGTGGAGCCTTCCGGAACCACTGCGGGTCGGTCACTCATGGCCCTTGGCTGGAACTGGGCATCAATATAAGGCATCATGCACGGTACCACATTGACAACGGAGTCCATCAATTCTTTTTCATGTTCTTCAAAGTGAAGCTGGTGGATCAGTTCTTTTAAAATTTCAGCACCGGTGCAATCCTTCATCGGTTTCTTAACATAATCGCCTTCCTGGTCAGGGTACAGGCCATAGCCCCAGAAGATTGTGGTGTCCATGGGCTGGTTTCTAAAATGCGGCTGAGCGGCCACGACAATGCTCATAAGCCAGCTGGAATCCTTAAAGGTCATTAAGGCCCCGCTTCCAGGGATATTGCCGGAGTAGTCCTCGATCATCTTAAGGAATTGATTGCCCTTACAGGTAACTGTAAAGCTTTCCCATTTTGTTTCCTGCACGTTGCCAAAGAAAGGCTCTGGATTTCCAAGTCCGGCTTTCTTCGCGGCAATTTTACCCCAAAGCTCACCAGACATGGAGGGTTCTTCCGGCTCCGGCGCTGGTTTTTTCATATCGCCAAGCGTTGCGCTGTCTGTCATGCAGCCATTGGTGACAATGCACACATCGCCATCCTTCAGGGTGATTTCTTCCGGTTTACCCTTCTTTTCCACATGAATGGCAGTGGCAGTAATCTCTTCGCTGTCCTTAAAGTCAATATCGACAACCTTGGTATTAATCTCGAACTGGACGCCGTGATCTTTTAAATAGGCCTTAAGAGGAAGAATCAGGCTGTCATATTGATTGTAAGGCGTACGGGTGACACCCTCCAGTGTCTCGATACGGCTGAATTCCAGAATCATTCTTTCCATATAGCGTTTAAGCTCAAACAGGCTGCTCCATTTCTGGAAAGCAAAGGTAGTCTGCCACATATACCAGAAATTGGTTTCAAAAAAATGAGGGGTACGGTTAAACCAGTCCTCAATGGTCAGGTTATCCAGATCCTTTTCCGGGGTTGCCAAAAGTCTGGCCATGGCCATACGGTCTTCATTGTTAAAGCCCATGCTGTAAACATCTAAAATTTTTCCATCCTTGTCAATAAGACGGGCCCGCGCATGGGTTGGATGGGCATGGTCAAAATTCAGGATTTCTGTGGTGACATCACGGTCCGGGTTGTCCAGAGATGGAATGGAAGAAAACAGATCCCAGAAATTTTCATAGGTCTCTTCATTCAGCATTCTCCCGCCGCGGCATACAAAGCCTTTTTCTGGCGTGCCGATACCATCATTACTCCCGCCGAGGATATCCATCCCCTCAAGGATATGGATGTTTTTACCCTTAAAGTTAGCATCGCGCACCAGATAGGCGGCGCCGGCCAGGCTCGCAATGCCGCCTCCCACAAAATAGACCTGTTTATCACCGTAATCACGGTTCTGGACCACATTTTCGATTTCTTCTTCCTGCTGTCTGCGCATTTTTTTAGTTGCTGCCACTGTTGTTGCCGCCACCGCTGCTGCTGCAGCAGCACCGGCACCAGCAGCCAGAGCTTTACCTAATTTATCTTTGTTCATGATTCATAACTCCCTTCGATTGTTCGCTTTTGTTACGGTAAGTATAATACCCCAAAAGCCCGGCTGTCACCTTACGAGTCTGGACATTTGTCAAAAAAAGTGACAAAACCAATGGATTGTCTTAAATTTAATGCTGAAGCTGAATGAAAGCTTAAAAAGCCTTTTTGTGTTATAATAATCACATTAACACTTCGGAGGTTTTACAATGAGCGTCACTGTCGCGGATTTATTAAAGCTGCCCTGTCTCAGGGAAGCCCGGGTGGCAGGCGGCCACAAGGGGCTTGGCCGTTTTGTAGGCTCCATCTCTGTTCTGGAGTACGCTGATCCTGGCGCCCTGGTGGACAGCTTTTTTGAAAATCCATCCTTTGTGCCGGGCAGTGAGGTTGTGGTCAGCGGTTTTATCAATATAAAGGATGATGTCGATACCCAGTGCCATGTGCTCAAACGGCTGAGTGAAGGGGGCGAGGCTGCCCTTATTCTTTATTATGTTGGTATTTACCTGCCCTCCATTGATAAAAGGCTTGTTGATCTGGCTGACACTCTGGGCTTTCCCCTTATCTGCATGCCAGAAAACCGGCTGGATTTCAGATACAGCGAGGTTATTACCCAGACCATGGAAACCATCTTTATGGATCAGAACAAAGATCCGCATTTTGTGAGCGCCATGCTGGAACGCATCACCCAGCTTCCTGACAACAGGCGTACCCTGGGCAATGTGCTGCGCATGCTCAGCGACCGCCTGCGTTCCTCTCTCATCCTTTTTGACCATACCCTTAACCACCCTGAAATTGCAGCCTGGCCTATCTCAGCAGCGGAGTATATCACCAATGTTCTTCCAGAACTCACCAGGGAAGGCCTGAGTTCCGGCTCTCTTGTATTAGCGGAAGAAAACCTAACGCTGTACAGCACCGTCCTGCCGGTTCTGACCGACCATACGCCCAAAATGAATCTGGTGCTGGTATCTGAAAATCCTGTTCAAAGCACGGCTGCTCTTGAGGACGCTGCTGAGGTTCTATGTCTTTTTATCAACATCTGGAATAAAAAAGAGGGCACCATTGGCTACAGTGAGCTGATCCGTTCCATTTTAAATGACGAACCTCTGAAAATGCGCCGCCTTGCCGATATTCTTGGCATTGATGTCGCATCGATCCACACCATGTGGCTTGTCCGGCCCGAAAATGGTCTCAAACCCACCGCTTTGGCACAGCTCAACGAACAGGTTTTAAAAATCTGCCGCGATTTTATGCAGCGCCAGCATCTGGCAGGCCCCTCAGATATTTATGACAACACAGTGGTGCTTTTTATCCAGGACACGCCTTTATCCTCACAAATGCTGGCCCATGCCGAAAACCTGATGGCCTGTCTGGAGGAAGAAGCCTTTCCGGTCAGCTTTGGCTTTTTTACAAACCAGCCCGATACTTCCAGTGTGCGCAAAAGCTTTTTACTCTATCAAAATCATCTGAAAAACGCCCGTATCCTCTACCCTGCCAGCGCCTTTCTCTCCCAGGCAGAGCTGAGTTTTACCGCCGATTGTGCCGAGACTATCGCCAGGGGTGAAGCCATGGTCAGGCAGGTCACCGCTCCCATTGAGCCGCTGCTCCATACTGATTCCACCATACAGGAAGATCTGCTGGCAACCCTGTCAGTCTATCTCCTCGACGCCCAGGCCAATGTCAGCCGGACGGCCGAGCTTCTGTACCTGCATAAAAACACGGTGAAGTACCGGCTTCATAAAATTAACAGCCTTCTGGGATATCTGGTGACTAAAATGCCGGAGAGCAACCAGCTTTATACAGCCCTGGCAGTCAGGCGGCTGTTAGATGGCCAGTAGATGCCTTTGTCCTTTTGGACAAAAGCATCTTTTTTATTTTATCCCATTGGCCCATTACTTTTATTTTTACTTTGTTTATACTGTAACCATTGCAGATAAAACGGATAAAAGGAGAATAAAATTGAGAACGCTTGGTATTAACGAAATCGAAGATATCGCTCTGGGCGCATCCCTTTTGGGTGCTGGCGGCGGGGGCGATCCCTATATTGGCAAGCTCATGGCTATGGACGCCATCAAAACCTGCGGCGATGTCACCATGCTTGACCCTGAGGAAATCGCTGATGATGACCTGGTTATTCCCATCGCCATGATGGGAGCACCCACTGTACTTGCCGAAAAAGGCATAAACGGCAGTGAGTACAAACGCCTTTATGATATGGTCAGCCAGTTCTATGGCAGAGAAATCAGGGGCTTCTTTCCCATCGAAGCCGGCGGTGTCAACAGTATGCTGCCCATTGCGGCTTCCGCCCGTCTTGGCATCCCACTCGTGGATGTTGACGGGATGGGGCGGGCCTTTCCAGAGCTTCAGATGGTTACCTTTACCCTGGGCGGCGTCAGCGCAACACCCATGGCCCTGACCGATGAAAAAGGCAATACCTGTATTTTTGAAACCATCACAAATAAATGGACCGAAGACCTCGCCCGGGCGGTCACTATGACCTGCGGCGGGTCAGTCTGTATTGCCCTGTACGGCATGGACGGAGCCACCATGAAAAAATGGGGAGTCAAAAACATCATCACCCGCTCCCAGAAGCTGGGCGCTGCTATCCGGGGCATTAAACAGCTTGATAAAAGCCAAACACCCGAAGCAAGCTTTCTTACGCAGACCGGCGGCTACAAAATCTTCAAAGGCAAAATTACCGATGTGCTGCGTGAAACCACCGGCGCCTTTAACCTTGGCCATGTTATGCTGGACGGTATTTCTGAATACCGGGGACAGCAGGCCGAGGTAACCTTCCAAAACGAAAACCTGACCGCTACAGTCAACGGCCGTATAAAGGCAACGGTTCCAGACCTGATCTGCCTGGTCGATACGGAAACCTTTATTCCTGTGACCACTGACGCCTTAAAATACGGCAAACGGGTTATGGCTGTGGGACTGCCCTGCTATGATCTATGGCGCACACCACAGGGGCTTGAGATGGTCGGCCCGCGTTATTTTGGCTGTGATACAGACTATATTCCTCTGGAAGAACGATTATCTGGAAAGGAGATTGCATCATGTACAAAATAGGAATTGACGTTGGCGGCACCAATACCGATGCGGTTATCGTAGATGAAAACCGGAACATCATCGCGGGTATTAAGCACACCACCTCTGAAGATATTTATTCCGGCATTCTGGGCGCCTTGAAGGATGTTCTCCGTGAAGCCGATATTGACCGCACACAGGTTCATCAGGCCATGCTTGGTACTACCCAGTGTACCAACGCCATTGTGGAGCGTAAAAAACTGGCTCCGGTAGCTGTAATCCGCCTGGCAGCGCCGGCCATGCAGGGAATCATGCCCATGGTGGACTGGCCAGAGGATCTGACAGATTTTGTCATTGCCACTGCGACAGTGGCCGGTGGTTACGAGTTTGACGGCAAAGAAATTGCCGCGTTTGACGAAGCCGCCGCGCGCACTTTCTTTGAAAAGATCAAGGGTAAAACCCAGTCCATTGCCATTTCCTGTGTTTTCTCCCCCGTACGGAATGAGCATGAAGAGCGCTGTGCGGAGCTGGCCCGGGAAGTCCTGGGGCCGGATATTCACATTTCAAAATCCAGTGAAATCGGAACACTAAGCTTTATCGAAAGAGAAAATGCGACCATCCTGAACGCTGCCCTGTATGAAGTTGCCGAGAGCTTTACGGAAGGCTTTGCCAAAAGCCTGGCCGACGAAGGCATCGAAAACGCCGATGTTTTTCTGAGCCAGAACGACGGGACCCTTATGACCATGGACTTTGCAAGACGGTATCCCATCCTCACCATTGCCTGCGGGCCTACCAATTCTATCCGCGGCGCCTCCTATCTGAGCCGTCTCCACGATGCTGTTGTCATCGACGTGGGCGGCACTACAACAGACTTTGGTGTCATTCAGCATGACTTCCCGCGCGAAAGCAGTGTTGCCGCCACCATCGGAGGTGTGCGGACAAATTTCCGCATGCCGGATGTTATATCCATCGGCCTCGGCGGTGGGTCCATTGTCCGTGAAGAAAACGGTGAAATAACAATCGGGCCAGACAGTGTGGGTTATCAGATAACTGAGAAAGCCCTGGTCTTCGGCGGAAATACCATAACCGCCACCGACATCGCAGTCCGTCTGGGTATGGCCAGGGTGGGCGATCCATCAAAAGCGGATATCCTTGAGCAGAATTTTGCTGAGAGGGCCATGGCTGTTATCCGCGAAATGATCGAAGACAGTATTGATCAGATGAAAATTTCCAACGACGATATCGACGTGGTGCTGGTGGGAGGCGGCTCCATCATTGTCCCGGAAGAGCTTGCGGGTACCCGCCAGGTGGCAAAGCCAGAGCATTTTGGCATTGCCAATGCCATCGGCTCTGCCATCTCCAAGGTCAGCGGTACCTATGAAAAACTGGTATCCTACGATGAAGTTCCCAGAGATGAAGCCCTGGAAAATGCCAGGGAAGAGGCTTCAAGCCTGGCTGTTGCGGCCGGGGCCATCCCCGGGACTGTAGCCATCATTGATGTTGAGGATGTTCCTCTGGCCTACTATCCCGGCAATACCAGCCGTCTGAAGGTTAAGGCGGCCGGTGATCTGGCATAGTTTTCCGTAATAAAGGGCCCCGGCTGTCACGAAACAGCCAGGGCCCTTTTCACGTTTATTTTTTTACAGGGACATAAATCTCGGTAATATTCTCTTCAGGCAGTACCCGTGAGGGGTCCGTCTGATAAATTTCATAAGGGGCTCCCGAAACAGTGTAGCCTTCCTCTTCAATCCACTCTCTTATTTTTGCGTAAACAGAGGGCAGTTCAGTATAAGCTCCCCTTAATACGGACATGACACATAAGCCGCCCTCCAGGATACGGGTGCTTTCCTCCGCCTCCCTGATGGCGACAGCGTCCTCCATATCATAGTTTTCAGGATCATAAACCTCATCATGAAAAATACTCATGGGGCCGGCTGTAAGTGTCAACCCTTTTTCCTGAACGGTTGTCATCAGTTCCATCATATATTTTTGTGAGTCCCTGACATTCATTTTCTTTCTTATGGATAAAATGGGCGTGGGCTTTGTTTCAACGAGCTTGACTTCAATCTGTTCTAAATAGGCCATAATGTGTTTACCTCTTTCTAAGTTTGAAATATCTTTTTCCAGCAGAGAGAGAAGCATCTGATAATGCTGCGCCGCCTCCCTCAGACCTGCCTCCTTCTCTCTGATCCGCGAGAGAATAAAGGTGTTATCCTCGGGATTCTTAAGCACTTCAGCAATTTCGTCCAGCGAGAAACCATACCATTTCAGCTTGCCTATGAGCAAAACTGTCTCCAGCTGGCTGGTTGAATAATAACGGTATCCGTTCTCATCATTGACATAAACCGGTTTGATCAGGCCGATTTCATCATAATACCGGAGAGTTTTAGTGGTAACATTACTGATTTTTGAAAATGCACCAATGGACAGCATTTTGTTCCTCCCTTTGCAATTCATTGTTCGAACATGCCTTAAGTATACACATTCCAGTTACTGGAAAGTCAAGCACTGTTTTAAAACTTTTTAAAAAAGCCTGCCTTTCTACCCGGCAGGCTTTATGCTGTTCTACTCAAACTTCATCTCAATATCGGTCTTGAGGGCCAGTCCCGCTTCAGCCTCCATGGCCTTAATCACGCCGACAGCCACCGGACAGGCCGGATGCTTCATATGCTTTGCAAAGATCTTATACACGGTATTGCTGTCATATTTTTCTTTACTACAGATTCTCAAAGCATCCAGCGGCTCTGCCAGATCATCATTTACAGCCTTGTAATGAGGGCATTCCGATTCAACGGTCACCTTAACCTTGTAAGGCTTTTCGGTTTCAGCTTTAATGACTGTGTTAAAGCCGCAGGGGCCAGCATTCAATTTCAGGGTTGTCATTTTTTCACTCCTTCTTAAAATCTTACCCTTATCATATGCCTTTTTGCCACAAAAAACAACATTAAACTTTTTAATGACCAGACAGGCTTCCAACATCAAAAAAGCCCCCGGCGAACCGGGGACAAGGGAAGGTGGCGTCTTTATTTACTGTTCAAGCGCAACCTTGATGCCGCCTTCTTTTTCAACAATGGCCTGTCCTTCATCTGTCATTAAGAAATCTAAGAAGGCTTTTGTCTGATTGTTGAGACCGTCAGTCTTATAAACGGCCAGGAACGGTCTGGATACCGGATAGCTTTTGTTTACAACATTATCGACGGTAGCTTCGACATTGTCTACATTTACCTTTTTAACGGTGTTGTCCACAAAGGTTAAGGATACATAGCCAATGGCATTTTCATTTCCAGCGACTGTGGATTGTACGTTTCCATTACCTTCTTTAATGGTAGCGTCTGGTTTTAGTTTATCCTCAAATTTTAACAGTTCTTCGACCGCGGAACGGGTGCCGGAGCCATCTTCTCTGGATACGACCACGATCGGGGCATCGTTGCCGCCAATCTGGCTCCAGTTTGTGATTTCTCCAGTATAAATCTTTGTTAAGTCTGCTGAGCTAATGTTGGTGACCGGATTGGATGGATGTGTGATCATGGCAATACCGTCATAGGCAAAAACCAGCTCGGTCAAACCGGATTTTTCTTCATCTTTCAGTTCTCTTGAAGCACATCCAAAAGCATAGGTGCCTTCCGTTGCTCCCTTGATCCCGTCAGATGAGCCGGTACCGCTGTATGTAAATTTGACATCTGGATTCTGAGCAGCGAATTCGTCGCCTGCCGCTTCGATGATTTTCTGGACTGAGGTGGAGCCTCCGCCATTGATTTCACCGGAAATGGCCGCTGAGGAGCTACCTGTACTGTCTCCCCCGCCACTGCATCCTGCAAACGCAAATGTTCCGACAACCAAAGCCATGGTCAGGCCTGCTAAACGTTTTTTTAATCCCATTTAATTTCTTCTCCTTTGAAATTTAATTTCTTAAGTTGTGCTTAACTACGAGATTAATCATACCAGAGAAAAATGCGACTTTGGTTTTGGATCGGTAAAGAAAAGGTTAAAGCTCTGTTAAATCCGGCTAGAGTACATCAAACGAAAATATCCCCGGCTTGGGGGAGCCGGGGATATTAACAATAAAAGGTATAAGGAAAATTTTGGGGAGATGTAAGTAAGAGGTATGCAGTAATAATATACCCTGATTTTGGTTTTTAAACCGATAGTATACGCCAATTTTTGTTTTTCCTTATTTTTATGATACACTTTCGAGATGGTGCTTAATAGCGCACCCCACTATTTCAGCTTCCCTGTATTTGGACAGCTTTCTTTCAATCATCCAACATATATTTTTCTTTATATTCATCTGTGTGCTCAATCAGACAGATTCGTACGCCATTCGGGTCTAAGACAAAGGTTTGTTTTCCGACTGTAGTGGGAATTACAGGACCGGTTGTCTGGTAGCCGTTTTTCTCAAGATGTCGGATCATTTCATCAATATCATCCACATCTGTTCCAATTGAATACAATCCTACCGGAAAATTGGTATTCTCGATCAATTCGACACTGGCGCCTTCACTTTCCATGATAGTAATGCACCCACCGTTTGGAAGATCGACATGGTACCTTTCTTTAAAACCTAAAACATCTCTGTAAAACTTCACAGATTCCTCTAAACTTTTTACGATCATCGTTGAATATTGTACTTTAACGGTCACTCCATCCACCTGCATCCTTTCAGTTTTTTTATTTCACCGTTTATGATTACTTTATTGACAATAAACTGATTTTTATTATCTATATTTATGCGCGCTGTCTTAAAATTTATTGCTATAATTTCATTATACCGCTTTCTTTTGAGCATAACAACTTATTTGTTCCCTTTTGATACACCACCTGAGAAACTTCCCTCAAGCTAAGACGCAGGCCATCGGAAAAATCATAAGCACTTTAAACCTTCTATATAGAATTCCGTTGCATTTACACTGTTTATTCACAGAAAAATGGGATATGCTTTATACAAAGCTTTAAGCTTCTACGCAATTAGTAGAAATCAAAAAATGGAGGGGTTTTATGACAATACCAGAAATTATGAAGAATCGGATGTGTTTTTCTTTTGAGGTTTTTCCGCCAAAGGAGGGGCAGCCGCTTGAGCCGCTGCTGGATACACTTGATCATCTCTATGCGTTCAAGCCGGATTTTATCAGCTGTACCTATGGCGCCGGCGGAACCAACGCAGGCAGAAATGTGGAAATTTGCAAGGCCATTAAAGACAGTGGCGCAACGATCCCCATCACCCATTTTACCTGTATTGGGAATTCTAAGGATAAGATCCGGGATGAACTCAGAAATTATCTGTCACTGGGCGTAGATCATATTCTGGCGCTGCGGGGCGACTTTCCAAAGGGCAGTGCTTCGACAGGCGGAGATTTTAATTATGCCAACGAGCTGATCGCTTTTATAAAAGAAGCGTTTCCAGAGTTCAGCATTGCCATGGCCGGAGATCCGGAAAAGCATTTTGAAGCCAGCAGCTTTGATGAGGATATTGCCCATCTGCGCATAAAGCAGGATGCCGGCGCTGATTTTATTATGACACAGCTTTGCCACGATGTTGCCCACTATGAGTGGTGGGTCGAAAAAATCCAGAAAGCGCATATCACATTGCCGGTTGATGTCGGTATTATGCCGGTTCTGGCTAAAGACCCGACCATCCGCATGGCGGTATCCAATGGCAGCTCCATTCCAAGAGACCTGGCTGAAATTATTGCCCGCTATGGCGATAATCCTGAAGACTTTAAAAAAGCCGGCATGGAGTATACCGTCAAACAGATCCACCGCTTTATAAGCGCCGGAATCGACGGGCTGCACATCTATTCCCTTAACAAATGGGCAGACATTTCCGAGATTGTCCGCGCTGCCGGCATCCGTTGACCAATAGCATTGAAAGATCGGACTTTGCTTTTCTTTAAAGTCACTCTTAAGCTATATTCATTATGATAATGATAAAATAAACCATAGAAAGAAGGCATTTCTTATGAAATTAAGTGCTCGCAACCAATTGGCCGGAAAAGTCGTCTCGATTAAAGAAGGCGCCGTAAACGGCATTGTTGTTTTAGATATCGGCGGCGGAAACCAGATTTCCTCCACCATCTCCATGGATTCCATCCGGGAACTGGGCTTACAGGTTGGCTCTGACGCCTATGCGGTGATCAAAGCGACCTCTGTCATGATCGGTATTGATGACTAGTATTAAAAAACCAGGACGTCTTCATTAGAAGCGTCCTGGTTTTTTAGAGCTGTGCTTTATACGCATCCAGCAGTGCTGCGTATTCCCTGTAGGGAACCTTGTACTTCTTTGCGCAGCCACAGCCAAGCCCTACGCAATATGGTTCCAAATGCACCTCTATCCAGTCGTCCAGATCCAGATTACCATCAAACTGAGACCATATTTTTGACTCGGCCTTTTCCCGGTTTGAATCGAAGGGGTAACGAACCCCCACAAAGCGCGGGCTGTAGGAAAGCTCAATAATATCATCATCCCGAACGTTTTTGTCATTTTCATCCCGCCGTTTTTCGGCCTCTGCCTGCAGCTCCTCGATCTCTTTATCAAGACTTTCAATCTGCTCCAGATAAGCTGCCTGCACGCTTTCGGGGATAGCCACATAGAGGGCCTGTCCTTTTTTATTTTCAATGCCGAACTGCTCCTCTATCCACTTGGCCATACCAAACTTAAAGCATAGCGCAGGACCTTCTTTTTTATTGGTTTCGGCATAACAGCTGATAAAAGCCGGATTTTTCAGGGCTTCACCGTTTACCATGACCTGTTCACATTTATAGCCGCGCAAAGTCGTTTTCTTGGCGGCGTCCTCATCGGTTAAAGGAGCTGTGCGGAGTTCAAACACGGCATTTTTACCACCCAGCTCTGTTTCAAATCTAAATTCCATCCATTCTACCTCATTCTGTCAATTTTCCTCGTCTATTATACACCTTACGTCCAAGAATTTCAGCAAAAATTCAAGATAAAAAGTGGTTTATAAAACTGTTTTATCTGGATTTAAGGGCGTGAATAATGCCCATATACAAAAAAGGCAGAGAATATAAAAAATCCTCTGTCTTTTTCAGCGGCGGCCTAAGCCTGCTGCCTTCTCTTAACATCCTCTAAAAATGCTTCCAGGCTTCTGTCGTGGAGCTTTTCTCCTTCTTCGGAAAACAGGCAGCCTGGTATCTGTCCCCGGCCCCGATGCTTGGCGATACATTCACAGCAGTAGCCATGCTGTTTACAGCCAAATTCGGTACAGGTACAGCCCTGCTCATTTTTCTCCCTCCGGCAGATACGCTCTTCGGCAGTTTCGGGTGCCTGACATGTATTGCAGCTCATGATCATATTCCTCCTGATTTGTTTTTCAGGATTATTATATCACAGTGCCCGGCACTTTGAAAACTTTCCTTCTTTTTCTCCCACAATATCCCATCTTAACTATAGGCTTTTGCACAATTTTATGATATTATTTTAGGAAGTATAAAAATTAAGAATCACAACAGGAGAGAATAGATGGAGACAAACGAAAAAACCAATTTTATTATCAACGCCATTGATGAGGATAACAAAAACCATGTGTATACCGACGAGCGCGTACACACTCGTTTTCCACCCGAACCCAATGGCTATTTACATATTGGCCACGCCAAGGCCTCTTTGCTGAACTACCGAATCGCCAAAAAATACAACGGAAAGTTTAACCTGCGTTTTGACGACACCAACCCTGTCAAGGAAGACATTGAATATGTCAACTCGATCAAAGAAGATTTATCCTGGCTGGGCATTGACTGGGAAGACCGTCTCTACTTTGCGTCTAGCTATTTTTCAAAAATGGCGGAATACGCCGTTGAGCTCATTAAAAAGGGCCTGGCCTTTGTAGATGACTTAAACGCAGACCAGATTCGTGAATACCGCGGCACACTCAAGGAGCCTGGTAAGGAAAGCCCCTTCCGCAACCGCTCTGTATCCGAAAACCTTGAGCTTTTTGAAAAAATGAAGGCCGGCGAATTTGACGAGGGCGTCAAAGTGCTCCGGGCTAAAATCGACATGGCCAGCCCGAATATGAACATGCGCGATCCGGTCATTTACCGTATCCTGCACACCAAGCACCCCAACACCAACGAAGACTGGTACATTTACCCCATGTACGATTTTGCCCATCCGGTGGAGGATGCCATCGAAGGCATCACCCATTCCCTCTGCACCCTGGAATTTGAAGACCACCGTCCTTTCTACGACTGGGTTCTGGCCAACCTGGACGACTTTAAGGCCGAGCATCCCCGCCAGATCGAATTTGCAAAGCTGAACCTGTCCGGTACCATTATGGGCAAACGCTACCTGAAAAGACTGGTCGATGAAGGCATCGTGGATGGCTGGGATGACCCGAGGCTGGCGACCATCTCCGGTATGCGCCGCCGTGGCTATACACCGGAGGCTATTCAGGCTTTCTGTGAGGAGATCGGCGTCGCCAAGGCAAACTCCACTGTAGACATCGCCATGCTGGAGCATTTTATCCGCGACGACTTAAAACTTAAAGCCCCGCGTGTCAATGCTGTACTCGATCCGCTCAAGGTTACCATTACCAATTATCCTGAGGGTCAGACCGAGTGGCTTGAAATTGAGACGAATCTGGATGTACCGGAAATGGGCATGCACAAAATGCCTTTCGGACGTGAAATCTATGTTGAAAAATCAGACTTTATGGAGGTTCCGGTTAAAAAATACTTTCGTCTCTTCCCTGGCAATGAAGTTCGCCTGAGAGGCGCCTATTTCATTACCTGCAACGAGGTCATCAAGGATGAAAACGGCGAGGTCATTGAGCTCAAATGTACTTATGACCCCGAAACAAAATCCGGCTCAGGCTTTACCGGGCGCAAGGTCAAGGGTACCATCCACTGGGTATCTGCTGACTTGGGAAAACAGGTCGAGGTTCATATGCTGAACCCGCTGCTTAAAGATGAAGAAGGCTTTGACGCTGACACCTTCCTTGATAAGATTAACCCGGACTCACTGAAAAAGATCACCGCCTGGGTAGAACCGCGTGTGCTGGAAGCCAGCCCCTATGACAAGTTCCAGTTTGTCCGCCAGGGTTATTTCTCCGTTGACCCTAAATATTCAACCGAGGGAAATCCTGTCTTTAATCAGGTCGTGCCGCTTAAAAGTTCCTGGCGTCCAGGTAAGTAATCCGCATTCAATCGCGTTTATCATAAGGAGTAAATATGATTTGGTCACTAAAAGAAACCCTGCCCCGCGAAGAAATTCGCGAAATTCAATTTAAACGTCTGAAAAAAACACTCAAGCACGTCTATAAAAATGTGCCTTACTACAGAAACCTGTTTAAGGCCAATAAAATCAAGCCCGATGATATCCGTTCTCTGGAGGACCTGCGTTTCCTGCCTTTTACCACCAAGGAGGATCTACGGATGAACTATCCTTTCGGGCTGTTCGCGGTGCCAAAGGAAAAAATCGTGCGCTACCATGCGTCCTCCGGCACCACCGGCAACCCCACCGTTGTAGGCTACACCAGAAAGGATCTTGAAACCTGGGCCGAGTGTATTGCCCGTCTGGTTACCATGGGTGGCGTTACGAAACGCGATACTGCGCATGTATCCTTTGGCTACGGCCTGTTCACCGGCGCTTTTGGCCTGCACCAGGGCCTTGAAAAGGTTGGGGCCGGCGTTGTGCCCATGTCCAGCGGCAATACCCAGAAGCAGATAAAAATCATGAAGGATTTTGGCGCCACTGTACTCATCGGCACGCCTTCCTACGCGCTGCGCCTGGCCGAGGTGGCCCAGGATATGGGCCTGGACCCGGCGACGGATTTAAACCTGCGGGTCGGCTGTTTTGGCGGTGAAGGCTCCACCGAGGCCATGCGCGCCAAGATTAACGAGGCCTTTGGCCTGTTTGCCACTGAAAACTACGGGATGAGCGAGCTCATCGGACCCGGTGTTTCCGGTGAATGCCACGCGCTCACTGGCATGCACATCAATGAAGATCACTTTATCGCAGAAATCATTGACCCTGTGACCTTGGAGGTTCTGCCTGAAGGGGAAACCGGCGAGCTGGTCATTACCCCCATCACCAAGCAGGCGCTGCCGCTGATCCGTTACCGCACAAAGGATATCACCCATCTCGATTATTCCCCCTGTGCCTGTGGCCGTACCAATGCCCGCATGGCCAAGATTGAAGGCCGTACCGATGATATGCTCATCATCAGCGGTGTCAATGTCTTCCCGTCCCAGATCGAGGAAGTGCTGCTGAGTATTGACGGCATTGGCTCCAACTATCTGATTACCGTCAGCAAGAAGGGGTACCTGGATAAAATCGACATTGACGTGGAGGTTGGCGCCTATGACTTGCTGGATTCTGTCACCAAGCTGGATGCACTCTATGCCGAAATCAAGACCAAGCTTCATACCATCCTGGGGATTCATCCGACCGTCCACCTCGTTGAACCAAAGAGCTTAAAACGTTCCGAAGGAAAGGCCCAGCGTGTCCTTGACCTTCGCAATGAAAAATAAGGAGGCCCGATATGTTAATCAAACAATTATCCATTTTTATTGAAAACAAAAAAGGACATCTTGCCAGCATCACAAAGGTGATCTGTGACGCCGGAATCGATATCCGGGCAATCTCGGTCTTTGACAGTTCCGAATTTGGCATACTGCGCCTGGTCGTCAACGACCCCTACAAGGCCGCTGAGCTTTTAAAGGAAGCTGGCCATGTGGCCAAAATGACCGATGTGCTGGCAGTTGAGCCCGAGGATCGTATCGGCGCCATGTACCGCATTTTTGACACTTTATCCGAGAACGACATCAATGTGGAATACGTCTATTCCTTTGTCATGCGCAATCAAAGCGCCATGCCCCTGGTCATCATGAAAACAAACGACCAGGAAAAAGCCATCGAGGTGCTCAAGAACTCTGGTGTCATCGTTCTGCCAAAGGAAGATGTCTATCAGGTCGACTGAAAACTGCTTTTACAGATAAAAAATCACAGGGCCGCTGCTCTGTGATTTTTTACTATACATGGTTCTCAGCCATGGCTGCTGCCTGCTGTTCGGTGTTCTACGGCGATGTGGTAGCGTTTTATTTTATGCTGGAGGTTTTGTCTGGAAATCCCCAAAATTCTGGCGCTTTTGGAAATATTGTAGCAGTTCTCGGCCAGCACATCCAATAAAAGCTTTTTTTCATAGGCATGAAGGGCTTCTTTTAAGTCGCGTGTTCCTGTTTCTTCGCCTTTCATTTTTTCACCTCCATTTTATCCAAATATCCGCGCATAGGCTTCGGGGTCAAAGGGAACCTTTCGTCCGATGCAGTCATATTTCTTGCACAGACTACAATTATCATAATCCGCATCGCTTGAAAAGAGCAGCTCTGACACCGAGTATCCCGGCTGCATATAGTTTTTTTCTGTCAGCCGAACCCCGATGGTCTCTGTCACGTCGCCGATGATCTCAAAAAGCGCGGGATTGTTGGCGATCGGCCAGTCTGGCAGTGAGCCCGGATTCAAACGTCCCATATGGTCAAAGGCAAAATGCTCTTTTAAATAGCGGTCCACCGCCGCGCGGGCCTCTCTGAGCGCGGCATATTTCAACAGATTGCGCACCTCATCTGAAGGCTCCTGTAGGGCGTCCAGCTCGTCACCAGCAGTTACCACTGTGGCAAAAACCCGTTCGATTCCTTCTAGCTTTTCCGCCAGCAGACGGCTTTCAAAAATTTTATGCGCAACCTGCACCCGGTCATCGCCAAGGGCCTTTACGGCGCACCATTTAATGATGGCCCTGGGCCTTACAAGCTTTTCGGCCGCTGCTGCCCATCGAAGAAGCTCGCTGTAAACCTGTGATTGGGGATCAATGTGTTTATCCTCTGCAAAGGCCTCGATGTCATAAAAGATTTCCATGGGGTTAAATACGATTTTTTCCATTTTGTTTTCCGCCTTTCTCGCGATCACTTTTTATCATCAAGCAGATTACCACGGCTGAAACTGCCATTACCAGCATGAGCTGATAGGCCAGAGTAAAGCTGCCTGTTGCCTTTTTAATGATACCGCCCGCATAATTGCCGATCATGGAGCCCAGCCCCAGCGAAAGGTTCAACAGCCCGAACAGGCGGGCTGTTTTATCCGGCGGCAGAATTCTTGAAACATAGGTAGGGTGCAGTCCAAAAATACCATTGTAGGTCAGTCCAAAAATAGCACAGGCCAAAAGCGCGGCAGCCGCGCCGTCTAAAAAGACCACTGAGGCAATGGACAGCACCGATATCCCGTAGGTTATGATCATGGCTGTTTTGGCCGAGGTGCGGTCCGCCAGCATACCGGCCATAAGCCCGCTGAAAATGCCGATAAAGCCAAACAGGCTCCAGCAAAGTCCTGAAACCTGCTCACTGAGCCCCAGATCCTCCTGCATAAGAGGCACAATGTAGCTTTGAAAGGGGATCAGATAAAGACCAGAAATCACAAGCAGAGCCACCAGCAGCAAGTAATGCCGCCAGACACTACCGGCGGGCTGTCCTCCCTGCGCAACCGGTCCGGGCTTATGCCCTGACTCCGCCAGCCCAGGACCCTCTGGGCTCTTTTTCCCGAGCGCCGTGACTGCATAAATTCCTATAGCTCCCAGAATAAGGCTGATTATCCCAAAGACCAGCCACACTGTGTGCCATGTACCGTATTTAAGGAGCCACGGAATAAGCACCCCGTTTAAAATCAAGCCAAAGGAGGTTCCGCTTGAGATAATCCCCAGGCTCTTTCCCCGGTTTTTCTCCTGGATATTTTCTGCCACAAAGGCCACCATGGGGATCCAGGAGGTAGCGGCAAAAATCCCCTGGAGGGTAACAATACAGAGCAGTACCCATGGGTTATTCACAAACGCCAGTAGTGTGACGCTGAGGCCGCAGAGCACTACCGAGCCTCCAGTCAAACGCCTGACGCTGACCACGCTGCAGAGCAGCCCGCCAAGCAGTGAAAACAACAGATAGGCGCCCTGATGAAAGGCGTTAATCCGGCCTACAAATTCATAGTCAATCCCCAGCTCTTTCACAATATCCGGGGTAATCATCGAAAAAATATATCTTCCAAAAGCAAAGGTAATCGTGATAAAGCCTGTCAGGCAGCAGACATAAATAAGCTCTCTGCGTCTTTCAGTCATGATGATCCCTTCCTTCTGTCATTCAGTTTTTAAAAATATCCTTGGCTTCCCATCTCTCCGGAATCCGCGTCTCTATAACGTCGCATACCATTTCTTCATAGCCTGTTTATGTTTTATGGAGGTTTTTTAACCCGCTTTTTTTCTACATTCATTATACTTTCCTTTCCCTGTTTTAAACAAGCCTTTTCTGCCTAAAACAAACTAAATTTCCTGACATTATACCAACGCAATTTTCGTGCCAGTTCCTTCAATATTTTCAAGGAAAGTCTGATTTTCATCATACCTAAAATATCTTATAAAATCACAATTATTTTATAAAAACAGACTGCATATTCTTTTGTCAGGCCTTTTTTACTGCATAAACCCATTACACGCAAAGTCACATGACACCCTCCCTATTAAAGCCATTGTCAACGTTTTACAAACCGCAATTTAAAAAAGCGCCAAATATTTTGCATCCAATATGTCTTAAATAACAGCAAAAAATAGAAAAATCTTGAGCTTTTTCAGACATTTTTTAACAAGCCGGACGCTCTGACCTCAGGGAATGATCTCCACATGAATATACCCGCTGCCGTAATAGGGCAGCACGTTCAACCCGCAGTCCTTTGCCCCGGCGGCCAGATCCCCAACACCCACCCCAGGGCAGTAGAGATCCGCCGCGCAGCCCCGCTTGTGGAAGGACCAGCTGACGCCTCCAACCTCCTCATTGCGAGCTTCGCACCGCACGCCTGAGGTGATGATGACCGGCCGTCCAAAATAGCACCGCAGGGCTTCGATCTTCTCTAAAAGCTCGGGCTCCACAACGCAGGGCCAGCCGTCGCAGTAGCCCGCACCGTCGCACCGATATTCTTCCATGGCAAAATGGGGAGATGCCATGAGGGGTTCTCTTTGTTCGGGTTCTGGCGCTTTTGGTTCTTCTGTCGCCCCGGTCGGGATTTCCGGCTCAGCGGGCGGCTCCGGCTCTGGCGGCCCCACTGTCTGCTCTGTTGTGGACACTGGATGCTCTGTCCTTAGGGTTAGTTGCCCGAAAAAGACCAGAACAGTCAATGCACAGGCTGCTATCAGTGTGAATACCACACCTTTTTTATATGTGTTCATTTAATTTTCCTTTCTTTTCTAGTTTGTTCTAGTTTGTCCCTTTCGCTATTAAAAAAAGGGCTTTCGCCCCTTTTTTACGCTGTTTCCTCAATGACCACGTCAGTTTTTGTGGTGTCGACCTTCACGGCCCCGGTCACCTTGACCAGCCCAAACCCGTCGGGCAGAAAGGCGCCCTGGTCCACAATGGCCTGGGCCCCGGTCTTGATCTCGGCGTCGGTGATGCCCTCCTTGTAATCGGGAATGGTGATTTTAAACTCCTTCCCGTCCGCGCGCTGAAAATAGATGGTTAAATCTTTATTGGTTGTTGGCATTTTTTAGTCTCCTTCTAATTTTAAATTTTGTGGTTCTGGCTTAAATCGCCGCTTTTCCACTACGCTACTTCGATAAATTCTTCCGCGGTCACCTTTACCTGCTTCTCTCTGATGGGCTCCTGCATGCCAGTGATAGCTTTGGCGGTGCCCACGAAGGCTTCGTCGGTGACGGCGGGGTCGACGTCGCCGTAGGTCTTTGAGGACTTGACGATCTTCCCTTCTTTCTCGCCATGGTTGACGGTCACCTTCATCCCTACGGATTCAACGCTTTTTTCGATTGCCATTTTTCTTACCTCCTGAATTGTTTTTTGTATCTGGCGTTTTGCCTTACACTTATACAATCCGTTTTTGGGGTACAAAAAGGACATGGTGGTTTGAAAAAAATAAAATTTAAGTTTTTATTAAGCTTTAGAGAAATTCTCTGAGTTTTCTAAAAGCGCTCCGGCAGGCCCGGGTCATCATGGACGGATTCACACCTTCTTCCTTTGCCAGCTCTGTCAGATCCCCTTTCTGCTGGTAAAAATACTGAAAAGCTGCCTTCTGGCGGGGCGGCAGCTTCTCGTAGACCTGGAC
Source organism: Eubacterium sp. BL-380-WT-2B (assembly GCF_009696115.1). Lineage (NCBI taxonomy): Bacteria > Bacillati > Bacillota > Clostridia > Eubacteriales > Eubacteriaceae > Eubacterium > Eubacterium sp. BL-380-WT-2B. Next base: position 234,591 of record NZ_VUMP01000009.1, read on the forward strand.
CAGACGCTGGTTTTTCTCTTTTCGCAGATATGCCTCTGCCACATCAGTTTTCTCATCTATAATCAACTCGATCAGCGCTATGGCTCCGCCTTCTCCTTCTATCTGCCGGTCCAGGGATTCCTCTGGCTTGATGGACCTTTCAAACCGCCCCTCTCGCCGCTTTTTAAAGTAGTTGGTGAGCCGTGACCGGATGAACACCTGAAAGTAAATCCGGGCGTCCAGTTCAAAATCACGGAGGGCTTCCAGGAAAACGCAGACAGCGTCCTGGTAAGCGTCCTCATATTCCTTTTGATCATACACATACTTTTGTATGGTCGTTAAAATCAGCGGCTGGAAGGCAAAGATCAGCTTTTCCTTTGCCTGTTGATCGCCTGCCTTCGCTTTTTTTACCAGCCGCTCTAAGCCGGTGTAGTCTTCTGAATCATCGTTTTGTTTCAAACTTACCTCCTTTAGTCATCCTCCCGGATGCTTTTAAGCTCCAGCACAATGCCTGGGTAACGGCTCTCCACTGAATCTGAGAAGTCGTTGAACAGATCCTCGGCCTCCTCATCGCTTCTTGCGAAAAAGCCCATGTCCAGAAAACATTCTGCCTTGACCCGGTAAGCTCGTCTCCGCCCGATGATCACCGGGCCGGTTCCATAAAAATTCTGCGCGTGCATGGCGCACCTCCTGTATGTATATATATAATATATAAAAATAATAATGTTATTGTTATTTATGTCGACACGGGTGTCGGTGATTTAGCGTCCACTTTTTGTTTTTGCCAAAATTTGCCGACACCCGTGTCGGTTATGCCTGTGGATAACTTTTTCCGGCATCCTTCCCCGGTTCCAGGGAAAAGGACTCTGGATTACCCACGTAATCGTAAACCATGGTCACCTTTTCGGATAACACATGCCTGATCTCCCGGGGCTCCACATTGGGGCGCAGAGGGATCATCGTGTAAATCCCTGCGCCTTGGGCACTGCCCTTTTGATAGATGATCCGCCCCTTAGCTTCAAGCTCCTGCCGGTAGCGCATCATCTGCCGCTCCGAACAGTGCATCACATCAATGATCCGCTTGTTGCCGATAATGAATTCCACCCGCCAGAGCCATTCGCCCGAGGTAGTGAGCAGCGCACACCAGCTGTTAAACACCATGAGCACCACCCATAAGAAGAAAGCGCCCGGGCTCAGCTCGTGATCCTCCAGCCACTCAAACAGATAGCGGATCTCCTTGAAAAAGCTCAAGCCCCATACTCCACAATAAAACGGATATCCTCAAACAGCGCTTCCTTATGCTTAAGGCGGCTGAGCTCTTTGTCAAGATGGGCAAGATTGCGGTGAAGCGCCCCGTTTGTAGACGCTTGTTTCTCAAGGGCTTCTGTCAGAATTGATATAGTTTTATCCTTTGCGTAATCAACGCTGCCCAGGGACTCCAGATACACAAAGGGCGGATAATAGTCCATGATAATCGAACAAAAATGCCTTGCCTCATCCCTGAAGCTGGCTACACCCATGAGCTGAAGCTCATTTCCGCTGACCAGATAGGCCCAATGCCGTTTTCCGTCCGAGCACCGAACCCGTTCCATTCTCAGGCCGCCGGGGAGTGCAATCTTCTCCAGAAAATCCCGATGACAGCGAAGTTCCAGATAATCACAAAGGTCTGTTGCCACATACCAGTGGGCCCTCACCTCAAAGATATCATAGTCCCCCTTCATCCCATTAATCAGTTTTTTGAGATGGATGATCTGATCCATCAAAGCACTCGACTCGTTGTCATGGGCGGTCATCAGGCGCTTTTTAAGCTTTGATATCTCATGGTATAAAACAGAGACGTGCAGCTCGCGCTTTTCCTGGATCAGAATACAGCGTACATCTGCATATTCGGATGATTTCAAGATTTTTTCTTCCAAAATTATGGTCTCTTCATCAATTTTTCGGTTTAATATTCTGTTCATTGTAAACTCTCCTTTTAAGCTTTTAATCCACTTTTAAAACAACCGGAACCGATACATTACAGCGTACCTCAATGCCCGCTTTCTCCGGCTCCAGACTAAGCAGCCAGCTGCGCAGCGTCTCCCACTCTCTAAAAAGCTGATGGTCTTTTTTGGTTTTTCTCACGGTTCTGCGTTTGGCCTCAAGCATTTTTCTCAGCCCCGTTTCATCTACAAAGTTTTTGTACTGAACCCGCTCTGCATTTCCCGGATGCGGGATGGGTAAAACCTGCACACCCAGCCTCTTAAAATGCCGGCTGGTATAGCGTCTCGTTTTTTTAAAACCCAATACCCGTTCCACATCAGTAGTAGAATAAAATACTTTTCCCTCTCCTACACACAGAGTATCCACCTTACCATAGGCGCTGTGCTCCAGCTTATGGTAGCTCTGGAGGATTCGTTTTACTTTTTCCGAAAGTTTGGCGACAAAATGCTCCCGCTGGGAACTCTCAATATTTTGACCGCATGGAACCGTGCCTTTTTCCGCTGTTTTTTGGGAAAAAGTGTTTTGTTTCTTTTGTACTGATTTCTTCATTCTCAGTACCTCCTCATTCAATTTTGGCGCTACGCTTTCCTGCGCTGACCTTGACTCTATTCTACAGCCTGACGGATGGTGTGAGAATGTACTCGGAGTTGGACTTTCTTCTGGAAACCGACTTTTTCCAGAGCGGATCGCCGTTGGTGTCGGAGCATTTCAGGCGCAGCAGGCTGTACCAGTTTTTTACAAAAGTGATTTCCTCTATAAATCCGGAGGCAAAGGCCTGGGCCCAGGCTGCCAGCTGGCGCAGCCGATTTCTTTTAGCATCCTTGCGGTCAGGCTTCTCGCCCTTTTTAGGGGCTGGGACCTCTACCTCTGGCCGCAGACCCATAGGCCCCTGAACAACCCGCTTCGCATAATTTACGTTCTTCTGGAAATCCCGTTTTCGGGCCTCAGCCTGCTCCTCCTCGAAGTAAACCACCAGCTCACCGTCCTCCATAAGCTCCAGAATATCCTCGGTCAAAAGCTTCTCATAGACCTCGGAATCGTAACGGCAGTGCTTGATCATCTCAAGGGTGAGCACCCGGTGGCAGTACTGGAGCTTCTTAAAACATTCGAACTCCCGCCGCTTTTTACAGTCGGGACAAAAAAGAACCGGTATGAGGAAGATGGTGATCTCCTCATACCGGTTGATTACAATGCGCACCGCAAAACCATTACGGTTCAGCTTTCTAAGACACTTGCGTGTTTTCTTCCTGGACCGTTTTTTAAATTTTTTGTTGTAGCTGGTCAATACTTTTTTACCGCTGGCGGTCCGTTTTAGGCGGGGCTTCCGCTTTCTTTTGCGCTTTGGCGGTTTTGATTCTTTTCGCTCTTTCTCGGGCTCGTGTTCCATGTCCTTTAAAACTTCTTTGTCCACCCAGATATCGTTCTGGCAGTGCAGCTCCAGCCCTTCTTTGAGGTTTAACTCCTTTAGGCACGGAACCCTGCCGGTCCGGCTGATAATCGTTTCCACAAGCGCCTGCGCAGCCTGGGTGGGGGCTTTGAGAATGGCCTGAGCCGGCATGTCTTCTGGGGTGATGAGGGTGGTTAGGGTGTAGTGGGATTCGGGTAGGTGGATGGTCATGGTGGGCGCTCCTTTTTTATTTTTGAATTTGGCGGGTAGTGGGCGGATTGGGTTTCATAAAAAGAAAAACCGGTACGCGAAGCGTAAAAAGCTTCGCGTACCGGTTGATTGGGATGTGTCCCGGAAACCATGTTAAGTTGTGGGGATTATTTAAATCTACCAATAAAACTGTTAGTTGCACATTCTTTCAATGGTAAATTAATTTTTTTATTTTCATTTGTTGATTTATAAATCGCCAACACCAACTCAAGCGCATCCTTACCTGCATGAGCATCCACATAAGGCTTTCGGTCTTTTTCAATCGATTCAATCATGTCATGGTAAAGACTCGTGTGCCCATTTCCATAAACATTGCTTGTTTCTTCGAAGAATCCTGTATTCTCTTTTCTTTCTTCTTCCGTCGCATCTTCAAATTCCCAGACATCAATGGCATTAGTCGACTTCCCACCAAGTTTTACTGTTCCTTTTTCTCCAAATAGGTACAGGGTTTCTTCAAGATTCTTAGGATAGACATTTGTTGTTCCTTCGACTGTTGCGATAGCACCATTTTTAAATTGTATAACTGCCATTCCAACATCTTCGGCTTCTAAATAATGGTGAAACTGCTGACGGGTAACACCATAGACGGATTCGATTTCGCCGCCCATCATCCACCGCAGTAAATCAATACCATGGATACACTGATTCATCAGACAGCCGCCGTCCTGGGCCCAGGTGCCGCGCCAGGGCGCCTGGTCATAATAGCTCTTATCCCGGTTCCATCGAACGTTTATGGATCCATGGGATATCTTTCCAAAACGACCCTCTTCCGCTGCTTTGCGCATTTTTTGAACGGCTATATTAAAACGATTTTGATGGCAGGCCGCTACTTTAACCTTTTTTTCTTCTGAAGCTTTAATAATCGCGTCGGCACCTTCGATGCTCATTGCCATGGGTTTTTCAATAATAACGTGAATCCCTGCATTAATGCAGTCCAACGCGATGTTTTCATGAAGTCCGCTTTCGGTCGCAATTCCTATTAAATCGATCTGATTTTCTTCAATCATTTTTTTATAGTCTAAATAACGTTTAATCTCTTTTTTATCTTCAAGTTGATGTTTTTTTAACAACATTTCCATATGTTCTGGTACAACATCGCAGACGGCGACTAAATTTAATTGGTTGTTCTTTACAGCTGTAATATGATTGATGGCAATCCGCCCACAACCTATTAATGCATAATTCATTTCATACCTCTATCAGTTTGATTTTATTTTCTTTACAAATGCGGTATTTCTTTCCACACTCTGAACAAACATAATATTCGTTACTTTTTGTAAGTTTTTTGCCACACTGGCATACATAGCTCTTTAATCGGGCTGGGTTTCCGTAAACCAGCGCATAGTCTGGAACATCTTTTGTAATAACGCTTCCTGCCCCAACCATGGCATAACTGCCTATGGTCGATCCGCACACCACAGTGGCATTTGCTCCGATTGAAGCGCCTTTCTTGACGAGTGTTGGACGATATTCTTTTTTTCGAGAGATAAAACTTCTTGGATTGATCACATTAGTAAAAACGCAGTTGGGACCTAAAAACACATCATCCTCACAAACGACACCTGTGTAAAGTGCAATGTTGTTTTTAATCGTCGCATTATTTCCAATTTTCACACCTTGCTCCATAAAAACATTTTGTCCAATATTACAGTTCTTTCCAATAGAAACACCATCCATTATGTTACAAAATTGCCAAATTTTTGTTTTTTCTCCTACAGTCACGTTTTCTCCAATATAGCTGCTTTCATGGATATAATAATCTCTTTTCATTTTTACTCCGTATATTGGTTTACACACTTCACAATTTTCTCTTGTTCTTCAATCGATAGCTCTGGAAACATTGGAATGGCTACAGTATGATCTGCCACCATTTCCGCATTCGGAAAATCACCGTTTTGATAGCCCAATGACTCGAACACCTTTTGTTTATGTAAAGGTACTGGAAAATAAACGCCTGTCTCAATTCCGTTTTCTTTTAAATATTTTCTGAAACCATCCCGCTCTTTAACCTTTAACATATAAACGTAAAAAATAGGCTGGTTTTCTTTTGCAATATATGGCAACGTGACTTTAGGATTGAAAATCTGGTGATTATACTTTTCTGCAATTATTCTTCGTTGTTTATTCCAATTATCTAAGTGATTAAGCTTTGTTTTTAAAATAGCAGCCTGAAGCGCATCAAGACGTGAGTTATAACCAATAACAAAATTATAGTATTTAGGCAAATTTTCTTTAAAATCAAATTCCTCTGTACTATCAATCCCCTGAAGTGATTGATAGGTAAACTGCCCATCTAATCCGCTGCCATGTACCCTATAGGCTCGGCTCTTTCGATAAACCGATTTCTGATTTGTCACAATAATACCGCCATCGCCAGCGCAGCCCAAATTCTTTGTGGGAAAAAAAGAAAAGCATCCTATATCACCCATTGATCCGGCCTTTTTTCCTTTATATTCTGCTCCAGCTGCCTGGGCAGCGTCTTCGATCACATAAAGTTTGTACTTTTCCGCAATTCCTAAAATCGTATCCATATCTGCACACTGCCCATACAAATGAACTGGAATGATGGCTTTTGTTTTCACGGTGATCTTTTCTTCTATTTTTTGCGGATCAATCAAAAAGGTGTCTTCGGTACAGTCGACAAATACAGGTGTTGCGCCAACAGCTGCTATTGCTTCCGCTGTTGCGAAAAAAGACATGGCGGTAGTAATTACTTCGTCAGCTTTTCCAATATTTAAACTTTTTAAGGCGATGACCAACGCATCGGTGCCATTGCCGACACCAACTGCATAGTTTACACCAATATAGTCTGCATAAGCTTCTTCAAACGCCTTAACGGTATCGCCCAAAATGTAGGCTCCTGATGCGAGTACCTTCAGAACTATGGTGTCTATTTCTTCCTTAATGGAGGTATATTGTCTTGATACATTCATCAATGGGATCATCTCACAACTCATAGCTTTCTCTCCTTGTCACGCCAACGCCATGGTACTCAAAGCCTTTCAGCATATCCTGTTTTTTAACATAGATATTTCTCAAATCAAAGAAATATTGTCCTCGCATATTTTTCTGGATGCGGTCAATATCGAGCGCTCTGAACTGATACCATTCGGTAATGATTACCAATGCATCTGCATCTTTTGCTGCTTCGTATTCGTTATTCATATACTTGATGGACGTATCAATATCTTTAAAACGCCATTTTGCTTCCTCCATACCTTCCGGACAGTAAGCTTGTATTTTTGCACCGTCCTGTACAAGTCCTTTTACAATATCCAGCGCCGGGGAATCCCGCATATCATCGGTTTCCGGCTTGAAAGATAGACCTAAAACTGCAATAATTTTGTTTTTTATCCCGCCGTCTTTTTCCATTGCACCTTTGATCTTTTCCACCATTTTTTCTTTTTGTTTTTCATTTGCTTCTATCGCTGCCTGAATAACCTTCATTTCCAAATTGTTTTCTTTTCCAATCCGGACAATGGCTTTTGTATCTTTAGGAAAACAACTGCCCCCAAAACCTGGACCTGCATGTAAAAACTTAGGTGAAATTCTTCCATCCATTCCCATTGCTCGGGCAATTTCCTGAACATCTGCATTAACTTTTTCTGCCAGTAATGCCATCTCATTAATAAAAGATATTTTTACTGCCAAAAAAGCATTGGATGCGTACTTAATCATTTCCGCAGTTTCAATATTGGTAAAAACAAACGGTGTTTGATTGACACTAAAGACATCATAAATTTCACGCATAATATGTTGTGCTTTTTCGCTTTCTGATCCAATAACGATCCGGTCAGGATTAGTACAGTCACTGATGGCTTTTCCCTCCCGTAAAAATTCCGGATTGGACACTACATCGAACTTTATGTCAAGTCCTCGTTCTGAAATCCCTTGCTCGATGATTGTCTTGACCTTCTTTCCTGTTCCAACAGGAACCGTCGATTTATCGACAATGACTTTATAATCATTGATATATCCAGCGATTTCTTTTGCCACATCCATCACATAATGAAGGTCTGCGCTTCCATCTTCCTGTGCTGGGGTTCCCACCGCAATAAAGATGACGTCGCTTTCTTCTACCGTTTTTTTCATATCAGTTGTAAAGCACAAACGACCTGACTCAATATTTTTCTTTAGCATATCAGAGAGTCCTGGCTCATAAATGGGGGATTCTGCTTGCTTCAATTTTTTGATTTTTTCTTCGGATACATCCATACACAAAACATTCATACCAAATTCTGAGAGTATCACACCTTGTACCAGGCCGACGTATCCGGTTCCGATTATTCCTGTTTTCATTATTTCTCCATTTTTGTTTAATAATTATTCTAAAAATACGTTGTTTTTTTATTGTCCTTTGATAATAAAATTGTTAATACAAACCAAAACAAACTGTTTGTGACATAAGTCCCACTCATCATCAAATTTATAACTGGGTATATTGCTAATATTGATAAAAATTCATAATTAGGATTAAAAGCAATAATTTTTTTTATTTTATAAATGCAAATAATCAAAAGGATTAAACTAAATAAAAAATATATGATTCCTCCCTGGAGCAATGCTTCTAAAAAGAAGTTGTGTGGATAGCCCCATTTAATACCAAAAGCGGTGTTTAGGTATCCCCAAAAACCATATCCTATCAACGGCCTTTTAAAAATCATCGCTATTGCTTCCAAATATACAATATTTCTTTGAGATGTAGCTTCCCAATTGATACCTCCAGCCGGTGAAATGAATGATACAATACGATCTATACTGTTTTCAAAAAGTGAGTTGTCTATAAGAACATTACTAAAAACTAAAAAAAAGAGTATTATTATTAAAAATATTATTATTAATTTTGGTATTTTTTTTATTTGTTTTTTTCGAACAATTATTAATAAGATGAAAATAATATAACTCATAAAAAGAATAAACCCGCCTCTTCCACCAGTCAACAAACAAGCAGTAAACTGTCCTATAAACAACAGTATTTGAAATGTTAAAAATACCTTTGTTTGTGCAAATTTAAACCTCTGATATTTCTCCCCATAAAAAATCAAGTAAAAATTAATACCGCCTGTAAATCCCAAAATATATGAAATTCCCTGGTAATTAAAAGCCCCTGCACTCTGAAAATATGCATTTTTTGTAAAATTATTCATCACAATACTGAACAAAATAATAAATGCAATAATATTATAAATATCAAACCACTTAACTAATCTTGGCACGATATTTTTTTCTACACAATATAAACCTGCAAGTATAGAAGAAACCGAAAAACACACAAAATATAGTACGCTCATTATATATCGCGAATTTATTGTTTGAGATAGGATATACTCCAAACCTGCAAGTGCTATAATAATCACAGCTATAAAAAGAACCAGGACTTCTTTAATTCTAATTTTTCTTTCAAAAATACTATTTTTAAAATAAAGAATAAAGGATAGAACAAACATGGATACACAAAACAGTGTATAACTATTACTGTTTTCACTTCCAAGATATACATAACCAAACATTGCCGTTACAACAAAAAACACCTCCTGCATCAATATTATTATAAAAACAATTATCTCATCAACTTTTATATTCATCGTTATTCCTCAATGAAAAATGGCCAATGATCAGCAACATCATAACCTTAACTGAATTCGCAATTAATACTGCGATACAAAACCCAAATAACCCAAATTTTTGAACCATTGTAGTTCCCAACCCAATATAAGCAATAAGATGGATGATCTGCACAATTGGTTGATAGCTTGTTTTACAAAATTTCAGAACTGCTGGCTGTATTATTCCAGCTGCAACCAAGACAATTGCAGAAAGATTTGCAATGGGTATATAATGTACTGCCTGATCAATCAATGTTGGGTATAGTAATCCTGTAATGGGTTTTGCCAATAGAATTGTTACCAAATAGAATCCAAAACAGCAACTTAACGCAATTGAGCATTGCACCCAAAATTGTTTTAAACTTAATGAATTTTTTCGAGCATAATAGCTCAGCAAAACACCTGCAACTGGTCCCATTACAATGCCAAGAACTTTCCCAAAAAGAGTGGCTGTATAATAGACAGAAACATTTTCTGCGCCCAAAATAGGATACAGCAACAATCGATCCAGATAAGTTAATACATTTCCTATTAAAGAAGCACTAATTAAAAAACCATATTCATTTAATGTGCCTTTCATTAATTTTGTAGGTCGAAAAGTCTCTTTAAAAAGATTTTTGCATGTTAGAAAGATATAAATACAAGAAAAAACCTCAGCTGATAAAAAAGCCCATTGCCAGATACCCGAGTATGCAGTAAAGAAAAGCCCTATCAGTGCTCCTAAACAATAAACGATACATTGTTTTAAATATTTTTTATAATTTAAAACCAACCGGTATCCTACTGAGTAATAAGATCTACAAGAACTAAGAATTGTGATGCCCATAATCAGGATTAATGAAAAAAGAGACTCCCGACTAAAAAACAAGATACATAATGGCGTAATAATCGTGATTAAAATAACTGCACCAAGATTGATCAGATTAAAGTCCCCGGTTGTTTTATTTTCTTTGTATGTCGTATCTCTTAATAAACGCACATTATTTAAAGAATTTCCCAGTGTAACCGAAATAATATTTACAATGCCAATGAGTGTAAGAAAAAGCCCATATGAATCTGCACTCATATGTGAACCTAAAAAAGGATAGACAACGATTTGCAAGATACCCGTCATCATAAAAGAGGCAAATATATTTAAGGAAACATCTTGCAAAAAGTTAATTCTTTGTTTAAAGTATTTGAAAAATTTTTTTTGCTTAAACATATATTCGTTTTGCCAGTTCTTTATAATCAAGTTCTTTTTTTGCCAGTTCAAAAGATGCCCTTCTTTTCTTTTCTAACACTTTAGGATTAGCACTGATTTCTTCTAATAAACGTTGAATGCTTTCAACGGTATCAATGTAAAAAACCGTTTCCCCCATTAGCTTCTTATGGCTTTTATGTGGATATAAGGCCAATGCACTGCCACAACAGGCAGCATTCTGCATGGTTGCTGATTGTCCACCAGGCTGTATATATAGATCCGCCGCACACAAATACTCTAATAATTCTTCTGAATTCTTCCATCCTAAAAATCGAATACGTGGATCTTTTTTTATAATTGGCTCAACAACCGGCCACATATCTTCACTAAATTCTCCAATAATAACCAAATATATTTTTTTTGTTTTTATTTTCTGAAATGCATCAAGTATTGTTTTGGTTCTTTTTAGTCGGTCCATCTTTCCGGAATGAACGATTAAAATATCTTCATTACTTAATCCTAATTCATCTCTTCTTCGTTTTCGCTTTTTTTCTCTTATTGTTTCTTCAAAAATGATACCTCCGAGAGGCAACATTTCTACTCTTTCTTTTGGTATATCATACATCTTTTCTAAAAATATTTTAGCCTCATAAGATATTGCAAAAATATGATCTATATTAGGTAGACATTTCTTGATCAGCACGCGATTGTATCCTCTGTGTATTATCATTTTAGAAATAAAATTTTTTCCCGAATTATTGAAGTCTGCATGACAATCTGCGCATACTTTAACATCGGGGTGATTTCGTTTATATTTGGCTACTGTCTCTAATTCATAACCCCCTATTCCATGATAGAAAATCATATTTGGTTTGTGTTTATTTAATAATAATTCTAATTCATCAGCTCGTTTTATTTTCTTACTAACATAATCATTTACATATTTATGTAACGGAATGCGTATTAATCTAACTCCATTAGTTAAAACTGTATCTTCGGGTTCTACATTTACAGCTTTTCCATTTAAATATTGTTGACAGTCTGTAATATAAATTACTTCATGTCTGTCTTTGATATTTTGTTCTGTTAATAAATTATCTTGATAACTCATTCCTTCTGTAAAATAAGCGGTTAATCCAACATGAACAATTTTCATTAAATTCCTCCATACTTTTTATTCTGTTTGTATAAGCTTTTTAACATATATATTCTGAACCTAATTTTATTAAAAAATGTAAGCTTCGTTGATTTATTATTATCATGTTTTCTATACATAATCAGTGTTTCTTGACTTGAAAATGTTAACTTTAATTTCTCAGCAATATTACTGATCCATTGATCATGAGTTGGAACCGTTTTAGGAAATGGTAAAATATATTGTTTTAGTTCTTTTTTAAAAACCATACAACAGCCAAAATAGTAACTTGAAAGAATGTTTCTTGCATAACCTTTTTTAGGTGGCCTAATCTCAAATAACGTTTTATTCAATAATTCCCCTTTTTTATCAATCAATTTTGCATTATGCATAAGCAATAATTGCTTTTCATTTTTGTTGAAAAGTTGCTTAACTATTGATATTTTATCAAAACACCATATATCGTCTTGATCTGATAAAAAAATCAATTCATTTTTACAATTCTTAATTGCATTTTCAAAGTTAAATACATAACCTTTTTGAGGACCATCTATTAATACTATTTGCTTATACTTTTTCTGGTATTCTCGTATAATACGAAGTGTACTATCTGTAGAACCGTCATCTGAAATAATCAATTCATCTGAATCTGCTAATTGTACAAGTATTGAATCCAACTGTTGGGATAAAAAACGTTCTCCGTTGTATGTAGCCATAGCAACAGAAACTGAATAACTAAAGCATTTAATTGATTCTTCCATTATTGTCCCCACACGGTTCTCTTTACAATCCCAGCATAGCTCTGAATCACCTTCACCACCTTCACACTCACATTGGTGTCGGCGTAATCCTCGGCCATGATGGTCTCTTCCTGGTTTTCAAACATATTCACCGCCAGCTCTACGGCCTGTTCCACTTCTTTTCCGGTGATCCCGCCGATGACGATGGTGCCTTTGTCTAAGACTTCTGGCCTCTCGGTGGAGGTTCTTATAAGCACTCCTGGGAAGTCGAGCATGGCGCTCTCTTCGGACAGGGTGCCGGAATCGGAGAGCACACAGTAGGCGTTTTTCTGAAGCTTGTTGTAATCAAAGAAGCCGAAGGGCTTCATGTTGGTCACCAGAGGATGAAATTTAAAGTTTCGCTTTTCGATGATCTTCTTGCTTCTCGGGTGGGTGGAGTAGATGACAGGCAGCTGATACTTTTCAGCGATGTGATTAATGGCTTCCATGAGGGACATAAAGTTGTCTTCGTTGTCGATATTCTCTTCCCGGTGGGCGGAGAGCAGGAAATATCCTTTAGGCTTTAAGTTTAATTCTTGCAGGACTTTTGATTGCTCAATCTCTGCTTCATGGTCCCTGAGCACTTCCCGCATGGGGCTGCCGGTCACGAAGATGGTCTTTCCGTCCATGCCTTCGCTTAGGAGGTAGCGTCTGGAGTGCTCGGTATAGGGCAGGTTGATGTCGGCGATGTGGTCGACGATGGTGCGGTTGACCATTTCGGGCACGTTCCAGTCCCAGCACCGGTTGCCGGCTTCCATGTGGAAGATGGGGATCTTAAGGCGCTTGGCGCTGATGGCGGACAGGGCGGAGTTGGTATCGCCAAGGACTAACAGGGCGTCGGGCTTTTCTTTTTTCAGGATGTCATAGGACTTGGCGATGATGTTGCCCATGGTTTCGCCCAGGTCTTTGCCCACGCTGTCCAGGTAGTGGTCGGGGGCTCTCAGGCCCAGGTTTTCAAAGAAAACCTGGTTGAGGGTGTAGTCCCAGTTTTGTCCGGTGTGGACGAGGATATGATTAAAGTACCTGTCGCATTTTTTGATGGTGGCGGAGAGTCTGATGATCTCGGGCCGTGTGCCTAAAATGGTCATGAGTTTGAGTTTTTTCATCTTTTCTCTTGCTTTCCTTTTTTATTTGATACAATTCATCTGAAATGAATTTTCTTGTTGATATCCTTATGTTTTATACTCCGTCTTTTTTACACTTCTAAAAAGTAGGTATCGGGCTTTTCGGGGTCGAAGGCTTCGCTGGCCCACATGACGGTGATCATGTCCTCTTCGCCCTCGTTGATGATGTTATGGGTATAGCCGGTGGGGATGTCGATGACTTCGAGCTTCTCGCCGGTGACGTGATAGCTGATGACGGCTTCTTTTTCTTCTCTTTCCGCTTTTTCTTTATCGTCCTGATCGCCGATCACTTTCCGGAACTGGATCTGGCCTTTTCCCTTGACCACCAGAAACTTTTCGTTTTTGGTGTGGTGCCAATGCTGGCCTTTGGTGATGCCGGGCTTTGAGATGTTGATGGATACCTGGCCCCGGTCGGGGGTTCTTATGAACTCGGTGAAGGAGCCGCGGCTGT